>CAZPQV010000057.1:0-13583 GCA_964588705.1 uncultured Chryseobacterium sp.
AACTTCAGTAATCTAAAATCTAACATTTAAAGAAATCTTACAACCAAGAAGACCCAAATTCCGTCGTGTTCACAAGATGAAGATGAAAGGAAATGCGCAAAGAGGAGCACAACTTGCGTATGGAACTTTCGGCATCAAAGCTACAGACGGAGCGTGGATCACCGCAAGACAAATCGAAGCTGCGCGTATCGCTGCTACGAGATATATGAAAAGAGAAGGTCAGCTGTGGATCAAGATTTTCCCGGATAAGCCAATTACCAAGAAACCAGCCGAAGTAAGGATGGGTAAAGGTAAAGGTGCTGTGGAATATTGGGTAGCTGTAGTAAAACCAGGTAAAATTATGTTCGAAGTAGGAGGAGTACCTTACGAAGTTGCGAAAGAAGCTCTAAGACTTGCTGCACAGAAACTGCCTGTAGTTACCAAATTTGTAGTTGCTAACGATTTTGTTAAACCTCAATAATCTTTGACGAAATGAAAAAAGCTGACATCAAAAACTTAAGCGTTGCGGATCTTCAGAACCAGCTTACAGCTCTGGAAGCAGAGTACACTAAGACAAGACTGGCACACAAAATCAGTCCGGTAGAAAATCCAATCCAAATCAGAGATTTGAGAAAGACAATCGCAAGACTAAAGACAGAACTAACCGCTAAACAACAATAATTCATTTTTAAAATGGAAAGAAATTTAAGAAAAGAAAGAATCGGAGTGGTTTCCAGCAACAAAATGGAAAAAACTATTGTTGTAAGCGAAACGATGAGAATGAAGCACCCGATGTATGGTAAATTCGTATTGAAAACGAAAAAATATACAGCTCACGACGAGAACAACGAGTGCAACGAAGGCGATACAGTCCTGATCCAGGAAACACGTCCTTTGAGCAAGAACAAGAGATGGAGATTAGTAAGAATCATTGAAAAAGCTAAGTAATGTTACAAACAGAATCAAGATTAAAAGTAGCTGATAATACCGGTGCAAAAGAAGTATTGGTAATCAGAGTTCTGGGAGGAACCAGAAGAAGATATGCTTCAGTTGGTGATAAAATCGTAGTGACTATCAAAGATTCTACACCACAGGGACAGGCTAAAAAAGGTCAGGTTTCTAAAGCAGTAGTAGTAAGAACTAAGAAAGCAGTAAGAAGAAAAGATGGATCTTACATCAAATTCGACGATAATGCTTGCGTACTACTAAACGCTGCAGGAGACATGAGAGGAACACGTGTTTTCGGACCGGTTGCTCGTGAACTGAGAGATAAAGAATACATGAAAGTAATTTCATTAGCTCCTGAAGTACTTTAATTTTTAAAATCTTAAGACAATGACAAAAGTTAAAATCAAAAGAGGGGATAACGTAATCGTTACAACCGGAAAAAATAAAGGTACTAAAGGCGAAGTTCTTCAGGTAATCAGAAAAGAAGGGCAAGACCCAAGAGTGATCGTAGCAGGAGTAAACGTTGTGAAAAAACACGTAAAACCTTCAGCTTCTAACCCTCAGGGTGGTATTGTGGAGAAAGAAGCTTCCATCAACATTTCCAACGTATCTCTATTGGATGCAAGCGGAAAAGCTACAAAAGTGGCTTACAAAGTTGAAGGAGACAAGAAAGTAAGAATTGCTAAAACAACCGGTAAAGAAATTTAATTATGGAATTCGTAGCAAGACCAAAACAGAATTATAAAGAAAAAATTGTTCCTGCAATGATGGAAGAATTTGGGTACAAATCTGTAATGCAGGTACCTAAATTGGAGAAAATTGTAATTTCTCAGGGGTTAGGAGCTGCTACTGCCGATAAGAAAATTATCGACTATGCAGTAGAAGAACTTACCGCAATTACCGGACAAAAAGCAGTTGGAACAATCTCTAAGAAAGACGAAGCAGCTTTCAAACTGAGAAAAGGAATGCCTGTAGGTGCAAGAGTAACACTAAGAGACAACAAAATGTATGAATTCTTAGACAGACTTACTTCTTCTGCACTTCCACGAATCAGAGATTTCTCAGGAATCAAAGCTGACGGTTTCGACGGAAGAGGAAACTACAACCTTGGGATTACCGAGCAAATCATCTTCCCTGAAATCGTAATCGATAAAGTGAAAAAAATCCAGGGGATGGACATCACTTTCGTTACATCAGCAAAGACTGATAAAGAAGCAAAAGCATTATTAACTCACTTCGGTTTACCATTTAAAAAGAACTAAGAATGGCTAAAGAATCAATGAAAGCGCGTGAGCGCAAAAGAGAAGCACTAGTTGCTAAATATGCTGCGAAAAGAGCAGCTTTGAAAGAAGCTGGTGATTACGAAGCACTACAAAAACTTCCGAAAAATGCTTCTCCTGTAAGACTTCACAACCGTTGCAAACTTACAGGTAGACCAAGAGGATATATGAGAACTTTCGGTATTTCCAGAGTAACGTTCCGTGAAATGGCAAACCAAGGTCTTATCCCGGGAGTTAAAAAAGCAAGTTGGTAATAATTATTAACTAATCTAGATAAGCAAGTTTGTTTGGTTGGAAACTTCCAGCACCCAGCTTCAAGCTTCCAGCCAGATAAAAACTGCTCATCACTAACCAATAACAACAAAAAAGAAAAATGGTAACAGATCCAATTTCAGATTTCCTAACCAGAGTAAGGAACGCACAAAGCGCAGGCCACAAAGTGGTGGATATTCCTGCATCGAAAATCAAAAAGGAGATTACGAAAATTCTTTTCGACCAGGGTTATATTACAAACTACAAGTTTGAAGATAACGCGGTACAAGGGAACATCAAAATCGCTTTAAAGTATGACAAACTAACCGGTAAGCCGGCAATCAAATCTATTCAGAGAGCATCTCGTCCGGGTTTGAGATATTATGCAGGAGCTGACGAACTTCCAAGAGTTCTAAACGGTTTAGGTATCGCTATTATCTCTACTTCTAAAGGAGTAATGACAGGTAAGCAAGCGAAACACGACAAAGTAGGCGGTGAAGTAATCTGCTATGTTTATTAATTTTTTAAAATAAGGAAAATGTCAAGAATTGGTAACGCAATTATAACGATTCCTGCAGGAGTTACAATCGCTGAAAAAGACGGTGTTGTAACTGTGAAAGGGCCGAAAGGAGAACTTTCGCAGACACTTACTGAAGGAATTACCTTGGAGCAGAAAGATGGGGAACTTACAGTTTCGCGTCCATCGGACTCTAAGCAGCATAAAGCGCTTCACGGATTGTACAGAGCGCTGATCAACAATATGATTGTTGGTACATCCGAAGGTTTCGAAAAGAAACTTGAACTTGTAGGGGTAGGATACAGAGCATCACACTCAGGGCAAAAACTTGAGTTGGCTTTAGGATTCTCTCACGGTATTGTACTTGAGCTTCCAGGAGAAGTAAAAGTAGATACATTGACTGAAAAAGGTAAAAACCCAATTATTACTTTGTCTTCACACGACAAGCAACTTCTAGGGATGGTTTGCGCAAAAATCCGTTCATTCAGAAAACCTGAACCTTACAAAGGAAAAGGTGTGAAATTCGTAGGAGAAATCGTGAGAAGAAAAGCTGGTAAATCTGCTTAATAAATTTTAAGAAAATGGCACTGAATAAATTAGAAAAAAGAAACAGAATCAAAAGAAGAGTAAGAGGAAAAATCTCTGGCTCTGCTGAACTGCCAAGATTATCTGTATACAAAAGTAATAAGGAAATTTACGCTCAGTTAATCGACGATAAAGACGGTAAAACTCTTGCATCAGCATCTTCAAGAGCGCTTAATGCAAAAGGAAATAAAGTAGAAGCTTCTGCTGAAGTTGGAAAAGCAATCGCTGAGAAAGCTAAAGCAGCAGGAATTGAAAATGTAGTGTTCGACAGAAACGGATTCGTATACCACGGTAGAGTAAAAGCTCTTGCTGATGGTGCGAGAGAAGGCGGACTTAAATTCTAATCAATAAATTTCGGATAACAATGTTAGGACTAGATAATATCGAAAAAATAAAACCGGGAGGATTAGAACTTAAAGATCGTCTCGTAGCTGTAAACAGAGTAACCAAAGTAACCAAAGGTGGTCGTGCTTTCGGATTCTCAGCTATCGTAGTGGTAGGTGACGAAGCAGGAGTTATCGGTTTCGGACTTGGTAAATCTAAAGAAGTTGCAACTGCTATCTCTAAAGCGGTAGAAGATGCAAAGAAAAATTTAGTAAAAATTCCTCTTACTAAAGACGGAACTATTTACCATGAAACTACTGCAAGATACGGTGGTGCAGATATCTTCATGAAGCCGGCATCTCACGGTACAGGGGTTATCGCAGGTAACACCGTACGTATCGTAGTAGAATCTGCAGGTATTAAAGATATTCTTACAAAATCTAAAGGATCTTCAAACCCACATAACATGGTGAAAGCAACTTTCAAAGCGTTATTGGATATCAGAACTCCTGAAGAAATTGCAAGAATGAGAGGTGTATCATTAGACAAAGTATTCAAACACTAAAAGCATTTAAGAGTATGGCAACGATTAAAGTAAAACAGGTAAGAAGTGCTATTGGTAGAACTAAAACCCAAAAGAGAACTCTTGAGGCTTTAGGTTTGAAAAAATTACACCAGGTAGTAGAGCACGAAGCTACACCATCAATCTTAGGAATGGTAGCAGCTGTAAGTCATTTAGTAGAAGTTCAAAAATAAATTTTTAAAGAAATGAAATTAAACAATATACAACCGGCTTCAGGCGCTACTCACAATTCCAAGAGAATTGGTAGAGGACAGGGAAGCGGAAAAGGCGGTACTTCAACAAAAGGGCATAAAGGTCAGAAATCTAGAGCCGGATATTCTCAGAAAATCGGTTTCGAAGGTGGACAGATGCCTCTACAAAGAAGATTGCCTAAGTTCGGTTTCAATAACGTAAACAGAAAAGTATTTAGAGGAATTAATTTAGATACTATCCAAAACCCAATTGATACTAAAGGAATCAGCGGTGATATCACTAAAGATGTTTTGGTACAAAGCGGTTTAGCATCTAAAAACGACCTTGTGAAAATTATGGGTAGAGGTGAGTTGAAATCAGGTGTTTCAATCTCTGCTGACAAATTCACAAAATCAGCTGAAGAGCTTATCGCTAAAGCTGGAGGTAAAGCAATTACTCTATAATTATTGAAATGAAAGGATTTATACAAACACTTAAAAACATTTGGAGTCTTGAGGAGCTCAGAGAAAAAATTCTCTTCACCTTAGGATTGATCCTGGTGTATAGATTCGCATCTTATATTTCCCTACCTGCCATCAATATGACGGAGGTAGGGAACCTTTTACAGGTATACCAAAACCAGGGAGGCAGTAACCAGGGAGCAGGACTTCTGGGGTTACTTTCTTCATTTACGGGGGGTGCATTCAGCCGTGCTTCGATCATGGCTTTAGGAATTATGCCTTATATCTCGGCTTCCATTATTGTGCAGCTTATGGGTATGGCAATTCCTTACCTTCAGAAACTTCAGAAAGACGGACAGAGTGGTAGAAACACCCTAAACCAGATTACAAGATGGCTTACCATCGCGGTGTGTTTGGTGCAGGCGCCTTCATACCTTACGTCTATCACGCAGATGTTTCTTCCGTACGCACAGTTTCAGTCGGCGTATTACGTAGAGCCAAGTTCAGTAATGTTCTGGCTTCCAAGTATCGTAATTCTTGTTGCAGGATCTATTTTTGCAATGTGGCTGGGAGAGAAAATTACGGACAGAGGTATTGGTAACGGTATTTCAATCCTTATTATGATTGGTATTCTTGCAGACCTTCCTTCATCTTTCATTCAGGAGTTTACAACTCAGACGGGTAAAGGTGGTGCAGGAACCATTATGATTCTTGTTGAAATCCTCTTCTGGATGCTTGTAGTATTGGCTGGTGTAGTTCTTTCTGTTGCAGTAAGAAAAATTCCAATTCAGTATGTGAGCAGAGCTCAGGCAAGAGGAGGTGTAAACAGAAACCTGATGCAGGGAGCAAGACAGTGGATTCCACTAAAAGTGAATGCTTCGGGAGTAATGCCAATTATCTTTGCTCAGGCATTGATGTTCGTTCCGGGATTATTAACCAAGCTTGATGATTCCAACACGTTCCTGGCAGGATTCCAAAATGTATTCAGCTGGCAGTATAATGTGCTGTTCGCGATACTTATTATCATATTCACGTTTTTCTATACCGCAATTACAATTCCGGTAAATCAGATGGCCGACGATCTTAAGAGAAACGGAGGTCTGATTCCGAAAGTAAGACCTGGGAAGGAAACCGCTGATTATCTGGATAATATTTTGTCGAGAATCACTTTGCCGGGTTCAATATTTTTAGCTATCTTTGCAGTCCTTCCGGCACTAGTGTACGGAACACTGGTTCAGACGGATAGATTTGCTCTGTTTTTCGGAGGAACCTCACTATTGATTATGGTTGGGGTTATTCTTGATACTGTGCAGCAAATCAACACTTATCTGCTGAATCACCATTATGATGGACTTATGGATTCTAAACTATCCAGAACATCAAACTTTTAGGATATAAATGGCTAAACAAAAACATATTGAACAGGATGGCGTGATTGTGGAAGCACTTTCAAACGCCATGTTCCGTGTAGAACTGGAAAACGGACACGTGCTTATCGCGCACATTTCCGGTAAAATGCGAATGCACTACATCAAACTCTTACCAGGCGATAAAGTAAGATTAGAAATGTCTCCCTATGATTTAACCAAAGGGAGAATTACTTTCAGATATTAATATTAAAGAATACTTTTAAAAATAATGCGAAAAGCCGAAAGCCCTGTGCAGGAAGCGGATTGCGAAAATTTAAACAAATGAAAGTTAGAGCATCTATCAAAAAAAGAAGTGCTGATTGCAAAATCGTTCGTCGTAAAGGCGTTCTGTTTGTAATCAACAAGAAGAACCCAAAATTTAAACAAAGACAAGGCTAACATTAAATTATGGCGAGAATTTCAGGTATTGATTTACCAAAAAACAAAAGAGGCGTTATCGGCCTTACTTACATCTACGGAATCGGAAGAAGCACTGCTTCTGAAATCCTTAAGAATGCCGGTATCAGCGAAGACAAGAAAGTCAACGAATGGAATGACGATGAATTGGCTGCCATCAGAAACTACATCACCGAAAACATCAAAGTAGAAGGTGAGTTGCGTTCAGAAGTTCAATTGAACATCAAACGTCTGATGGACATAGGATGCCAACGAGGAATACGTCACAGACTGGGATTACCTTTAAGAGGCCAAAGAACTAAAAACAATTCTAGAACCCGTAAAGGAAAGAGAAAAACTGTTGCTAACAAGAAAAAAGCAAGTAAATAATCTTTAGAATTATTAAATAATGGCAAAACAAACTAAAGTAGTTAAAAAAAGAAAAGTAAAAGTAGAGGCAATTGGTGAAGCACACATCCAGGCGTCTTTCAACAATATTATTATTTCTTTGACAAATAAAAACGGAGAAGTTATCTCTTGGTCATCTGCCGGTAAAATGGGATTCAGAGGATCTAAAAAGAATACTCCATTCGCAGCACAAATGGCTGCGGAGAACTGCGCTGCTGTAGCTCACGAAGCTGGGCTTAGAAGAGTGAAGGTGTTTGTGAAAGGTCCTGGGCAAGGTAGAGAATCTGCCATCAGATCGATCCACAATTCAGGAATTGAAGTTAGCGAAATCGTTGATGTGACTCCAATGCCACACAACGGATGTAGACCACCTAAAAGAAGAAGAGTTTAATTTTTAGAATTTTACCATACTATGGCAAGATATACAGGACCAAAAACAAAAATCGCTCGTAAGTTCGGAACACCGATCTTCGGAGACGACAAAAACTTCGAAAGAAGAAAAAACCAACCACCGGGACAGCACGGGCCTAATAAAAGAAGAGGTGCAAAAAGATCTGAGTACGCTAACCAGTTAGCAGAAAAGCAAAAAGCTAAGTATACTTACGGTATCCTTGAGAGACAGTTTGCAAACCTATTCGACAAGGCAACCAGAGCATCTGGAGTTACCGGTGAAATCCTTTTACAGCTTTGCGAATCGAGACTTGATAATGTTGTGTACAGAGCAGGTTTCGCTAAAACAAGAGCTGGAGCAAGACAATTGGTTTCTCACAGACACGTTACTGTGAACGGGGAACTGGTAAATATCCCATCTTATTTACTAAAAGCAGGTGATGTAGTAGCAATCAGAGAGAAATCTAAATCTCTTGAAGTAATTGCTGATGCACTTGCAACAAAATCAACCTACGAGTGGCTACAGTTCAACGACGAGAAAAAGGAGTGTACTTTTGTAGCAGTTCCGGAGAGAATTCAGATTCCTGAAGACATCAAAGAACAGTTCATCGTAGAGTTATACAATAAATAATAAACCCAATTTTTGCTCAACCAACAATATGGCAATTTTACAATTCATAAAACCCGATAAAGTAATTCTATTAAACTCTGACGATTTCAGAGGTCAGTTCGAATTCAGACCGTTAGAACCAGGTTTTGGACTTACAATCGGTAATGCTTTGAGAAGAGTTTTGCTTTCTTCTCTTGAAGGATATGCTATTTCATCTATCAAAATTGAAGGTGTAGAGCACGAGTTTTCAACAATTCCGGGAGTGATTGAAGATGTTACTGAAATCATCCTGAATTTGAAGCAGGTTCGTCTTAAAGCTAAAGCTGAAAACCAAGCTAATGAGCAGGTTACAGCCAAAATCTCAGGACAGACTCAGATTACTGCCGGTGATCTTGGCAAATCAATGAACGGTTTCGAAGTATTAAATTCAGATCTTGTAATATGCAATACTACAAAGGATGTAAACTTCGAAATTACATTTAATATTGAGAAAGGTAGAGGTTACGTTCCATCAGAACAAAACAAATCAAACAATGCTCCTCTGGGAACTATTGCAATCGATTCTATCTATACGCCGATCAAAAAGGTTCAGTATTCCGTTGAAAACTACCGTGTAGAGCAAAAAACAGACTACGAAAAACTTGTATTGGATATCGAAACTGACGGTTCTATCAGCCCTCAGAACGCTTTAACTGAAGCTTCAAAGATTCTTATCTACCATTTCATGCTGTTCTCTGATGAGAGAATTACGCTTGAAACTGAAGCGGTAAAAGCATCCATCCAGTACGACGAAGAAACTTTACATACAAGACAGCTTCTTAAAACTAAACTTGCAGATATGGATCTTTCAGTAAGAGCTCTTAACTGCCTGAAAGCTGCAGAAGTTGAAACTCTTGGTGAATTGGTTTCGTACAGTAAGTCTGACTTGATGAAATTCAGAAATTTCGGTAAGAAATCGTTAACAGAATTAGAAGAATTAGTGCATTCAAAAGGTCTTAACTTCGGTTTCGACACTGCAAAGTATAAATTAGACGCTGAATAATAAATAAACAATGAGACACGGTAAAAAAATCAATCACTTAGGAAGAACGGCGCCACACAGAAAGGCAATGCTTTCTAATATGGCTTGTTCTCTTATTGAGCATAAAAGAATCAACACTACAGTTGCTAAAGCGAAAGCTTTAAGAGTGTATGTTGAACCACTTCTTACTAAAGCAAAAGAAGATACTACACATAACAGAAGAACAGTTTTCGCATACCTGCAAAGCAAAGAGGCTGTTACTGAACTTTTCAGAACAGTAGCTCCAAAAATCGCTGAAAGAAACGGTGGGTACACAAGAATCATCAAAACTGGTTTCAGACCTGGTGATGCTGCGGATACTGCTATGATTGAACTTGTAGACTTCAACGAGCTTTACAACCCTAATGCTGAAGAGAAAAAAGCTACAAGAAGAAGCAGAAGAAGCACTTCGGCTAAGAAAGAAGCTGTAGCTACAATCCCTGCAAAAGAGGAAGTAAAAGCTGAAGCTCCTGCTGAAGAAGTGAAAGCTGAAGAAGTATCAGAAGAGCCAAAAGCAGACGCTTCTGAAGAAAAAACTGAAGAATAAGAATCTTTAGATTTATATAGAAAATCCGTTCAATAATTTGAACGGATTTTTATTTGTTTGAAATAGTTTGAGGTTGTTTGAATGTTTTGAAATTGTTACTGTACTCATTCACTCTCAAACTCTCACATTCTCACACTCTCCAACTTCACTTATTGTCCTCCCGCTTTCTTCAGCTCAATCACCGAATTTCCTTGGGTAATTGAAATATTATCACCCTCAGATTTTATTTCGATATCATCATTTTTATAAATCGCGCCTTTAGCCCAGGCTTCGGTTTGGTCGGCTCTAATGGTTTTTTTGTTGCTGGTAACAGTGATGTAATTTTCTTTATCAGAATTTACAAATTTCACATGTGCGTTAGATCCGTCCGTTGCCACATATCGGTAGGTGTGTTCCTGTATTTCTCCGTTCGCTGCAGTCGGTACGCTTGTCGTAGATAAACTGTCAACCGTTCCCTCATTACTTATCACTACGGAATCTGTAGCCTCTTCCTGCACAATCACGCCTTTATTCCCTTCCTGTTTGCTGCAGCTCATAATAATCAGTGCAGGCATCGACAGCATTAAAAAGTTCTTTTTCATAATATTTTATTTAAATTAATATCTTTTGTTGAAGATAACCAAAATTAAGGTTAATTCTAACTTAACAAAGCAAAAATCATTCTAAAAAGTAATTCAAAGCCTTTTAATTTGATTAAATTTGTATGAAATAAAGAAATAACATTAAAATTATAAAAGATGAGCTACATTTCGTATATCGAAGCAAGACAGATTCTTGATTCCAGAGGGAATCCGACAGTTGAAGTGGATGTGTTTACCGAAAGCGGTGCAATGGGACGCGCTGCTGTTCCTTCCGGTGCATCAACAGGAGAACACGAAGCAGTTGAACTTCGCGACGGAGGTTCAGATTATATGGGAAAAGGCGTTCTGAAAGCTGTAGAAAACGTGCGTGACGTTATCGCTCCTGAACTGATTGGACTTCCGGTTTTCGAACAGAATCTAATCGATCAGATTATGATTGATCTTGACGGAACAAAAAATAAAGGAAATCTTGGTGCTAATGCCATTCTTGGTGTTTCTTTGGCTGCGGCAAAAGCAGCTGCTACCGAACTTAGAATGCCGCTTTACAAGTATGTTGGTGGTGTAAATGCCAATACACTTCCGGTTCCGATGATGAATGTCATCAACGGTGGTTCACACTCCGATGCTCCGATTGCGTTTCAGGAATTCATGATTATGCCGGTAAAAGCAGATTCTTTCTCTCACTCATTAAGAAAAGGAACAGAAATCTTCCATAATCTTAAGAAAATTCTTCACGACAGAGGACTTTCTACGGCAGTAGGTGATGAAGGTGGTTTTGCGCCAACTTTCAACGGAACTGAAGATGCTTTGGATACTTTGCTTAAAGCCATCGAAAAAGCAGGCTATAAACCTGGTGACGATGTGATGCTTGCGCTTGACTGTGCTTCATCAGAATTCTATAAAGACGGTTCTTACGACTACAAAAAATTCGAAGGCGATAAAGGTGCTTTCAGAAGCCGCGAAGAGCAGGTGGCTTATCTTGCAGAGCTTACAGAGAAATATCCGATTATTTCTATCGAAGACGGTATGCACGAAGACGATTGGGAAGGTTGGAAAATGCTTACCGATAAAATTGGAGACAGAGTTCAGCTTGTAGGTGACGACCTTTTTGTAACGAATGTTGAAAGGCTTTCAAGAGGGGTGAAAGAAGGTGTTGGTAATTCGATTCTTGTAAAAGTAAATCAGATTGGTTCACTTTCCGAAACGATGGCAGCAGTGCAAATGGCACAGCACAACCGTTTCACATCAGTAATGTCACACAGATCCGGAGAAACTGAAGATTCTACAATTGCTGACCTTGCTGTAGCGATGAACTGCGGACAGATAAAAACCGGTTCTGCATCACGTTCCGACAGAATGGCAAAATACAATCAGTTGCTGAGAATTGAAGAAGCATTGGGAGATACAGCTATTTTCCCTGGACTTGAAGCATTCAAAGTAAAAAGATAACACAGCATAACTGTTATGCAAAACATCGGAACATTTTTCCGGTGTTTTTTTATTAATTAATTGATAATCAAAATTATTTTAAAGCACTAAATGTTGATGGAGGATGAAATTTATCATTTAATTTAAAATATAGAAAAAATTAATGAACGGAAGTGGCTTTCAATTTGATTCTTAGTGAGTTTTTCCGTAATTTTAACAAAAATTATTCAACAAAATGTCAGACAATAAAGTTATATTGAATTACGACGGTCAGTCGTTTGAATATCCTATCGTAGAGAGCACCATCGGTGACAGAGGTATTGATATCTCTAAACTGAGAGACCAAACAGGTCTTATAACTATGGATTTGGGATACAAAAACACAGGAGCTACCATCAGTGAGATTACCTATCTCGACGGAGATCAAGGAGAGCTTTACTACAGAGGTTATCCGATTGAGCAGATTGCTGAAAAATCGAACTTCTCAGAGGTGATGTATCTTTTGTTATATGGTGAACTGCCAAACAAAGACCAATTTGCGAAATTCGAGAAAGGTATAAAGAAATACAATTTTGTTGCGGAAGAACTTAAAAAAGTAATGGACGTGTTCCCACGTTCTGCTCACCCAATGGGAGTTCTTTCTTCACTTACATCAGCACTTACCGCATTCAACCCGAAAGCTGTAAACGTTGAATCCAAAGACGATCTTGATCATGCCGCTGAAATGCTGATTGCAAAATTCTCGCATCTTGCAGCGTGGACTTATAGAAAAACTCAGGGGTTACCACTTAACCACGGTGATAACAGCCTAAACTATGTAGAAAACTTCTACAGAATGTGTTTCAGACTTCCAAACGAAGAGTTCGAAATGAACCCAATTGTTGTGGATGCTCTGGATAAACTTCTGATTCTGCACGCCGATCACGAGCAAAACTGTTCTACATCTACAGTAAGAATGGTTGGTTCTGCACATACCGGTCTTTTTGCATCTATTTCTGCAGGAGTTTCTGCACTTTGGGGACCGCTTCACGGTGGTGCAAACCAAGCGGTAATCGAAATGCTTGAAATGATTGAAAAAGATGGTGGAGATGTAGCAAAATATGTAGAGAAAGCTAAAAACAAGGAGGATAACTTCCGTTTGATGGGCTTCGGACACAGAGTTTACAAAAACTTCGATCCAAGAGCAAGAATCATCAAGAAAGCAGCAGATGATATTCTGGATGCATTGGGTGTAGAAGACAAAGCATTGGATATTGCAATGCAGCTTGAAAGAGTAGCTCTGGAAGACGAATACTTCGTAGAAAGAAAACTCTATCCAAACGTAGATTTCTACTCCGGAATTATTTACAGAGCACTTGGAATTCCTACAGAAATGTTTACCGTAATGTTCGCATTGGGAAGATTACCGGGATGGATTTCTCAGTGGAAAGAAATGCGTCTGAAAGGCGATCCAATCGGTAGACCAAGACAGGTTTACCAAGGTGCACAGAAAAGAGATTATGTTCCTATGGAAAACAGATAATTAAAATTTTAAATAGAAATCCCCGAGTGCTCGGGGATTTTTTGCCTTTATACTTTTAAGCCTCTCATTTTGCCAATGGCGTTCAATGATTGAATATTCAGTCGTGCATTGCGCCAAATCTAAGTTATATCA
>CAZPQV010000058.1:0-8105 GCA_964588705.1 uncultured Chryseobacterium sp.
TGATCAATGGAAAAACAGCCCAAATTTGCAAGACTATGCATAATAACAACCGATTCTCCATTTGCAATAACTCCGTCCAAGCCAAAATAATCTGAATAATAGAAAGTGGTTCCTATAAACTGTACTCTAATTCTGTATTCGTTAAGATTTACAGGATGTCCTGTTTTATTGGTTATTTCAATTGCTTTATTATAACCTGTACCCTCAATATATTTGGTGATTATTAAATCCTTTGCAAAAGAATCCGAAGTAATTGTTGTAGCTGTTAAATTGTTGCTTTTTACTGAAATATTATTCGAACTATCGTAAGCCGAAACCGTAAAATTATAGGTTGTAGAAGGATTAAGACCGTCTGCATAAAAGGAATTGGTGTTACTGTAACCAATATATAATCCGTTGTTATAAATTTTATATCCAATAACATCGGTTTCTGTTGAAGCGGGCCATTCCAATTTAATAAAATTACTGCTGATTCGGCTTGCAGATAATGCTGTTGGAGCAGATGGTGCAACAGCGTCGGTAGACTGCTTCCAGATCATATCGACAAATTCCGGATGATCGATAAATGGATTCCTGTTGCGCTGTACTTCATACACTTTGTTATTTCTGTCAAGCTCTCTTGCTGAAACTTTGTCTAAAGCATGCCATTCCAAAAGCATTGGAAGAATCCAATCTTTAAAGGCTTTTTCTTCGGTCCCGTCGAACATGCTTTCAGCTCTGCTAAAATTAAAGTTACCTAATTTCCCTTCGTATCGCACCGCAAAATACAGTAATGCTCTCGCAACATCTCCTTTGAATTCATCTATTGGTTCGAAGACCGTATAATTATGTCTCGCATCGCTATTAATCCCTAATTTTGAACCGTTTCGAAAAATCATTGTTGGCGTATTAACGGTTCCGTAAGAAAAATTACTTCTTCTTTGGTTGATATAACCGTCAACAGGTATAACTGTGAACAAATCTGAATACATCGGATACTGTTCTCTGCTTCCTTCATCAAAAAAACTGCTTGGTATCATATGTTCACGGTTCCAATACTGTCCTTCAGCACTTGGAGACGTTGAACTTTGCAAGTCAGCTCTTGTGAATTCTTTATAATCAGGACCATCTGGAATTTCAGAATAAATGTCGACAACTGTGGTCGTATTTTCGGTTCCGTGATCGTAAAATTGATCAAGGTCTGTTACAAAATAAATATCCCTTAACTCACCATAATGACTGTTAAAGTTCTTGGAAATAATTTGATTCAGTTTTGATTTTAGCTGATATCCTGTAAGTCCGTCTGTACCGTCATAATAACCTGCCGGTGCCTGCGCAAAAAGAAAAAACGGAAATAAAAATAAAGAAAATAGAAATTTTTTCATTCAGTACAATTTTTACAAAGCTAACTTATTCTAATTTTTTTAAAGAACATTTTATGTTAAAAAAACACAAACCAAACTTAAATCATCAAGGAGAAAATATATTTTTTTGGTTATATTTGGGCAAATAAATTTTATGAATACAGAAATGACCGATAACCTGGAGATGATAGCGCAAACTGCAAGGGATTTTGCAGAGAAAAAAATACGTCCGAATATTATGGAATGGGACGAAAGCCAAACCTTCCCTGTTGAACTTTTCCACGAATTGGGAGAAATGGGATTTATGGGAATTGTAATTCCTGAGGAATATGGCGGCTCCGGACTTGGATATCATGAATATGTTACTATTCTTGATGAGATCTCCCAGGTTTGTGGTTCAATCGGTCTTTCAGTGGCTGCTCACAATTCGCTTTGCACCAATCATATTTATGAATTCGGAAACGAAGAGCAGCGCCATAAATGGTTGCCGAAACTTGCTACTGGAAAAGTAATCGGTGCTTGGGGACTTACGGAGCACAATACCGGTTCTGATTCCGGTGGAATGAGTACTACTGCTGTAAAAGATGGCGACGAATGGGTAATCAACGGTGCGAAAAATTTCATCACGCACGCTATTTCCGGAGAGATTGCAGTTGTAATGACAAGAACTGGAGAAAAAGGTGCAAGAAATAATTCCACAGCATTTGTCCTCGAAAAAGGAATGCCGGGATTTACTTCAGGAAAAAAAGAAAATAAACTCGGAATGAGAGCTTCTGAAACAGCTGAACTTATATTCGATAATGTTCGTGTTCCGGATTCACACAGACTTGGTGAAGTTGGCGACGGTTTCAAACAGGCTATGAAAATTCTTGATGGTGGTAGAATTTCTATTGCTGCACTTAGTTTAGGGATTGCGAGAGGTGCTTATAAAGCCGCACTTAAATATTCCAAAGAAAGACATCAGTTCGGAAGACCGATTAACGAGTTCCAGGCCGTAAACTTTATGCTTGCTGATATGGCAACGGAAATTGATGCTTCTGAACTTCTGATCAGACGTGCCGCAACCATGAAAAATGCAGGACAGAAAATGACACGTGAAGGCGCAATGGCAAAACTTTACGCTTCCGAAGCATCTGTAAGAATTTCGAATAATGCCGTTCAGATTTTCGGCGGTTACGGTTATTCAAAAGAATTCCCAGCTGAAAAATTCTACAGAGATTCCAAGCTTTGCACGATTGGAGAAGGAACTTCAGAAATTCAGAGATTGGTTATCGGAAGGGATATTTCTAAATAAATCAACCTTATTAATAAAGACAAAAGTTCGGGTTAATCTCGGACTTTTTTTATATTTGTTTAAATTTAAATTAATGGAGAAAATTGACAGTCTGAACCAAGTTGCAGAATTCCACAAAACCTTTAATGCACCTATTTTAAAGCATCCACAAATTCCGTCAAAGGAACGATGTGATTTAAGGGTGATGTTGCTTCAGGAAGAACTGGACGAGTTGAAACAGGCCATTGCAGACAACGACATCATAGAAATTGCCGATGCTTTGTGCGACTTGCAATATGTTTTAAGTGGTGCTGTTTTGGAGTTTGGTTTGGGTGAAAAGTTCGTGACCCTTTTCAACGAGGTACAGCGCTCCAATATGTCGAAAGCGTGTTCTACACAAGACGAGGCCGACAAAACCATCGAATTTTACAAAGGAAAAGGTGAAGATGCTTATTCTGAAGTTTCAGGAGAAAAAATCAATGTTCACCGTATTTCCGACAATAAAGTTTTGAAAAGCGTCAACTACTCTCCTGCCGATTTAAAATCAATTATTGAAAACTAAATGTTATGAAAAAAATATTTAAAAATTTATTAACTGTTTCCGTATTAGTATTTGCTTTACAATCCTGCAAATCTCAGGAAAAGGTGGTGGTAAACCGTGAAGTAGAAACTCAAAGAGACGGAAAAATGCTTTTAGGACAGCAAACTTTGGATCAATTCCTGAAAGAACCTTACGACAGCTGGTATAACGAAGAATACAGTAATTACCAAATTGATGAAGAAAGTATCCGGGATTTGAGAAAGGAAAAATTTACATCACATCAGCTCATTGTATTCCTTGGAACTTGGTGCAGCGACAGCCATAGAGAATTTCCGAGACTGATGAGAATTCTTGATGAAATGAAATTCCCGAACGAAAAATTAACCGTTTACGGCTTGAACCGAAAATACGAATCGCCAAGTGGTGAAGAAGGTAAATACAACATTCAAAGGGTACCAACCATCATCGTGAAAAAATACGGAAGAGAACTTGGCAGAATTATTGAATTTCCTAAATCAGGTTATTTGGAAAAAGACCTGCTAGAAATTGTAAGGAAAAGAGATACATCTATTTCAGATATTTTGAAAAAATAAAGTGAGAGACAAGAAAAACATCATCATCGCATTTTTAGTTGGAGTAATCATCACATTACTCCTTTTTTTCCTTATTAAATCTATTGCTGCAAAGAGCGATGATAAAATTCAGAACGATTTTTACATCATCACCAATCAGATTAAAAAGATGAATAAAATGGTGGTTGTAGAACAGGATTTCTCGAGTATGCAAAAGACAAAAATCACTTCCGAACTGTTGGGCGGCGGCATTCTTCCTCCGATGCAGAAAGAGATTATCACCTTCACAAAGACCAATGCACAGGTCTCCTACGATTTAAATAAAATGAAAATTGAAGTAGACAGCATTGGAAAAAAACTGATTCTTTCTGAACTTCCGAATCCTGAAATTCGAGTGATTCCAAGCGTAGAAATTCAGTCGATGGACGATTCTTTTTTCGACCGGTTTAATCAGGAAGACATCAGAAGAATCACTCAGAATGCAAAAAATAATGCCGAAAAAACGGTAAACCGAGACCAGTTAATTCGCGAAAGTAAAAAACAATTATTGGATAATCTGAACCAAATTTTCGTTTTGGCAAAGGCTTTGAATTATAAGATTGAAGACAAAACCGGAACAATCGATGTTTCGCAACTCTAAAACGAAATATTATGGAACCAAACAAAAAAGAAAAACCCGAAAAGATAAGCGAAGCCGAACGTAAAAAACAATTTCAGGACTTCCCTAATCTCCCGGCAGCAAGCGAAAAGAAAAGTCCGCCGGACATCAATAAGAAAGATATTCTGAAGTCATCAAAACTTACGGAAACCGGTAAAACCGATAATACAGAACAACATAATGAAAGCGGAAATTAATCCGCTTTTTTTGTTAAATACAGTTAATTAAAACCCCTGTCTACGACGCTTTTGTTAAATAGATTTAAACTCTCATAAACTTTAATAACAAAAGTGAATTTGTCATCCTTTTTGCAATAAACCTACTGTTAATAAATGATTATAATGCTAATGCAATAATCGATAAAATTATAGTTTACTATACAAGTTTCATAATTTTAAGTTCCGACTTCAGTTTTACTGAGGTCGGAATTTTTTATGGAATCCGTTTTCCGGCACTCGCTTCCAAAAGCATGAACCAGTCTTCCCTTTCAAGATTTATTGCTAAAGCTTTTTTTAATTTTGAAATATTCTCAGATCTTGATGTTCCAACTACAGGAAGTATTCCTGCAGGATGTTTCAGCAAAAATGCCAGAAGAATTTGGTTTTCTTGTGCATTATATTTTTCACAAAATTGATTTATAATCGGTTTCAATCTTTCATTTTGTTCTGTTTCTGCACTGAAATAATTCCCTAATACCGAATAAGCCATCGGTTTTAAACGATGCATCATCATTTGATCTAAAGTGCCGTCGTAGAAAGCCTTGGTTTCATTTAAAGAGATCTCCACCTGGTTCGTTACCAAAAAAGGAAAATACTGATGAATCAAATCAAACTGCGAAGTTGTAAAATTGCTCACGCCAAACTCTCTCACCTTTCCATTAATTCTCAAAATACTGAAAGCTGTCGCAATTTCCTCAGGATCCATCAATGGTGACGGACGGTGAAGAAGCAGTAAATCAAGATAATCTGTCTGTAAATTCTGCAGACTTTCATCCACACAATTCAAAATATATTCTTTGGAATAATTGTAAGATTTTAAAGTGTAGGGTTTCTCTCCTCCCGGATATTCAATCCCGCATTTTGAAATGAGCTGATAAGAATTTCGGTCAATATTCATTTTGGAAACAGCATCACCAAACAGTTTTTCGGTCGTATAACCGCCATAAATATCGGCGTGATCAAAGCTATATAAACCCTTATTCAATGAGGTTTCAATAAGTTTCTGAACTGTATTTTCTGAGTGATTGGCGCCCCAAATTCCCCAACGCATTGTGCCAATTATTATTGGTGAAAAATTCATAATTTTAGATTTTAAACAAAATTAGAAATGAAAATTCATTCTACCAATTATAAGAATGTGTTTATCGAAATAGCTGACGACTGCCCGGTTTCTGCCGCAGTTTCTCCACAGCAAAAAACACCAAAAACGGTTGCAGAAATGCAGTATGAAATGATTTCAAAAAACCCTTATAAATACACTTCGGATGATGTGATTTTTGAAACATTTGCTTTAAAGAATGACATAACCGATAACGAAAAACCGGCAGCAAAAAATCAGTTTTTTTCAAAAGGACAGGCTTGTTTTCGTTCTTCGCCTTTAGCAAAAAGATATGGCTTTGGATTTCATCATAATTCCGACGGAACAGTTGCGATTTATCCAGTAGAAAGCGCTGAATATCAGCGTTTTTTGAATGATGAAAATGTGAAAAAAGTAAAAGCAATGCGTTCTAAAAGAGCTTAAGTTCCACGAATGCACGAATAATGCAATTATTTTTAAAAAGGTAAAATGAGTATCTACTCTTTGTGTGTTATCAGAAATAACCAGAGTCTTTGTCATTCCGTAGGAATCTAATCAATTGTTATTCTGTGTGTTAAGATTCCTACATAATGACTAAATCAGGTTTTAAATTAACAAATAACTAAAATAGAATTTCAGAAAAATATAAAGATGTAATAATATTCGTGCATTCGTGGCAAACATTATTCATTTCATCAATTAATCAAGTCCATTGATTTCTCTCAAAAATTGAGGTAAATTTGTTTAAATTTAAATTATGAATTACCACACCAGAAAATGGATTAAACCCGAAGACCTCAACCCCAATCACACCCTTTTCGGCGGCAGATTATTGCAATGGATTGACGAAGAAGCGGCCCTCTACACCATTGTTCAGTTGGAAACTCCTCGCTGTGTGACTAAATATATGTCAGAGATTAATTTCATTAGTTCGGCAAAACAGGGAGATATTATTGAAATCGGTATTGAAGCTACAGATTTCGGGAACACTTCCATCACTTTGCGCTGTAAAGTAAGAAATATGATGACACGGCAAACCATCATTACCATTGATAAAATCATTTTTGTAGGCGTTGATGAAAACGGAAAACCGACGAAACACGGAAAAACAAAAATCGAATACGTAAAAGACCGACTTAAAGAGTAGTTGGAAGTCCGAAGACGGAAGTCAGCCTTTCGACAAGTTCAGAAACAAGCAACAAGTACCTATAAACTAGCAACGATTATGAAAATTTTCATCAAAAATATGGTTTGCAGCCGCTGTGAAATGGCAGTATCACAAATTTTTCAGCAAGTGGGAATTGAAACCGTCTCCGTTCAGTTAGGTCTTGTGGAAACACAAAATGAACTGAACGAAAATGAATTAAGAACATTGGATTCTGAACTGAAAAAAATCGGTTTTGAAATTCTTGAAGACCAGTCACATAAGCAAATTGAGCAAACCAAAAAACTGATTATTGAGAAAATTTCAGAATTGGATATTGCTGAAAATTTCATCCTTTCAGAATATTTAAGTGATAAAATGCATCGGGATTACAGTTCGATTTCCAAACTGTTTTCGCAAAATCAAGGAATGACTTTGGAACAGTATTTCATCCTTCAAAAAATAGAAAAGGTAAAAGAACTTCTTTTTTACAACGAATTCACACTTACAGAAATTGCCGGAAAATTAGGCTACAAAAGTGTTCAGCATCTTTCATCACAGTTTAAAAACACCACAGGATTCACCCCTTCTGAATTCAAAAAACTGAAAAACAAGAACCGCCTTCCACTCGATTCTTTCTGAATTTTATAAGTCTTTTCCTTATATTTATAACGGTTTCAATTTTCATTTTATGAAATTTGTTCTGTTAAATCTACCATTATGGAAAAACAATATAAAGTTATTGGAATGACTTGCAGCGGATGTCAGAAAAAGATATCCGAAACGCTAAACGCAATCGAAGGAATTTCTGCAAATGTAAACCTCGAAGAATCATCAGTAAACATAAAATCTGAAAAAGACATTTCATTAACTGAACTCAATAATGCACTGCAGTCTGCCGGGAATTATTCTTTGGCTGAAATGAATTCAGAACAGACGAAAATCATACCACCAAAAGACCGTGTTTCTCCAAGTTCTGTCTATTACTGCCCAATGGAATGCGAAGGCGATAAAGTTTATTTTCAGCAGGGAAAACGCTGTCCGGTTTGTAACATGTATCTCGTTCCGATTGAGGAAAAAGCTGGCTTTAAAAGCAATGTAAAGACATTTGAAAACGAAATCTCAAATCCTGAAGAAAAAATAGGAAAGTTCTATTGCCCGATGTTCTGCGAAGGCGATAAAGTTTATGATTCTGATACAGGCTGCCCGGTTTGTCACATGCAGTTGGAAGAAATCACGCCTGAACTGATTGAAAAAAGCAGCAAGCACGAAACCCTT
>CAZPQV010000058.1:8115-13097 GCA_964588705.1 uncultured Chryseobacterium sp.
TTCTGCGAGGGCGACAAACTGTACGATTCCAACGTCAGCTGTCCCGTTTGCGGAATGGATCTGGTTCAAATTAAAGGAAAGGCAGGTGAAGTTGCAGAAGACAATACCGTAAAAATTCTGACCAAAAAATTCTGGATTGCTTTGGCATTTACCATTCCTGTTTTCATCCTTTCAATGGGCGGCATGTGGATCAACTGGCCATTTTCACATCAGGTTCAAGGTTGGCTCGAATTGCTGCTGACATTACCGGTTCTGTTCTATTCGGGTTGGTTTCTGATGGTTCGCGGTTACAATTCGTTCAGACGTTGGAACCTCAATATGTTTTCGCTGATTGCGTTGGGTGTTGCGGCGGCTTTTCTGTTCAGCATTGCTTCACTCCTGTTTCCGGGAATTCTTCCACACGAAATGAAACACGATGGCAAAACTCCACTCTATTTTGAAGCTGTTACCGTTATTCTCACGCTCGTGATTATGGGACAATGGATGGAAGCAAAAGCACATCAACGAACCGGAAAAGCCATCGAAGAACTGATGAATCTTTCACCGGACGAAGCCAATTTAATCATTAATGGAGAGGAGAAAAAAGTTGCACTTTCCGAAGTCAAAATCGGTGATATTTTAAGGGTAAAACCGGGAGAAAAAATTCCTGTAGATGGTAAAATCACCGAGGGAAATTCGAGTATTGATGAAAGTATGATTACAGGAGAACCAATTCCTGTGGAGAAAACCTTAAGCGATAATGTGACTTCCGGAACAATAAACGGAAACGGAACTTTTCTGATGACTGCAGAGAAAGTCGGTGACGAAACCCTGCTTTCCAAAATCATTGAAATGGTGAACTCAGCCAGCCGAAGTCGCGCTCCGATTCAGAATTTGGCAGATAAAGTGTCAAAAATATTTGTACCGGTTGTTATCGCAATTTCCATTATTACCTATATTCTTTGGTATGTTTTCGGCGGTGAAAACGGCGTTACACTCGCTTTGGTGAATGCTGTTGCAGTGCTTATTGTGGCTTGTCCGTGCGCACTTGGTTTGGCCACACCGATGAGTTTGATGGTTGGAATCGGAAAAGGTGCCAAAAACGGAATTTTGATTAAAAATGCCGAAGCACTCGAACAGATGAACAAAGTGAACGTTTTAATTACCGATAAAACCGGAACGCTTACCGAAGGAAAACCAAGTCTGGAAGAAATCATAACCGTTGAAAATGAGGATCAAAATGAAGTCCTGTCACTTGCAGCAGCACTGAATCAAAGTTCGGAACACCCATTGTCTAAAGCGGTTTTGGATGCTTTCCATTCTGCTGCCCAAACGGACAACCAATTAAAAAAAGTGGATGATTTTGAGAATATTTCAGGAAAAGGTATTAAAGGAAAAATCAACAATGAAGTGGTTTATCTTGGAAATGAAGCACTATTAAACCAGTTTGGTATCCATATTCCCGAGGATTTAAGACAGAAAGTAACCGAAAGTCAGAATAATGCGAAAACTGTTTCTTATCTGGCAAAAGGAAATAATGTTTTAGGGTTCCTTTCCTATTCCGACAAAATAAAAACCACATCCAAAAAAGCAGTTGAATTTCTGCAAAAAGAAGGTATTGAAGTGATGATGATGACCGGCGATAACGAACATACTGCAAAAGCCGTTGCTGCGGAACTTGGTATAAAAAACTTCAAAGCGAATTGCCTGCCGAAGGATAAAATGGAAGAAGTGAAACGACTTCAAAATGAAGGAAAAATTGTCGCGATGACGGGCGACGGAATCAATGATGCACCTGCTTTAGCACAGTCCAACGTAGGAATTGCGATGGGAACCGGAAGCGATGTTGCGATTGAAAGCGCAGAAATTACGTTACTGAAAGGCGATATTCTCGGCGTTGCAAAATCAAAAATACTGAGTGGAAAACTTCTGAAAAACATTAAACAAAACCTGTTTTTTGCCTTTATCTATAACACTTTAGGAATCCCGGTTGCAGCAGGACTGCTCTACCCGATTTTCGGAATTCTGCTGAGTCCGATGATTGCTGCAGCAGCGATGAGTTTCTCATCTGTTTCGGTAATTGCCAATTCATTACGATTGAATAATGCGAACCTGAAACTCTGATTTCTTCAAAAAGACAATTTTTAATAACTTTATGCTTCAGTCTTCGGATTGAAGCATATTTATTTTTTTAAGCAATGAAAAAAGTTCTTACCTCCGCAATCCTCTTTACTTTTATGGCTATGAATGCACAAAACTCAAACCTGAATGATTTTGAATATCTTGAATATGATATTGCCAAAATTCAGAATCTGTATTGTACGAAACAGGCATCCGTAAAAGAAGTAATAAAAGCTTATTTAAAAAGAATTGATGAAATCGACCAAAACGGAATTAAACTGAACTCAGTAATTACCGTAAATCCAGATGCGATGAAAATTGCAGATTCCCTCGACCAAATTCCTTTGAAAAAAAGAAAAGGTGCTCTGTTTGGCATTCCGGTTTTACTGAAAGACAATATTGATACGCACGATAAAATGCCGACGACCGCAGGGTCCTTAGCGTTGAAAAATTCTTTTCCGAAACAGGACAGCGAAATTGCGAAAAAACTTCGTGAGGCAGGTGCAGTTATCATCGGAAAAAACAACCTTTCGGAATGGGCAAATTTCCGCGGAAAGAACTCTACAAGCGGCTGGAGCGGTTATGGTGGAGTTACGAAAAACCCTTATGATTTAACGCGAAATACCTGTGGTTCGAGCGCAGGTTCCGGAGCTTCAATTTCTGCCAATCTTGGAGTAATTTCAATCGGAACCGAAACCAATGGCTCCATTGTTTGTCCGTCTTCATTAAATGGAATTGTTGGTCTGAAACCCACCGTCGGACTGCTTTCAAGGAGTGGAATAATTCCAATTTCATCTTCTCAGGATACGCCGGGGCCAATGGCAAGGACCGTTCGCGATGTCGCGGTTTCTCTCGGTGCACTGACATCCATTGATAAAAGAGATGCCATCACTTCAGAAAATAAAAATTTTGCTAAAACCGATTATCTGCCCTATCTTACCATCAATGGTTTAAAGGGAAAACGATTTGGATACTCAAAAAATCCAACCAATGGAAGTCATCCAAAAGTAGATGAACTTTTTAATAAAACTTTAGAATTTCTGAAATCTGAAGGAGCTGAACTAATAGAAATTGAAAATGTAATATCGCGCGAAACCGACGGAGCATCATTTGAACTGATGGTGATGGAATACAAAGACGGGTTGAACGATTATTTTAAATCGCTGGGCGAAGATGCACCTATAAAATCTCTTGAAGAGCTCATTGAATTCAATAAAAACAGTCCAGAGGAATTGCAGTACTTTGGACAAGAATACTTGATTATGGCTCAGGAAACCGATGGTATAAAAGATAAAAAATATGCTGAAGCGCGGAATAAAGCCTATTCCGGAAGCCGTGAAAATGGTATTGATGCCGTGATGAAAAAACATCAGCTTGATGCCATCATTGCGCCAACGGCGAGTCCAGCATGGAAAACCGATCTCATCAACGGAGACAATTATCTGTTCGGAACCTCTTCTCCTGCTGCTATTTCAGGGTATCCAAATATTTCTTTGCCGATGGGAAATATCGAAGGTCTTCCGGTAGGAATTTCAATTTATGCAGAAAAATGGTCTGAAGGAAAACTGTTGGAAATCGCTTATACGTTTGAACAGAAAAATCCACAAAGAATTATTCCACAATTTAAAAATCAATAATGAAGAAGAAACTTGTCGTACTATCAGGAGCAGGAATCTCTGCCGAAAGCGGAATTAAAACATTCAGAGACAGCAACGGTCTTTGGGAGAACCACCGTGTAGAAGACGTAGCATCGCCGGAAGGTTTTGCAAAAAATCCAAAGATGGTGCTCGATTTCTATAATTTAAGACGTCGCCAACTGAAGGAAGTACATCCCAACGATGCGCATAAAATCTTGGCTGAATTACAGGAAGATTTTGATGTTCATATCATCACTCAAAATGTGGATGATTTACATGAAAGAGCCGGCTCTGAAAAAGTACTTCATCTCCATGGCGAACTGCTGAAAGCAAGACCTGTAAACTCCGACAGCAAAGTAATTCCCTGGGAACAAGATCTCAATTTGGGAGACCTTAATTTTGAGGGTATTCAGTTGCGACCGCATATTGTTTGGTTTGGCGAAATGGTTCCGGAAATGGACAACGCTACCAAAATTGCTGAAGAAGCTGATATTTTCTTAGTAATTGGAACTTCAATGCAGGTCTATCCTGCCGCCGGACTCGTTCATTACGTTCCCGACCATTGCGAAGTGTTCATAATCGATCCGAATATGCCTGCAGATTTCACCCGTTCAGAAAACTGTTTTCAGTGTTCTGCAACTGAAGGAATGAGGAAGCTGAAAGACATTCTGATTGAGAATTACAAATCATAAACTCTGTTAAAAATTCGTTTTTTGGCTCTGAACATCCTTATATTTCAGTCTAACCAAATACAAATTTTATTATGATTGTAAAAGTAATTGAAGTAATTGCTTCATCCGACAAAAGTTTTGACGACGCTGTAAGAAATGCCGTTGCAGAGGCCTCTAAAACCATTAAAAACATCGACAGCGTTTATGTAAAAGACATGAAATGCCACGTAAAAGACGGACAGATTGTTTCCTGGGGTTGCATTTGTAAAGTATCGTTTAGAGTAGATTCAGGAATGTAACTTTTGATTAAGTAAAAGTAAATTACAGAGCAGTTTTTTCTGCTCTTTTTTTATGAAAACTTTCTGATAAAGAATCTCAAAATAAAACCAAAAGCAAGAATCGAAATTCCCGAAATCATCACATTTATGGGAAGAGAAATCGCCATCACAAGACAACCAATTAATCCTAAAACTGAAATTAATTTTCCGAATAACTGCTCCGATTTCGGTTGCTGCAAAGCCGCGAGATTCGTGATGCTGTAATAAAGCAGAATGGTGAATGAGGCCGAACGTAC
>CAZPQV010000059.1:0-12228 GCA_964588705.1 uncultured Chryseobacterium sp.
TTTTTTCGGACGTAAAATGTATTGGTAAATTTCGCCTAAACCCGTGGAAATCGGTGCCATTTCGGGAGTACCGAGTTCCTTCGGAATGTCAACATTCTGAAGTCGCTCCGCAACCTGTTGACGTGCCAAATACAAATCGACATCCTCATTAAACACGATGGTAATTACCGACAGTCCAAATCTTGAAAAACTTCTGATTTGCTTAATTCCCTGAATATTATTGTTCACCTGCTCCAAAGGAAACGTAATGAAACGTTCCACATCGGGCGCACCCAAACTTGGCGAAACCGTTATGATTTGCACCTGATTGTCGGTGATATCGGGAACGGCGTCTATCGGTAATTTTCTTAATTCAAATAAGCCATAAATGATTAAACCGAGCGTCATTAGAATGACAATCAGTTTGTTCTTAATGGAAAATTCTATGATTTTATTTAACATTTTCTTTTCTGATATTTAATTATCCGGCAACCGAAACACCAATGAGTTTTCCTATTCCGAAAGTAATTGCTGCAGCTAATAAGCCGAAAATCACTTGACGAAAACCAGAGAACCAAACACTTTTACCCGTAAACAGTGTGATGGCGGAACCAATTAAAAACAAACCGACTGCACTGAAACCTGCACTCAAAAGAATCGCTTCTGTACCCTGAAGAAAGAAAAACGGAATTACAGGAATGATGGCACCCACCGCAAAAAGCAGAAAAGAAGTGAATGCGGCTTCCATAGCTGAACCTTTCAGTTCCTCAGCATTGATGCCCAGTTCTTCTTTTACCAAAACTTCGTGTGCGTGAGATTTATTCTGCATAACGTCTTTTGCCATCTGTTCTGCCTGCTCCTGTGGAACACCCTTGGAACGGTAGATCAGCACAAGTTCACGTTCTTCACCTTCGGGATTGGCTTCCAGTTCGTCCATTTCCAGAGAAATCTGATTTTCGTAAAGTTCCTGTGACGATTTTACAGAAATCCATTCGCCAAGAGCCATTGAAAGCGCTCCGGCTAAAAGTCCTGCCAAACCCGCGAGAAGAATTTCCTTCTGCCCAGAAGTTGCTCCGGCAATACCCATTACCAACGAAAAATTTGACACAAGACCGTCGTTTCCTCCGAGCACTGCAGCACGAAGTGCATTTCCTCCAACAGAGCGGTGACGTTTTTCGAATCTCGTGAGTTGATTGCCTGACATTTTAGGATTCTTTTCAATCAAGTTCTGTAAAATTTTGACGTGAGCGTCGTCCGAAAATGACGGTTTAGAATTGGTACTGCGTCGTGCTTTTCCAATGGAACTTGAAAGACTTTTTTCAGTATCCATCAATACACCAAGCACATAATCGTAGCCAAGAACAGAGCCAATCCGTTTCAAAGTTTTTGCTCTTCCGGAAGGTTTTGGAAGATGTTCTTCGGAAAGTCCCATTTTTGTCAGAAAAGCTATAGCGTGTGATTTTTCGATCTCACTCATCTCCAGGAAAACTTCTTTTACAGCGGCATCTTCTTCTTTTTCAGCCAACAATCCATAAAGGAACGAAGCATCAACTTCGGTCTGAATATTTTTGAGATTCATCATTTTAATTTTAAAGGATTAAGATACGAACAAATGCCCTCAAAAGCCAAGTTTCAACATTCTTAAACCGCTTGATTACCGGACATTTATAATTGTTCTAAATAGTTTACTCGCCTCCAATCATTTTGGAAGCAACCCGTTTTTTATCTGTTGTTTCGGCAATCACAATTCCTGTAAAATGTACCAGTACAAACGTTGGCAACCAATACACAGCAAATTTGTGAACTTCCTCGGCGCGCTCCATCATTGCTTCGCTGCCCAATTCATACATCAACACAACACCGGTACCAATCTGCAACGCCAATAAAATGTAGAATATAATATAAAGGAATCCCTGAAACTTCTCCTTTCCAACAGACGAGGATGAAAAAGGATTTGGAAATTTCACGCCTTTTACAAACATATAAGCCAATCTCAACAAATACGCAAATACCAGAACGTAAGCAAAGTTGATATGCCAATCGAACATCGGATTGATGATGCTTTTGGCAATAGCACGAAGACTTTCATCCGGCAACTTTAGATTCTCTTTGGCAAGACCTTCCGAAACCGCAGCGGAGATCGTTTTTCGCGACATCCAATACATTCTTAGAAAACCGGTTATAAAAAGTACGGACATTACAGCAGCAATCGCCCAGTGAATTATTCTGTGAAGTTTTGTGAATTTTTTCATTGCATTTGATTTTTTAATAAAAAACCTTGATTTTGTAATATAAAGTTACGAAGAGAAAAAGGCCGGAATTAATAATATAACCGACTAATTTCGGTTTATTGACAACTGTCATATTTTTTTGAAATACAACTAATCATCATCCCTTTCACTATTTTGGATGTTTTCCAAACCACTGCCGTTGTCGCCATTTTGAAAGGTCGTTCCGCTTCGGATTTCTGTATGTCGAATTTCACCTCCGGTTCTTCCGGCTTCAAAAGCAAAATACAGCGTCGCTGCAGAAACAACGAGCAAAACAACAGGCATAAACTTATTAATCAGAAGATTTTTAAAGCTTGATAACAATCCAACTAAAGCAACGCCGCCCAATACATAAGACAGCGACGCAAAAATTTCTGCTGCTTCTTCGTGAGCGCTGATGAGTGCTTCAGAAACTCCGGGAAGTCCTTCAACAGCTCCTTCGGCTCCTTCGCCGGTAGCCATTGCAAGTACAGATGCCATTGCTCCAAGAACAAATGTGATGTAAGCGTTTCGTTTAGAAACTTCGGATTTTGTGAAAATTGCGATTAGGAGGATGATTACTCCTACAATAGGAAATATGATTGGCAAATGGTTAACCACCAAATGCAGATGTGCATTATTCATTTTGATTTAATTTATAGTTAAAAATAAGAATGCGATAATGCGTCAGAAACTAATTCTAACCACAATATCATTTTTCTAAAACTGATAAATTAAATCTTAGGCGGTTGCCAGATTTTCTGTAAGACAGATGGGTAAAAAGATTCGGAATAAGCGAAATTATGCTCGTTCTCTAAATTAAGACACTTGTGTTCGAAACTGAATTCTATCTTTTTTGGCGCCACTGAAGGAACCAATGAAATGGACGAAAAATCGATTTTCTTAAACGGCAGTTTCATATCCTGATCATAGTCGCCATCAATACCATGATCTTCCAAATAATGCATTGTGAAGAAATCAGTGAAGGTAGTGCCATGATCGCGGAGTTTGTGAGAAATATAATGCTCAACGAGCACAGGCAACTTCAGCACCTGTCTTACCTCTGTAAAAGAAAAGAGATAAATGACAATAAAGAAATATGCAATATATTTTTTCACCTATGTTTTTCTGAAACAAAATTAGAAAGAATTTCTATTGAAAACACCACAGATTGAAATTTAGATTTATTTTAAATAATCATTTGATTAAGCCTCTTTTGAACTTACTCATTCTCACAATTAAATCATAAGGAATTTCTTTGTTTAAGGGAAACTGAACAGAACCTTTTCCCTGTTTATACGCCGATAACTCCTCACTAAACGCGTTTTGACCGGCAGGCGTAGCATAAAACCCAATATGATTTTTAAAAGCTCCATAGTAAACCAACGGCTTTCCTTTAAAATAAATCCCCGGCATTCCGTAGCCAATTTTTTCGGTAGCATCAGAAATTTCATCAAAAATCCGTTTTCTGATTTCAAAAAGAATTTCCTGCACATTGGCAGGAAATCCATTGATATAACGTTCAACGTCGTTCATACAATTTAATTATACTGGAAATTTAATTAGATGCTTCGTTGTAATTAATCATCCAGCATGTTCCGAAACGATCAACCAAACTTCCCCAATAATCGCCCCAAAACTGATCTTCCATTGGCGATTCGACTTCGCCACCTTCGGACAGTTCCGAAAAAATTCGGTCGGCTTCTTCGCGAGAATCGGGATGAATACTGATGTAAGCGTTGGTTCCGGCGGCGTACGGTTTGCCCATTCCAGGCATGGTATCGCTGCCCATCAAAACTTCGTCACCTACTTTTATGGAAACGTGCATCACTCGGTTCTTCAGTTCTTCGGGAACTTCATAACCTTCCTGTGGAGGCATGTCGCCCATTTTCATTATGCCGAATTCGGTAAATTCTGTTTTGAATACTTTCTTGTAAAAATTGAATGCTTCTTCGCACGTTCCGTCAAAGTTCAGGTAAGGGTTTAGTTTCATAATTTTTTGCTGAATTTAATGAATATTACTTTCCTTTAATCATTGTCAGCAACATTTTAAACCTTTCTACACCATGAAGTGAGTGAGGAATTCCGGCAGGCATTATGATTGATTCGTTTTCTGAAACGGTGAATTTTTCACCTCCGATAGTGATGTCTACTTTTCCTTCCAATACTTCTACCAACGCATCGTAAGGTGTAGTATGTTCAGAAAGGCCTTCCTCTTTATCAAAAGAAAATAATGTGATGTTTCCGGCTTCGTTCTTCAAAACCTGTTTGCTCACCACGCCACCATCGGAATAATCAATCATTTCCTTAAAACTGAGGACTTTTGCTTTGTCGAATGTTTTCGCCATAATCTTTAATTAAACAGATCAGACACTAAATTTATTAAAACGACTAATTATTTCAAAGCGTTAATAGCTGCTTCGTAATTTGGCTCATCGGTGATTTCCGGAACCTGTTCAGTATAAAGAATCTTCCCGTCTTCATCGGTTACAATTACCGCTCTGCTCAAAAGTTTTTCCAAAGGACCATCGGTAAGTGTTACGCCGTATTCATCTCCAAAATTACTTCTGAAATCAGAAAGCGACTCTACATTATTCAACCCTTCTGCTGCACAGAATCTTCCCAAAGCAAAAGGTAAATCTCTTGAAACGTTAATCACCACAGCATTATCCAATTTTGCGGCTTCTTCATTAAATCTTCTTGCTGATGCTGCGCAAACGCCCGTATCTACACTTGGAAAAATGTTGAACACTTTCTTCTTTCCTGCATAACTTGAAAGATTTCTTGGTTCCAGTTTTTCATTAATAAGATTAAAATCTTTAACGGTTGCTCCTACTTCCGGAAGATTACCAACTGTATTTACAGCATCCCCGTGTAATTTAATATTTGCCATATTTTTATTATTTTGATTCCTTCAAAATTAGACAATTTTATCTGAAATAGTTTTACAAGAAAGGTTAAATTAATCTTAAATACTCTTAATAACACGATTTCTGAATAAAATAAGTTCTACCATGGATTAAAGATGATGGTTTGAAAGACTTGGCAGAATATATTTTTTTATCATCTTATGCATAAACTAAAATTTAGATGAAATACGAAGTTATTCGCTTCAAAATCACTAAATTTGTGGGTTTAAAATTTCGAATAAAAATTACACGATAATGTCACAAGCAAAAATCTACTACACTTTAACGGATGAGGCTCCAATGCTGGCAACACATTCATTTTTACCGATTGTAAAAGCGTTTACCAAGACTGCAGAAATCGAAATTGCAGTGCCCGATATTTCACTTGCAGGAAGAATCCTTGCAAACTTCCCTGAAGCGTTAACCGAAGAACAGAGAATCCCGGATTATCTTGCAGAATTGGGACAGTTGGCAACTCAGCCGGAAGCAAACATCATTAAACTTCCAAATATTTCTGCCTCGGTTCCACAGTTGGAGGAAGCGATTGCCGAACTTCAGAAACAGGGTTATAATCTTCCGAATTATCCTGCTGAACCGAAAAACGATGAAGAAAAAGCCATCAATGCGAAATATGCAAAAGTGTTGGGATCTGCTGTAAATCCGGTACTGAGAGAAGGAAACAGTGACAGACGCGCACCAAAATCGGTGAAAGATTACGCTAAGGCAAATCCGCACAGAATGGGTGAATGGAAATCTGACAGCAAAACGGAAGTTGCCCATATGAACAGCGGAGATTTCTACGCGACAGAAAACTCTACAACCATTGAAAATGCAGGACAGTTCAAAATTGTTTTTTACGGAAACGACGGAACATCAAAAGTTCTGAAAGACCTTGCTCCACTAAAAGCCGGTGAAATTATCGATTCATCAGTTTTAAATTTAAATACGTTGAAATCTGCTGTTGCCGAAGCAATGGAAAGAGCAAAATCTCAGGATGTGCTGCTTTCTGCACACCTTAAAGCAACGATGATGAAGGTTTCTGACCCTATTATTTTCGGAGCCATTGTAGAAACTTATTTCAAAGAAGTTTTTGAAAAATATAAAGACACATTCGCTGAACTGGACATTAATCCAAACTTTGGATTGGCTACTCTATTCGAAAAAATTTCCGGTCACGCCAAAGAAGCAGAAATAAAAGCTGATATCGAAAAAGCAATCGAAAAAGGACCTAGAATCGCGATGGTGAATTCCGATCAGGGAATTACCAATTTCCACGTTTCTTCGGATGTTATTGTTGATGCATCAATGGCAGCACTTGTTCGTGGCGGAGGAAAAATGTGGAACAAAGACGGAAAAGAAGAAGATACTGTTTGTATTATTCCTGACAGAACTTACGCCGGTTTCTACTCTGCAATCGTTGATGATATGAAGAAAAATGGTCCTATAGATCCAAGAACTTTCGGTTCAGTTCCGAACGTTGGTTTGATGGCGCAGAAAGCAGAAGAATACGGTTCTCACGATAAAACTTTCCAAATGTCGGCAGACGGAACCGTGAAAGTTGAAGACGAAAACGGAAATGTTTTGCTTCAGCAATCTGTTGAAAATGGTGATATTTTCAGAATGTGTCAGGTGAAAGACGCTCCGATTCAGGATTGGGTAAAACTTGCCGTAAACAGAGCAAGACTCTCTAATACTCCTGCTATTTTCTGGTTAGATAAAGGAAGAGCACACGATGCGCAGGTGATTAAGAAGGTTGAAAAATATCTTCAGGATCACGACCTTACCGGACTTGACATCAGAATTATGGATGTAAAAGATGCGATGCTTGAAACCTTGAAGAGAGGCCGCGAAGGAAAAGACACGATTTCAGTCTCAGGAAACGTTTTGAGAGATTATTTAACCGATATGTTCCCGATTCTTGAGCTTGGAACTTCTGCAAAAATGCTTTCGATCGTTCCACTGATGAACGGAGGTGGTTTATTCGAAACCGGAGCAGGAGGTTCTGCACCGAAGCACATCGAACAGTTCATCGAAGAAGGTTATTTGAGATGGGATTCTTTGGGTGAATTCCTGGCACTTCAGGCATCTTTGGAACATTTAGCACAAACACAGGACAATGCAAAAGCACAGGTTTTAGCTGATGCCTTGGATGAAGCAAATGCACTCTTCCTTCAGAACGATAAATCCCCTGCAAGAAAAGTGGGCGGAATCGATAACAGAGGTTCACATTTCTACCTGGCAATGTATTGGGCACAAGCGTTGGCAAACCAAACAAAAGATGCAGAATTGGCAGAGAAATTCAAACCGGTTGCAGCAGCGATGACAGAAAATGAAGCCAAAATCAATGAAGAATTGATTGGTGCACAGGCAAAACCACAGGATATTGGCGGGTATTATCATTCAGATTTCACGAAAACGGATGCTGCCATGAGACCGAGCTCATCATTAAATGAAATTGTCAACGGAATTTAATCACCTGTTGAATTTACTTTAAAAATGAGAGACTTCTGAAAATTCGGAAGTCTCTTTTTTTAATACTCTATTAATATAAAAAAGGGAAAAAAATTTTAAGTTTGACATAATATTTAGATTTATGAAAAAAATATTGGTATTACTTTCAGCTTTGATTATTATCTCCTGTAAAAAGGAAGAAACTTCAGGACACTCGGTAAGTGATGCAATCAGCAGCGTTCAAACGCTTAATAAAATGGGGAACGCTACAGAAAATATCGAAAAACGTGGCGAAGAGCTTAAAAAAACTGCCCCTGTAAGTAATGATGAATTCAAAACGGCTGTTCCGGAAACACTATTAGGAATGTCGAGAAAAGAGCTTAGTTTGGGAGAAACCAGTATGATGGAGATGAACAGCGCCACAGCAAGATACCACAGCGAAAACGGTAACGAAATTACTTTAATCATCAACGATGGCGCAGGTGAAATGGGCAGCTCCCTTTATACCCTCACAAAGTTGGGACTTGCCGCCGATGTTGAAAAGCAAAATGAATATGGCTGGCAGAAAACAATGGACATCGCAGGAAATAAATCGGTTGTTGAAGAAGAAAAAAATGCCGATTTCATCACTTCAAAAATTACTTTCATTGCCAAAGACCGTTACTTAATCAGTTTAAACTCTCAAGGTTTAACTGTGGAGGAATTTAAAAAAGCAGTTTCAGAAATTAATTTCAATACGTTACCATAACGATGAAAAAAGTACTCACCTTATTATTTTGCGTATTTATATTTGCAGGTTTCCAGTCGCAGGTTTTAGATCTTATTAAAGACAAAGCCAAAAATTTAGCGAAAGATAAAGTAACCAACGTGGCCGGTGCAAAAGTGAACAACCTGATTACCACAGAAGCCATTACTACAAACTTCAAGGATTGTGATGATCAGAACTTTAAAAGTCCGGACACCTGGAATAACGCTTCCTACAAAAACCTGTGCTCCACAGAATTTACCAATAAAGGATTTGCGCTTAGTCCGGGATATTACGAGATCAATCTTAAAAGTTTTTGCCTGAAAGCCGGCACTTACGCACCGAGCAAAGGCGATGGATATCTTTATGCACCACTGAAAGGTCCAAAGAAAGAAATTGTAGACAAACTGGTAAAAAACTGGTATAAAAATCAGCAAATTCCTCAGACGGATGTGCAGGCGCTTCTGTGGGCCATTATTGCCAAAGCAGATTTCAAAAATTTAAGTCCTCAACTGCAAATGGCAGCAGCGAAACTGCTTTCTCCGAAAGATATTCTTGCCTTAAACAAAATGGGATTGGATTTTGTGCCTTCCAGTATGATGAACAATATGAAAAGTAATCTTCCAAAATCCGTTCAGTTGGTTTTGGATGCTGAAAATAAAATGAGGCAACTCTTTTCATCAAACAGTTACAGTTATTCGCAACTTGAAAAATATGCGATGCTTGCAGGTTTCAACACCGAAAAATCTTCCATTTCTTACGGAACTTGGGGATGGCATCCTGCCGGATTCTGGATTTCTTATCAACCGAACGGATATGCCAAAACGAAGGTCAAGATTTATGTTCCTGAAAACTCGGCAACCGTTTATTATTTATCATCTAACGATGTGGCAGTTCCGGCGAATACATCCAGTCAAAGGATAATGTTGAGCGACGTAAAGGACTGTTAGAAAATAAAATTGCAATCTAAACGATTGAACTTCTCAAAGATTTTGGGAAGTTTTTTTATTATTAAATTTACGGAATGAAAAGCCTTTTTTCTGTTCAGCAAAAATATTCTTCCGATTTTAAAAATAATTTCAGTGATGAGTTTTACCACATCTTTCTTTTTGAAGGAACCGGAACGCTCTTGATTGATTTGGTTGAATATAATTTCTCAGGAAAAAATATACTTTTCACTTCTCCTTATCAAAATATTCAGATTCAATCTGAAACTGATTTTGAAATTGATTTTCTGAACTTCCATGGCGATTATTACTGTATCGAATACCACAAAAAAGAAGTGGCATGCAACGGATTGCTGTTCAATAATATCTATCTTTTTCCTCATTTTGAACTGGATAAACATCAGTTTAAAGAAATTTCAGAAATTTTAAAAAAGATAAAAAACATCAATCAAAATGAAAATTTTTCCGATGCGGTTTTGAAATCATATCTTCAATTGATTCTTGCACTCTCAAGCCAGAAAAAGAACCAGTTACTGATTGAAAACAATTTTTCTACGGAAGAATTCAGCGAATTCAAAACTTTTCAAAATCTTGTTGAAGAACATTTTCGGTTGGAAAGAAGCCCGGCTTTTTATGCTGATCTGATGCATATTTCAGCCAATACTTTAAGCAAAAAAATAAAGAAAGAATTCAATAAAACACCGTCTCAAATCATTCAGGAAAGAGTGATTCTTGAAGCCAAAAAACAGATTCACCTTACCCGAAAATCCATCAAAGAAATTGCTGCCGAACTGAATTTTGAGGACGAATTTTACTTCAGTAAATATTTCAAAAAACTGGTTGGCGTATCCCCTTCTCAGTTTCGGGAAGAAGTAGGAATTTCCGTTGTTGCAGATCTGTAGAAACCGTAAATTTTTGGTTAAACATCTATGAATTTTTTCGTTCCGTAGAAGCAAATATTCCATTTTTGTCCATCATCCGTCCAAATTTTTCCATTCTGTAATATCTTTTTCAAAACTATTTTTGCAAATCATTTAAAAGATTTTATGGAGCAGATTTTCAGATATTTCGCAGATTCACAAAGGCAGTTTATCAATTTCGTACGTATCGGAATTTTCATCGTAATGGCATGGATTGGTGGTCTTAAGGCGTTTCAATACGAAGCCGACGGCATTATTCCTTTTGTGGCAAACTCACCATTTATGAGTTTTTTCCTTAATGTCAGCGCAGATGATGCCGACAGCTATAAACTTCACAAAAACAAAGAAGGAGAAGTGGTTCCCGCCAATATCGAATGGCACAAGAAGAACGGTACTTACACTTTTTCTTACGGTTTGGGAGCGGTAATCTGCATCATCGGAATTTTGGTTTTATTGGGAATTTGGTTTCCAAAAATCGGTTTTTGGGGTGGCGTTCTCACCTTCGGTATGTCGATCGTCACATTGTCTTTCCTCATCACTACACCTGAAACATGGGTTCCCAATCTTGGCGGTCCCAATTACGGATTTCCTTATTTATCGGGTGCCGGAAGACTTGTTCTGAAGGACGTCATCATGATGGGCGCAGGATTGGCTTGTGCCTCCGATGCAGCAAAAAGAATACTTAAAAGTTAGTTTTCATAGTTAAATGTTTATCAGAATCGTCCTGAAATTTTCGGGACGATTTTTTTTGAAAAAAAAGTTTGCCAGTTAAAAATTATTTCTATTTTTGCACTATAACAAACCGAAAAGTGAAACAATTCTTAAATAACAATTGGTGGTGGCAATCGTTTTCTGCAGACGATTTGCACACGCATTGTATTATTTAATGAATTGAATTATTAAAAAATATTACAATTGTTTTGTAGGACCGTCTGTATTTCAGACGGTCTTTTTTTGTGCCTTAAAATTAAAATTCAACAATAAAAATCAATTAAAATGAAATCAAAAAAAATCATCCTTAGCGAAAAGGAACTCCCGACACAATGGTATAATATTGCAGCAGATATGGTAAACAAACCATTACCACCGCTGCATCCGGGAACAAAACAACCCGTAACACCGGAGATGCTGGCACCCTTATTTCCGGAAGAACTCATTAAGCAGGAACTGTCTCAGGAAAGGTATATTGAAATTCCGGAGGAGGTTCAGGAAAAATATAAAATTTATCGTCCTTCACCTCTGATTCGTGCAACAGAACTCGAAAAAGCGTTGGGAACCGACTGTAAAATTTATTACAAATACGAAGGCGGCAGTCCAAGTGGTTCGCACAAACCAAACACCGCAATTCCTCAGGCATATTACAACGCCAAAGCCGGAACCAAAAAAATTACCACCGAAACCGGTGCAGGACAATGGGGAACCGCTTTGAGTTTTGCGTGCGCACAGTTCGGGATTGAATGCGATGTTTATATGGTGCGTTCCAGTTACCATCAGAAGCCCTACAGAAAAATTATGATGAACACCTTTGGTGCAGAAGTTTATCCGTCACCAAGTGACAGAACCCAATCTGGAAGAAATTTTCTTGCTGAAAACCCTGAAACCAACGGAAGTTTGGGAATGGCAATTTCCGAAGCGATTGAAATGGCAGTGCAGGATGACGCTACAAAATATTCTTTAGGATCGGTGCTTAATCACACTCTTTTACACCAAACCATTATTGGTGAAGAAGCCATCAAACAGTTTGAAATGGCAGAAGATTATCCGGATGTAATTGTTGCGCCTTTAGGCGGAGGATCTAATTTTGCGGGGCTTTCCTTCCCTTTTCTACGGGCGAAACTTCAGGGTAAAAAAGATGTGAGAGCGGTGGCGGTAGAACCGGCTTCCTGTCCGAAACTGACGAAGGGAAAATTTATGTATGATTTTGGTGATACGCAAGGTTATACTCCACTTTTACCGATGTTTACTTTAGGGCATAATTTTGAGCCGGCGTCTATTCACGCGGGAGGATTGCGCTATCATGGTGCTAGT
>CAZPQV010000060.1:0-12142 GCA_964588705.1 uncultured Chryseobacterium sp.
CATGTACTTATTTTTGACGATGGCAGAATAGTCATCAACATCGAGAATAAAGGAAGTGTTACTTATAATGCTCTTTTAGGATTGCAGAATGAGGATGCAACCGAATGGATGGTTCCTCCTCATGGAGATTCAGCTTATAATTATAATAACGATTATTGGCCAAGTGAATCTACAAAAGCTTTTGTTTTTAAAACCGGAATAACCAGAACTCCATCATATTCCTGGAAAAGAAATGGAAACGAATTTTCAACAGCCAGAACAATAACTGGATTTACACCAAATGATGGAGATAAATTAACGGTGGATATTACCTTCGCAGAAGCAGGGGTTTCTTCAAAATTTAGTGAAGTTATTTTCAAAGAAATAAAACGACCTAACATTACAAAAGCGGTCAATGGATGTAGCATTATTTTAAGTATTGATGCAGCAACCTACGACTCAGGTTTAGTTTACAAATGGTTTCGAGATGGAATTGACACAGGGGAAACCGGACAGTCACTAACTTTAGATTCAACTGCAATACCCGGAAATTATTGAGTAAAAGTTTTCAAACCGGATGGAAGTCCAGCTTGTGGTTTTGAGAGCAACAAAATTGAAATTAAGAAGTTCTTTCCTAATCAAATCAAGAGTCAATATACTTTCTGCGATAATTCAACAACGGCACCTCCGAGTACAACAGTAAACCTTTACAACGAATTTTATCCAGTTTATTCTTCAAGCTTAAATACGGAAGAATATGATGTTGAATTTTATGAAGGTGTAACTCTAATTGCCGATCCCGCAAATTATAATTTAGTTGCAAATAATGATGTAGAGATTACTATTAAACGAAAATTAAAAGGAAGTTCGGTCTATTGTGCAACAGATACCGTGAAGCTGAATTATATCAGTGCAAAGCCAACAGAAAGCATTTCGATTTGCAGCTTTACAACAACTTATGATTTAAAAAATTATTTTGAAGCACAGTTTCCCAATGCGGTTTACAGCTTCAACTATACATATTCAGATGGTTCTGCGGTTTCCAACGCTAATGCTGTAGATGTTTCTAGAAATGTAAAAGTTACCGTAACAAAAATGGGAGGTTCCTGTCCAGTTACTACGGAGATTAACTTTATTCCGGGCACCCCTATTTCTGTTCCTTCTGTACCAATACAGCAACGTTGTTCTGGAAGTGATAACAATGCAAACCGTTTTGATTTTAATGAAATCAGAAAAATAATTGATCCGGGAAATATTTATACAACCATAAAATTCTACAGAAAATCAGATGACAGTGAAATTTTTGTCGGAGGATACTCTGATAATTCCAATCTAAATTCTGCCGGCTATTTTAGGACCAGTAAATTAGGAGACTATATAATTTATGCAAGGATTTTTGATAACGCCAATCCAACTTGTTACGGTCAGTCATCGGATATTATTTTAAGGTTTTATTCCAAACCAGTTTTGGTGGGAGCTAATCCTATTCCGTTATTTAATTGTGCCGTTAATACAATTTTCAATTTAACGAAAACTTTCACTTATTCTAGTATCGATCCGTCGATAACTCCTGTTGAACGCTATTTTGCACCTGATGGTACACAATTGACAGGCACACAAATAAGCAGTTATGATGCGTCGGCATACACCGGAATGCCATATATTATTATTGAATTTAATCCAAGTTGTTTTTCAGAAAGAATTAATTTCGATCTGAAATATAATCCGTTACCAACATCGGCAATTTCCCAAATCCCAACCTGCGGAGCAACAACTTATTCGTTACAAAATTTCAAAGATGCGGTCATTACAAATTCATCGCAATATACTTTTTATGAAAGCGATGGTGTTACTGAAATGACAACAGATTTTTCGTGGACTAGTTTCCCACATCAGGTACAATATTTTATTAAAAATAATACCACAGGTTGTTTATCTTCACTGCAGACCTTGGATTTTATAGTTGGAACTTCAACGCCAATATTAAAAACTAATCATCAATATACAGTTTGTGATACGGACTTTGATGGACGAACCACATTTAGTTTAGATAGTGTAAAAAACCAGTTCACTAATGATACTTCGGCTACTTTTGAATATTTCAAAGATGTAGCATTAACCCATAGTATCCCTGCAAATTATACTAATGAGACTGCGTTCAATCAAACGGTTTATGCTAGAATAAAAAATGCCGGATATTGTCCGGTAGTTGTTACAATTGACCTGAAAGCCAATACTCCTACAAAATCTTCAACGTTGCAGGACAAATATTTTATCTGTTTTGGAGATACGGTTTCGATTGATGCCGGAGCAGAAAATATAGAATGGGAATGGAGCGACGGACAAAACACTCAGGTTGCAAATTTCACCGCAGCAGGAAATTATTCTGTAAAACTTACCAATTCAGATGGATGCTTCTATACGCACAATTTCGTAATATCTGACGAAAACCAACCTGTAATTGAGCAAATTAATCAAAACGAAAGTCAAATTGAAGTAATTGCAACCGGACTGTATTCAATAGAATATTCTTTTGATGGCGGCAGAACTTGGCAGCTTTCCAATATTTATCCAAACCCAACAAAACCGGAATATGAAATTCAGGTTAGGTCTGTTTTGCCTGATGGCTCTTACTGTTTGGGTGAAAAATCATTCATTTATACCATTACAGTTTCTAATTTTATTTCACCAAATGATGATGGCAGAAATGACACGTGGTTGATTAAAAACCTTGACAGAATGGAAGAGGTGGAAATCATCATCTCCGACCGATACGGAAAATCAGTCTTCCACACCACTGATATAAACAATCTGGAATGGACCGGAAAACTCAATGGCAGGGCATTATCAACTGGAACGTATTGGTACGTGGTAAAATGGTTTGATCCGGCAAGAAAGAAAAGTGAAATCCGGCGAGGTTGGATTCTTTTGAAGAATCGAAATTAATAAGAGCTGCGAGTTTCGGGGTGCGGGTTATTCATTACTCATCGCCAATCACTCATCACTTATATCGAACACTTATCCACATTTCCACAATAACTAAAAAACTTGTGTAAACAATAACTTTTGTATATTTTCGTTGATAAAATGTGACTAATTTTCCGGTCACCAACTCCTTGATTTTAAAAACTTTTTTGAAAAATAATTTTAATGAATTCAAAAAAAATCTTTATTGCTGCTGCGGCCTTTTATTTCGGGTTTTCCGAGGCTCAGCAGTCTCAATATTTTAGCGACAGAGAAAACTACAGATTCGATTTGGCAGAGAATCTTTACCAAACCAAGGTTTACAATTCCTCGCAGTTCGAATACGCAAGACAGTATTTTTATAACCAAAGTCTCTCAAATTCAAGAAAGGAAGCAGCTCAGTTTTTCGATAATGTAATTGGTGTAATCCTACAGGAGCAGTATGCAGAACAGGGATTGGCTGCGTTCATGCGCGAGTATCCAAACTCAGCATATTTTGCACAGGCCAATCTTCCGTTAGCTGATTATTATTTAGCTCAAAAGGATTTTAATAAAGCGTTGGAAACTTTACAGAAAGTCAATCAGTATCAGCTTTCGAAGGAAGAAAATACGCAGTACATTCTTAAACTCGGTTATGCCAAATTCATGACGGGAGATTCTCAGGGAGCGATTGAAGCCCTTGAAGAAGCTTACAACAATACCGATGAACAGGGAAGAGGCGATATTGCTTATATGCTTGGACATCTGTATTATGCCGACCACCAAAACGACCGTGCTTTTCAGTATTTCGACAGTATAAAGGATGATGCAAATTATGCGAGATTAGTTCGTCCGTACTACGTGCAGATGTATTATAATGAGAAGGATTATGACCGTGCGATTTCGGAAGGAAATTCTCTTCTAAGCGAAAATATTTCAGAATCTTACCGTGCTGAAGTTCACAAAATCATTGGAGAAAGTTACTTTATGAAAGGTGATTATTCTTCAGCTTATCCTCATTTAAAAACGTACTTGGAAACCCGTCAGAATCCAAGTGAGAGTGACCTTTATGAAATGGGATTTGTCGCAGCACAGCTTCAGAAATACGATGAAGCGGTTTCTTATTACAATCAGCTGATCAACAATAACTCCGAATTGGCGCAGAATGCCTACTACCAGTTAGGAAATGCGTATCTGCAAACCGGAAAAAAACAGGAGGCGCTTTCTGCATTCCGTTCCGCATATCAAATGACGTATGACGACAGTGTTCAGCAACTGGCTCACGAACAGTATGCAAAATTGAGTTATGATGTCGGAAACCCATTTGAAGCCGCACCAACGGTTATTCAAAATTATATTGCTAAATATCCCGGAAGTGCGAAGACCGCTGAAATGAAGAGACTTTTGGTTAAATCCTACCTGTATTCAGGAGATTACAAATCAACTTTAGCAGCGATTGATAAACTCCCGAATTCCACTCCGGAGACCGATAAAGTAGATCAGGAAGTTTCTTATTTATTGGGAACGGAAGAATTCAACAAAGGTAATTATGACGAGGCGGAGCGCTATTTTCTTCGCAGTTTAGAATATCATATCAACCCGGAATTCCGGAACCGTGCTTTGTATTGGCTGGCACAAACTTATTATCAGAAATCCAATTATCCATCGGCAATTGTGAGATTTGAGGAACTTAAAAATAAAGATTTTCCTGAAAAACAGCAGTTGAATTACGATTTGGGATATGCGTATTTTAAATCCGGGAAGTTTGCCGAAGCACAGGCACATTTTAAAGAGTATCTGAACAACCCGAATCCGGAATTTAAAAATGATGCAGAACTTCGCTTGGCAGATACCTATTACGCCAATAATCAACTGAATGAAGCGATTGCCATATATGACAAAACCGATAACGCAAACGATAATACGGTATTCCAAAAAGGAATGGCACTCGGTTTTAAAGGAGATTCTGTTGCGAAAATTGAAACCCTTAAAGGTTTAATTTCGAAATATCCGAATTCAGAATATGTAGATGATGCCAACTACGAAATTGCCGTTGCATACGCATCCAATGAAGACTTCACTACATCCAACGATTATTTCGGCAGAGTTATCAAAAATAGTGCTGATAAGGATTTGGTTGCTAATGCGCAGATTTACAGAGCACAGAATTATATCGATCAAAACCAATCTGACAAGGCGTTGGCAGAACTCAAATCTTTAGGAAATCAGTACAGAAATACGGCTTACGCTTCCAAAATTGTTTATGTGAAAAATGGTGATGTTGCAGGTTACGAATCGTTTGCACAAAGTCTTGGTGTGAGAGTGGATGCTTCTGAAATTGATGAAATTAATCTGGCATCTGCAAAACAGTTTTATGCTGCGAAAGATTATCAGAAAGCCATTCCGCTTTACGAGAAATATCTGACTCAAAATCCTACGGGAGACGGACTTTACCAAGCGCAATACGAACTTGGAGAAAGTTACTGGCAGACTAAAAACACTACCAAAGCACTCCTTATTTTACAGGAAGTGGCAGCAGTGCAGAACGATTATCAGGAAGATGCACAAACAAGGTTGGCGCAGATTTATATTGCACAGGGAAATACTGTGGAAGCCAAAAAACAGTTGGAACCTCTGGCAAATTCTACCAACGTCAATATTCGAAACTTCGCAAATATTGAATTGATGAAGGTTTTTGCTGAAGAAAAGAATTTTACGCAAGCCGAAAAATATGCAAATCTTGTTATTGCTAACGGTAAAAATTCCACAGCAATTCTTGAAAGTGCTAGAGTGATTAAGGCAAGAAGCCTGATGAACAGTGGAAAAGATAAAGATGCACAAACAGCTTATGCTGCTCTCGAAAAATCTTCAAATACCGAAGTTGCGGCGGAAGCGCTTTATGCCAAAGCTTTTTATCAGAATAAAGCCAAAGCATTCAAATCGTCCAACGAAACGATTTTCAGATTGGCGAATAACTATGCTTCCGAAGATTATTGGGGTGCAAAAGCATTGGTGGTAATGGCGAAAAATTATCTTGGATTGAAAGATAATTATCAGGCAAGTTATACGGTTGATCAGATTATTGACAACTATCAGGATTTCCCGGATGTTGTGGCCGAAGCAAGAGAAATTAAAAAACAGATTAAATAAAATCAATTTGAAATTTGGAATTGAAATTTGAAGCATTTTCAAATCTCGAATCTCGAATCTCGAATCTCAAATATTATGACAAAAAACATTCAAAAAATATTTTTATTGGGGTTGTTGCTTTCATCAACGACCGTTTTCTCTCAAATTCAGGAAGAGCGTTTAATTCTCGATAAAAAGCGTGAACCTGAAGTAAAAAAAATTGAAAAGAAAAAAACATCGGTAGAAACCATCAAAAATTATCCGCCGGAAGAAAAATCGGCGGTGCCTGTGGAATATGATATTACCAATGTTCCGGCGATTTCAGATTTTAAAACTTCAACCATCCAGGGAGAGGATGTTTCGCCAAAATTTGATACAGATTATAATGATAATTATTTCAGAATTGGTTTTGGAAATTACAACAAACTGATTGCCGACGGTAATATTTCTGCCAAGCTTGATGACAAAATGGAAGTTGGAGCAGATGTTCATTTCCTTTCTACAGAAGGTTTGAAGAAAGAATATCCTTGGTCTTCCAAGCAAAGTAATGCTACAGTTGGAGGTTTTCTGAATTCTTATTCGGAGAAAGGAAAATTCAACCTAAATGCAGAATACGGACTGAACGATTATAATTATTACGGAATTTATGCTTTGAATCCCGATGCTGATATTGATTTGCAGCAGAAAGTAAATCAGTTTAAATTGAACGGATATTACGATTTCTTTTCCAATGAAATTCTGAACGATGCAAGAGTGAAATCTTCCTTTCTGAGCGATAGATTTGATGCTAAAGAGAGCCATGTTGCTGCAATGCTTAATCTTTCTAAACATGCTGTAGAGTTGCCTTTACAGGATATTACAATGAACGCAGATCTTGGAATCGGTATGGAAACTTTGAGAACAGAATTTTCTCTTCTTAATGAAAATTACAGCAATTATATGAATGCTGAACTTTCACCAAAACTGAAGTTTTTCAAAGGAGAATCTTATTTAATGATTGGTTCCGGCTTCTTGTTCCTGAACTCAAAATTCAACGATAAAAATCTTGCAGAGGAAGGAACCTTCAACAAAACTTATTGGTTTCCGAAGGCAGAAGTGTTTTTTGCAGCCAATGATCAGTTTAAATTCTACGCCGGTATTGATGGTGGTTTGAAGATGAATTCTTACGCATCGATGCTTCAGGAAAATCCATATTTAGTTTCAGATCAGGTGATTCGCCCAACAGAAACAAAGTATCATTTCTATTTTGGGATTAAAGGAGATATTGACCAGAATTTGAAATACGACATAAATGCCGGTTATGGAAAAATGAAAGACATTATGTTCTTCAAAGCCAACGGTTTGTTTGATAATATCATGACGCTGAACCGCTCTGCTTACAATTTTGCCAATACTTTTTCTGCGGTTTATGATGATGGAAATATCAGTTCGGTTAATGCAAGTCTTCAATACTTTCCACTGGAGAATTTGGCTTTAGATGCAGAATTAAATTTTGCTCAATACGACCTTGAAAATTTTGAGAATATTTACAACAAACCACTTCTAAGAGGAGCTTTAGGCGCAAAATATACTGTACTTGATAAAAAACTTCATCTAGGTTTTAAAGGATTTTTAGTAAGCGACAGAACTACAAATTCATTCACAGATATCACACACACCATTGATCAAACCGGACCGGATTTCTCCTATTATTTTACCTAAAACACCAATGATAAAGTAAAAGGTTATGCAGATTTCAACCTTTCTGCGGAATATAAAGTTCATAAAAATTTCAGTATTTTTGCGCTCGGAAATAATCTGATGTCCACCAAATACGAGACTTTCAAAGGCTATAAAGTATTGGGAGCTCAGATTTTGGGCGGTGTGAAAATCACATTTTAATAAGGTTAAAATATTTAATTATTCACCACTCATCATTTAAATGATCCGGGCCCATAGTTTAATGGATAGAATTAAAGATTCCGGTTCTTTAGGTTGAGGTTCGATTCCTCATGGGCCTGCAAAACTGTCTGTTATAGGGCAGTTTTTTATTTTTGTTAAATGTTAAAGTTTCCATAATGTTTTAGTAATCACTTTACTTTCCGGTCAATAATAAGTATTTTTGCACCCGTAAAATTTATACTAAACTATGGAGTTTTTTACTTCCGTTCTTGATTTTTTCATGAACCTCGATAAGCACCTTTTCACAATGATTATGGATTATGGTGTTTGGATTTATCTCATTTTATTCCTTATTATTTTTGTTGAAACCGGTTTAGTGGTAATGCCTTTTCTTCCGGGCGATTCGCTACTTTTTGCAGCAGGAACTTTCTGCGCCGGAGTTATCGGAGCCAATGGTGAAATGGCAAGTCTGAATTTGTGGCTGGTTCTTGGTTTACTCTTTGTAGCAGCTGTTTTGGGAGATACGGTCAATTATTTTCTTGGTAAAAATGTTGGCTTGAAAATCCTTAATTGGAAGATTGGAGACAAGCAATTGGTAAATCCAAAATACATTGATCAGACACACGAATTCTACGAGAAAAATGGACCTAAAACGATTATTATTGCGCGTTTTGTACCAATTGTAAGAACGTTTGCACCGTTTGTAGCAGGTATCGGTTCAATGCATTATTCCACTTTTATCAGGTACAATATTATTGGTGGTTTTGTATGGGTTTTCGGGTTGACTTTGGCAGGTTATTTCTTCGGAAATATTCCGATTGTAAGAGAAAACTTCGAAACTGTGATTTTCGGAATTATTGGAATCTCGCTGTTGCCAATGGTTTGGGAGTATATCAATATGAAATATCTGAAGAAAGATAAAGCAAATTAAAATTTGCCGGTTGAGAAATCAACCGGTTTTTTTGTGAAAAAATTATTCCAAACTGTTTCCTGAAATACTGATTTGTTTCATATTGATTTCCTTTAAAAATATATCTACCTTTATTGTAGAAATTAAAAAAAGGAAGTCATGGAAAGCCATATTTTAATAAACGAATTTCCTGAGTACACACAAAAGATTGCAGACCTGAAAAAGAATGACAACGTGTTTCTCTATTTCTACGTTAATTATGAAGAAGTGAATGCGCTCATTCAGCACTACGAAGAAGACGGTTTTAATCACACAACTGATGAGCATCTTAATGAACTAAGACTAAAAAGAGTCCGATTAAAGGACAGGATTTATTCATATCTACAGAAGAATTAAATTTTACTTGGATTAAAATTTATTCCCAAAGCGACTGATGAGGTCGCTTTTTTCATTCTCCAACTTCAAAAAGCCGCTGATTTGATGTAGCGTCAGTCCGAGTGAAATTCCGTAGGAATTTTGTATCGAGAACTTCATTCATAAAACTTACCACTTGCAATATCATTTGTCAGTTCGAGTAAAAATTCCGCAGGAATTTTGTATCGAGAACTTCCTCATCAGAAACTTATCCTTTCCAATGGCATAATATTTTCAGTTATTCCACAAATAAACTATTTGAAATTTCCGCTTTACATATCTGTCCTTCTGATGTTTTTATCCTGCAGTGATAAAGCAGAACTTACCAATTTAAAAAAGGAATGGAATCAGGTTTTAAATAAAAGCTCGGAAAGTGAGCAAATGATTGATAGTCCTGAAGTAACCAATAAAACAGTTGAACCAAAACCAACCACCGAGTTCAAAACCGGAAATCTTCGCAATGATTTGGTAGAGTTTTCAAAGCAATATATCGGAACACCGTACAGTTTTGCCTGTGCAACGCCTGAGGAGGGCTTTGACTGTAGCGGTTTTATAACTTATGTTTTCAACCATTACGGTTTCGAAGTACCGCGTTCATCAAAAGATTTCGAATTTTTCGGACGCGAAATTCCGGTTAATGAAAGTAAAAAAGGAGATTTAGTTCTGTTTACCGGAACCGAGGAAGGAACTACAGAGATTGGTCATATCGGAATTCTCATCAACGAAAACGGCATGAATTCCGATTTTATACATTCTTCCAGCGGAAAAGCTAACGGCGTTACGATATCATCTCTCGGTTCAGATCATTACACCAACCGTTTTGTAAAAGTAATTTCTATAATTGATTGATACATCGATATTGCGTTCAGCATCCAGCACCCAGCATCCAAAATCCTGCATCCAACATCCAGCACCATCCACCATTTTTACGACAATCAAAAAAACTCATTCTTTTTATTAAAAAATTTCAAAAAAATAAAAGGTAATCTTCAAGTATTATCAAAAAGTTAATTTTTAAAGATTTTTTTAGTAATTCATTAAAAATCACTATTTTTGCACCCGTAAAAATCGAATATGCAGAACATCAGAAATATCGCAATTATTGCTCACGTTGACCACGGAAAAACAACCTTGGTTGATAAAATTATTCACGCAACAAGTGTTTTCAGGGAAAACCAGGAATCAGGAGAACTGATAATGGATAACAACGACCTTGAACGTGAGCGTGGAATTACCATTCTTTCAAAAAACATTTCAGTAACTTATAAAGACACAAAAATCAACGTGATCGATACTCCCGGACACGCCGATTTTGGTGGTGAAGTGGAAAGGGTTCTGAAAATGGCGGATGGTGTAATTCTTTTGGTAGACGCCTTCGAAGGACCGATGCCACAAACGCGTTTCGTTCTGCATAAAGCATTGGAATTAGGTTTAAAACCAATTGTGGTTATCAATAAAGTAGATAAAGAAAACTGCCGTCCTGAAGAAGTTCACGACAATGTTTTCGACCTTTTCTTCAACCTTGATGCAACTGAAGAACAACTGGATTTCCCAACGTTTTACGGTTCATCAAAACAGGGTTGGTTCAATACCAGTTTAGAGCCTGCAGATTCAATTATGCCGTTATTGGACGGAATTCTTGAACATGTTCCTGCTCCGAAAGTGGAAGAAGGAAATCTTCAGATGCAGATAACATCTCTGGATTATTCTTCATTCCTTGGAAGAATTGCGGTTGGAAAAGTGACGAGAGGTTCCGTAAAAGAAAGTCAGTGGATTGGATTGGCGCAGGAAGACGGGAAAATCGTAAAGGGAAAAGTAAAAGAACTTTATGTGTTTGAAGGTCTTGGAAAAAAGAAAGTTCAGGAAGTTCAGTCGGGCGATATTTGTGCAATTGTTGGTTTCGATGCGTTCCAGATTGGCGATACGTTCGTAGATCTTGAAAATCCGGAGCCGTTGAGCAGACTTTCCATCGACGAACCTACGCTGAATATGACATTCTCCATCAACAATTCACCATTCTTTGGAAAAGACGGGAAGTATGTAACCTCAAACCACCTGAAAGAAAGACTTGAAAAAGAGCTTGAGAAAAACCTTGCACTTCGTGTAGAGCAAACGGACGACGCCAATACGTTCCTGGTTTTCGGTAGAGGAATTCTTCACCTTTCAGTTTTAATTGAAACCATGAGACGTGAAGGGTACGAAATGACGATCGGACAGCCGCAGGTAATTTTAAGAGATATTAATGGTGAGAAATGCGAACCATACGAAAGCATGGTGGTTGATGTACCGGAAGAATATGCGTCAAGAGTCATTGACCTTGCGACGCAGCGTAAAGGCGACCTTCATATCATGGAAACCAAAGGTGAAATGCAGCACTTGGAATTCGAAATTCCATCAAGAGGTTTAATTGGTCTTCGTTCTCAAATGCTTACTGCAACTGCGGGAGAAGCGATTATGGCACACCGTTTCTCAGAATATAAACCGTTCAAAGGTCAGATTGCGGGAAGAAACAACGGTGTTTTGATTGCTAAAACGCAAGGGCAGGGAACGGCATATTCCATTGAAAAACTTCAGGACAGAGGTCGTTTCTTCGTAGATCCGGGAGAAGATGTTTACACCGGAATGATCGTTGGTGAGCAAAACAAACCTGGTGATTTGGTTGTAAATATTGTTGAAGGAAAACAACTTAACAATATGCGTGCAGCCGGAAAAGATAAAGACGGCAACATTGCCCCAAAAATCCTGATGTCTTTGGAAGAATGTATGGAATACATTCAGGCAGACGAAGCGATTGAAGTAACTCCAAACTTCATCCGTATGCGTAAAAAAGTTCTTGCAGAAGAGGACAGAAAACGTGCGGAAAGAATGGCGAAATCGGAGTAAATA
>CAZPQV010000061.1:0-12076 GCA_964588705.1 uncultured Chryseobacterium sp.
CTTGAACTTGGAACCAGACATCCGATAAATCTTGTAAAAAACAGAATTATAGAAATCTTCAAATCGATTGGTTTTGCCGTTGCTGACGGACCTGAGATTGAAGACGACTGGCATAATTTCTCGGCACTTAATATGCCGGAATATCACCCTGCAAGAGATATGCAGGACACTTTTTTCATTGAACAGAATCCTGATATTCTTCTGAGAACGCACACGTCTTCGGTTCAGATTCGGTATATGGAAAACAACGAACCGCCAATCAGAATTTTGGCGCCGGGAAGAGTTTTCAGAAACGAAGCTGTTTCCTCTCGCTCGCACTGTATTTTTCATCAGGTAGAAGGACTTTATATCGACAAAAATGTAAGTTTTGCCGACTTGAAACAAACGCTTCAGTTCTTCACCACTGAACTTTTTGGCAAATCGAAAATCAGAATGAGACCTTCATATTTCCCTTTCACGGAACCAAGTGCAGAGGTTGACGTTTATTGGGGACTGAATTCTGAAACCGACTACAGAATCACCAAAGGAACAGGTTGGCTTGAAATTATGGGCTGTGGAATGGTAGATCCTGCGGTTTTGAAAAACGTCAATATCGATGCTGATAAATATTCGGGATATGCATTTGGTATGGGAATCGAGAGAATTGTGATGCTGCTTTACCAAATGGGAGACATCCGGATGTTCTTCGAAAATGATAAACGAATGCTTGAGCAGTTCAAAAATCTTTAAAATATAAAACGTGCAAATTGCACGTTTTTTTTAGAGCCTGTGTAAATTTTATAGTCTAAATTTTTATAGCTATTTTTAGATGGATTTTGCTTTTGAATTTTGAAAGTTTAGCGGGCTAATCTGAAAAATTTAAAAGTGAAAGACGCTAAAAAGAGCAGAAAAAGTCGACTAAGGCCTATTTAATGTTCTTGAAATAAAATTTTCCGTTAAAATTTAAAACAGGCTCTTAATTAATTCCAAAGTTTTTTCACCCGGTTATAATCCAAATAGTAGGTGATTTTCAGGGAAAGATTATTCAGCATTGGTCTTCCGAACATATAATCGAAATTATCTTTAAAGCTCTGTTTTGCTTCCGGAAGATGGCTGTCAACGGCATTTCTAAAAAGTAAAGTAAGGTTGCTTCCCGGCGCAAACCACCAACTGTATCGCAAATCGATATTCCAAAAATTATAGGTGCCATTGCGGTTTTCGGTAAAGTTTGCGTAATCCGTCAGATTCCCGTCTTCATTAAGCGTATAAAATTTCAGATATTCGACATCAGAAAAATAATGTCTGAAATTAAGATTCAGAGCCATTTTATCATTAAAAATATATTTTGCTGAAAGAGAATTCTCGAACGAATTAACGTTTCGGCGTCCCATATAAATATTCGATTGGTCTTTTCCGGCAAAGCCAACATCATTTTTGTGAATGTCGTATTCCAGTTTATACTCGGTAGAAAAACGGTCGGAAAAGCGGTATTTGAAAGTAAGATCCGAAACATATCGCGTTCTGCCTTCCTGATTATAAAAATAAACTTCGGTGTATCCGCCTGCAGTAAATCTTTTTCGTTTGTCGGTATTATAAATCAGCCACGGATTTACCATCGCACCAACATTCAGATGACGTCCAAAAGTTCTTGCTTCGTAAATGTCTTTTCTGCCAAAAGGCTGAACCCAAAGACCAATGCCGTAGTTTTGATATTTTCTGTTGGTAACGGTCAGCTGCTGATGTATCCCGAAATTACTGTATAAAGAGGGCTCCAAACGGTTGGTTAAATCAACTCTTAAATTATATTTAAGATTGTTGAAATTTCCTCGTGGTTTTAAATACTGATAAGAGTAATTGGTGAAATAGTTGATGTAATTATTTCCACCGGTGTATCCCAGGTCATCAATATTATAATCTTTTGTTCTGAAATTGATATTGGCATTAAACTGATGTTCGCCTGCGATTTTTCCTGCGCCAAGTTTACCTTCCGAACCGTAAGACATTTCTCCATCGTTGATGATGCTTTCTTTAAAATGCCCAAAGAAATTATACATATTCGATTTGTTGCGAATGTCCGCAAGAACGGCTGTGACATTGGCATCGCGAAAACTTCCGTCTCTGGTAACATTGGTGTTTACTAAAGAAACCGAGGAATTCCCGCTGAATCTTTGATCAAGCACAAAAACATTATAATTTGCCCAAGGTTCGGTAACTTCTTCACGAATTTCTCCTGTAGATTGATCTAAAATGATGGCTTTCATTTTTTCGGTAACGCCGTTAAAGAAACCAATTCCTAATCCTTTATTCGTTCTACCCGAAATTTTTACGGCGTTAAAGAGTTTCACCTTTTCAGGATTTTCGATTAATTCCTCATTATCTGAAAGTTTTACCGATCGGGACGGACTCCCGCCAACTCTTCTCGAATAAAAAAGCTCACCTTTATTAAAAAGTTCAGTTCCTTCGGTAAAGAACGAACGGTTTTCTTCATATTGCTGTTCAAACGGACCGAGATTGAGAACGGCTTTATCAAAACTTGCCTGTCCAAAATCCGGGATGAGGGTCATATCCAAAGTGAAAGCATCGTTGATGCCGTATTTTAAATCCATTCCTCCGTTGAAATTGTAGGAATTTTCACCATCATAATTATTGGCATAAGCCGAAAAATAGGGCAGGAACGAAAGTCTGGTTGGTGTTTTTAAGTTTTCAATTCCCTTTAGTATACCGTCGTAATATAAGTAATTCGCTTTCTTATTATCCACGTAATTCCACGTAAACTGCGTCTGAAGTTTCTGGATTTGGCTAAAGAAATTGATTCCCCATTCCTGAACATCATTTTTTGGGAATCTTAGTTCAGAAAATGGAATTTTAATCTCGGCAGACCATCCTTTTTCATTCATTTTTACCGCACTGTACCAAATGCCGTCCCAAGTGTAATCGTCATTAGCATTGATGAAAATTTTAGCATCGGCCTGCACTCCGGACGCCTGCACGATAAACATCAGACTCTGCTGCCTGTCGTTGTATCCGTTGATAGTGATCCCGATAACATCGTCGTTGCCGATATTGTCGCGCTCCATCATTTCTTTATAGATGAAATTATTATCCGGATAATTTTGCTGCGTTGCAAAATATATGGCTGTATCGTCGTACAGAACTTTTACAGTAGTTTTGTATTCTTCGGGTTGAGGTGTTCCGTTGTTTGGATTTCGTTCGGTAAAACCGTTTGCAACCGGTGCATTTTTCCAAACTTCTTCATCGGGAATTCCATCAATTTTTGGGTTCTGATCTATTCGAATTGCAGTGTAGATTTTTCGTTCAACATCATTATTATCATTTTGCTGACCATAAAAAGTAATGGCCGCAAACAGCAGAATAATAATGGAAATTTTTGAACGCATAAAAAAGAGAAGTAATCAGTTAATAAGACAACAAAAAATATTGTTTCGTTACACTTTAAACGAAAAAATCCGGAAAAATATTCCGGATTTAGTATTTATTAATTTTCTTTTATCTGAAATTCAGGGGATACTGAACATTTGAATACCGGTCTAAATCGGCTTTCAATGAACCTACAGCCAATTCAGCTTTAATAGAAACAGGCACTAAATTTCGGTCGTTCGTTACCCACATTGTAACGCCTTCCTTCGCTTTGAAAACTCTTCCGCTCATCACCATTGGAGTAATTTTTATGGTATTAACTACGCCGAATTTTGTTCTCAGATTTTCGTAACCATCCACTCTTACCTGAAACGGGAACATCTCATCATCAATCCAAACGTTCAGACGGTGCGTCGTTCCAGGTTTCAGTTGTGAAGTCCCAAGGTCACGAAGGTAATAGAATGCGGAAAGCATATCCTGTATTCCTTTCACTGAATTCAGTTTTCTTGGTGGATTTCTCGGATTCTTTTTATCTGTTAAAATCAAAGTGTTGTCTCTGTGATTAAAAGCCGTGTGCAGGTGCTGCGTGTATCCACCCTCTTTTACATTTCTCACATAGTAGGATGGTAAACCGGTTTGCAAATTGATATAACTTTCATAAATGTCATCTACTCTAAAAAATGCACGAACGGCACCTGTAGATCTTCCAACACCTTTTACATAAAGATGCGGCGAACCCTGATAGTTTGTTTTATTGGTGGAAAGTGTAGCAGTTCCGGCCGTAAGTAAGCCATAGTGAATTCTGTAATGCAGAATTTCTCCCGATTTTATATTACTCAACTGTCCGAAACCAAAAACGAATATAAAAATGCTTAATAAGCCAAATAATTTCTTCATACTATAAATTTTACAAAATCTTTGCCATACTTTCCAAAATTCTTGCAAACGGTCTGTATAAGGCAATTTGTCATATTTGTGTAATATTCGTTACAAATTTATTCATATTATTTTTACTATTTTTGCAAAGTTTTATTCTTTAAAGAAGAATCTTCTAATGATTACTACAGATTTACTTATTATAGGCGCAGGACCAACCGGACTTTTTGCGGTTTTTGAAGCAGGTTTACTTAAAATTAAATGTCATATTATCGATGCACTTCCACAACCGGAAGGGCAGTTGGCAGAACTTTATCCGAAAAAACCAATTTTTGATATTCCGGGATATCCAACCGTTAATGCCGGCGAGCTTGTTGATAATTTGATGGAGCAGATTAAGCAGTTTCAACCGGGCTTTACACTTTCTGAAACAGCAGTTTCTCTGACTAAAATTGATGACGACTGGTTTGAAGTAGTTACCAATAAAGGAACTGTGCACCGAGCGAGAGCCGTTGCTATTGCCGGAGGATTGGGAACTTTTGAGCCCAGGAAACCTGAGCATCTCGAAAATCTTGCGGAGTTTGAAGATAATGGTGTTGAATATTTTGTAAAAGATCCTGAAAGCTTCAGAGACAAAAAAGTGGTAATTGCAGGTGGTGGAGATTCCGCATTGGACTGGAGTATTTTCCTTGCGGATGTTGCAAGTGAAGTGACATTAATCCACAGAAGAAATGAATTTCGTGGAGCTTTAGATTCCGTAGAAAAAGTGCAGAATCTGAAAAATCAAGGTAAAATTAATCTGATTACGCCTGCTGAAGTGGTTGCATTAAAAGGGAACGGACATATCGAAGCGGTCACTGTAGATAAAGAAGGTGAGCAGGTTGATGTGGAAACCGATTATTTCATTCCATTGTTTGGACTTACTCCAAAGCTGGGTGAGATTGGAAATTGGGGGTTAGAAATTGAAAAAAATGCCATCAAAGTAAACAATGCTTTAGATTATCAAACCAATATTGAAGGCGTTTACGCGATTGGTGATATCAACACCTATCCCGGAAAACTGAAACTTATTTTATGTGGTTTCCATGAAGCAACTCTAATGTGTCAAAGTGTTTATGGAAGGATGAATCCTGGTAAAAAATATGTTTTAAAATATACAACTGTTGCCGGAGTTGATGGTTTCGACGGAAGCCGAAAAGAAGCCGAAAAAGCCGTTGTAAAGAAAATTGATTAATCGTTAACCATCGCTGATAAAATGTCGGATATCAATATCAAAATTACAGACAGAGAAGGCGTGTTGCACGAGGTTGTAGCACCAACCGATATGTCGATGAATTTAATGGAGGTCATCCGTTCTTATGAATTGGCGGAAGAAGGAACCATCGGTGTTTGTGGAGGAATGGCAATGTGCGCTTCGTGCCAGGTTTATGTTTTGGAAGGTAATGAAAACCTAACGGAAATGGGCGATGAAGAAGATGCGATGCTGGCGGAAGCATGGCACGTAAAAGACAATTCTAGGCTGGGTTGCCAAATAAGAATTACTGATGAAATTGACGGTTTGGAAGTTGAAATTGCCCCATATCCTTAAAATATAAATCCCGAAATTTTTCGGGATTTTTTTATTGTCTTAGAATTTTTTCCATTTTCTTGCCTTTCGCCAATTCATCAATCAGTTTATCAAGATATCTTGCTTTCTGCGTTAACGGATTTTCAATTTCTTCCACGCGATAACCACAGATGACACCCGTAATCAGATTCGCATTCGAATTGAGTTTAGCTTTTGCAAAGAATTCTTCAAAAGTAATTTGGTCATTAATATGTTTTTGAAGGTCTTTTTCATCAAAACCGGTTAGCCATTCAATTACTTCGTGAAGTTCTTCCACGGTTCTTCCTTTCTTCTCAACTTTTGTAACGTAATGCGGATAAACTGAAGAAAATTTCATTTCAGCAATTCTTTCGTCGTGGGTTTTGGCTGCCATTTTTTTTGAGATTTATCAAATCAAATATACAAAAATAAAAAATCCGCCTTCAAATCTGAAAACGGATTTTATTCGAAATTAGATATTCTTATTTCGCAGGAATACTACCTAAAATATCTTTCAAAAACTCCCAGAATTTTTGAGTAGAAGGAATATTTGCTTTTTCATCCGGTGAGTGTGCGCCACGAATTGTAGGCCCGAAACTTACCATTTCCATTTCCGGATAGTTGGCTCCGATGATGCCACATTCCAATCCGGCATGACAGGCAACGACGTGTGGTTTTGCACCGAATTTTTCTTCGTAAATACCTTCCATTACTTTTACGATTTCAGAGCCCGGTTTTGGCTTCCAACCAGGATAAGAACCGCTAAATTCTACGTTCAGTCCTGCAAGTTCAAACGTCGCTCTCAGCTGTTCTGCAACATCATTTTTTGAAGAATCTACTGATGAACGTGAAAGATTAAGAATTTTCAGTTCACCATGTTTTAATTCAACTCTTGCAACGTTGTTAGAGGCTTCTACAAGGTCGGCAACATCAGGACTCATTCTGTAAACACCGTTATGAACAGCTTTCAGTGCCTGAATAATTTTCTTTGAATCTTCTTCAGAAATCGCTTTCAGCGGTGAACTGAAATTTTCAATACGGATGGTTAAATCTTTTTCAACAGAAGCAAATTCTTCAAGTATTTCATTTTTTAATGCAGTAGCATTTTCAACAAACTCAACTTGGTTTCTCACCGAAAAAATGGCGTGTGCCTCTCTCGGAATAGCATTTCGCAATCCACCGCCATCAATAGAAATCAACTGGATGTTCTGGTTGTCAATTCCGCTGTAAAGCAGTCTTCCAAGGATGATATTGGCATTTCCGAATCCTTTGTGAATATCCATTCCGGAATGTCCGCCCTGCAGTCCTTTGATGTCGATGCGAACCATCATTCCTTTTGGATCTTCAACCTCATAATTTTGTGAAGCGGTAACGTCAACGCCTCCGGCGCAACCTATGTCGATTTCGTCATCTTCTTCAGTATCAAGATTCAGCAAAATATCTCCGTGCAGCTGTCCCGGTTTCAGACCAATGGCACCGGTCATTCCTGTTTCTTCGTCAATCGTAAAAAGTGCTTCCAAAGCAGGATGAGGAATGTCTGAACTTTCAAGGATCGACATTATTGCTGCAACGCCAAGTCCGTTGTCGGCACCCAAAGTGGTTCCTTTTGCTTTTACCCAATCGCCATCAATTTCCATATCAATTCCCATGGTGTCGAAATCGAAATTCACATCATTGTTTTTCTGATGCACCATATCCAGATGCGACTGAAGAATGACCGATTTTCTGTTCTCCATTCCCGGAGTTGCCGGTTTCTTAATAATCACGTTTCCAACTTCATCAACATTGGTTTCAAGTCCAAGTTTTTCACCGAAATTCTTCACGAATTCTATGACTTTTTCCTCCTTTTTAGAAGCTCTTGGAACTGCGTTGAGAGCAGAAAAGTTTTTCCAGACTATTTGGGGTTCTAAATGTGTAATATCCATAATATTATTTTTCTCAAATTTAAGAATAATAAAACGCTTCCGAAATATTTTGGAAGCGTTATTGTGGGTTTTAATAATATTTTAACGTTATTCTTAGCAGCCGCATTCGCCGTAAAATTCAGATTCTATTTTCTTGCCGTCTTTAGTTTCAACAGTGATTGTTCCTTCGTAAAGAGCAGTTTCAATTTCGCCTTTTTCTACTTTTATGCCTTTTACGGTAATTTTATAATCGTCGCTTTCTGCTTTTATGTTGAGGTCTTTTTCCGGAAGGACTTCATTTTCTTTAAGGTATTCAGCTTTTATTTGTTCACCGTTTATTTTGATGAAGGCACTTTTCTGAAAATCGTCTACATAAATATAATTCTGCTTTACAAATTCACTTCTGTTTTCGGCAAAATAGCACGAGCAGCCTTCGACTTCTTGCGGAAAGCCAAAAGTTTCCAGGGTTAGCTTTACTGAATCGTTTTTTGCAGATTGCATTTTTGATGTTTGCTGAACTTCAGCAGGTTTATCATTGGTAATATTATTATCCTTTTTACAGGAAATTATCAGTATTGCAACGAATACTAAAAGCAGTTTATTCATTTATTTCTGTTTGCTCAAATATAGCAATTTCACTATCAAATTAATCTTGCTTTCAACTTTGAACATTGTTTTTATTAAATTAAATTTGTTGAATGGATTATCCGAGTAAAGTTTTAGCCAAAGCAGTAGAAGAAATTTCCGGATTGCCGGGAATTGGTAAAAAATCGGCTTTGCGATTGGCGCTACATCTTCTGAGGCAGCCCGAAAGTCAGGCAGTGGCATTGGGAGAATCGTTAAAAAAGTTGGTTACTGATATTAAATACTGTAAAGAATGCCATAATTTTTCTGATTTTGATGTTTGTGAAATCTGCAGCAGTCATAAAAGAAATCCTGAATTGCTGTGTGTGGTAGAAGATGTTCGCGACGTATTGGCAATAGAAAACACCGGAAAATTTGTTGGTAAATATTTGGTTCTTGGAGGTAAAATTTCGCCGATGGAAGGTGTAGGTCCGAATCAACTGAATATTTCCGGAATTGAAACAAAGCTGAATTCCGGAGAAGTGAAAGAACTGATTTTTGCATTAAGCGCCACGATGGAAGGCGATACGACCGCTTATTATATCTATAAGAAATTTAAAAATCAGGATATCCGTTTTTCATCCATAGCCAGAGGAATTTCCGTAGGTGATGAGTTGGAATATGCGGACGAGATTTCTTTGGGAAGATCAATTCAGAACAGGGTGCCCTATAATGAAAGGGATTGATTATGAAGCTTTCAATCATCATCGTAAATTACAATATCACACAATTATTGAGAAATTGTCTTTCATCAATAAATCGCTTTGTAAAAGATGTTGATTATGAAGTGATTGTCATTGATAATCATTCTCCGGACACTTCTTGGCGCAATCTTATTTCCGAATTTCCACAATATAGATTTCTCTCTTCGAACAAAAACGAAGGTTTTGCTAAAGCTAATAATAAGGCCATTCGCGAAGCAAAGGGAGAATTTATTTTGCTCTTAAATCCCGATACTGAAATCGGAGGACACTATTTAAAAGAGATTATTGAATTTGCCGATTCTCAATCTAATTTCGGTTGTTTAGGTGTGCGAATGCATGATGCAAATGGCGATTTTTTACCGGAAAGTAAACGATCAGTTCCTGATATGTTTAATTCATTTGAAAAGTTGTTTACAAATTTCAGTAAAAACAATTCAAAATCCTATTACAGAAATGATGTTGGTGAATTTGATATTGCTGAAGTCGAAGTCATTACCGGTGCTTTTTTTCTGTGTAGAAAAGGAGTGTACGAAAAGGTTGGAGGTTTGGATGAGCGCTACTTTATGTACGGTGAAGACATCGATTTATGCTATACCTTGCTTAGTAATGGGTATAGAAACTGGTATTACGGAAAAGCATCAATTCTTCATCATAAGGGAGAAAGTACGGTGAAGGATGGAGTTTACTTAGAACGTTTTTATGGTTCGATGAAGATTTTTATTGATAAATATTATAAAAAGAAACATCCTTTAAAGCATTTGATACTATCAATCGGTTTAAGGCTAAAGCATCAGTTAGAAATGTTTAAACTAAAAAAATAACGGCTCAGATTTCTGAGCCGTTGTATTTTGTATAAAGCTTATTTCTTAGTTTGCTGCAGGAGCCGGAGTTTGCTGTGCCGGTGCTGTAGTTGTTGCAGCAGGTGCGCTTTGTTGCGCAGGAGCCTGTTGAGTTGGTGTTGCTTTTGCAGGAGCCTGAACTTTTTTCATTGGTTTTGCAGTAAGAACTACACTCAAAATAATAAGAATAACAACCACAATTCCTAATGTCCAGGTTGCTTTCTCCATAAAGTCATTGGTTCTTTGTACGCCAAACTGAGCTGCTCCGGAACCTCCAAATGTTCCTGAAAGACCGCCACCTTTTGGGTTTTGCGCCATAATGATTATGATCAGCAATACGCATGCAATCATAATAAGAACCATAAACAGTGTAAATATTGTGCTCATTGTTTTCTTAAAAATTTAGGTTGCAAATATATTGATTTTTTGCAGAACGACAAAAACTTACGCTCAAATATTAGCCTTTTGGTAATGGTGCTCCAACAGGGATTTCGCAAAGATGTCCCGGTTGTCCGTGTGGAGGATTCATTCCCGGTGCAGTTACCATATTTTGTTGAGGTTGTGGTGCTTGCGGCATGTTGTTTTGTGGTATTAAACTTGGTGCAGGGCCCTGAGTCTGAACTGGTGCAGGTGTGTTTAACGGTGCTCCAACAGGTATTTCGCAACGGTGTCCTGGCTGTCCGTGAGGAGGGTTCATTCCTGTTGCAGTAGCCTGAACAGGCTGTGGAGCGGCAGTTAAAACCTGCGGCTGTGCTTCTGAAGCAGCAACCGTTTGTGTTGTATCTGTATTAATTAAAGTACTGTCAACAACTTCTGATTTTACTTCTTCTGCGGAAGATTCGATGGTGGAGTTTTCTTTTTTACAGGATATTAAAGCAACTGAAAATATTAGTAATGAGATTGAAATTTTCTTCATCATTTTAAAAGGTATTTCCCGCAAAAATACTGAAAATATTAAAGTGATTATCAAATTTTCACAACATCAAAATTAAAGCCCGACGAGAAATTGAATTGAAAATTAGAATTCAGGCGGTATTTCATTTTTTTGGCAAGTTCGCACAGGTAGCATTCATCAAAAGAAGAACCTTCTTTAGTTGGAAACGAATTTTCATTATTCAACTTTAGGCCTTTGTCATCAAAACGTAAGGATTCAATCCCATTTTTGAAGTATAAATCTTCAAGGAATTTTAAATCTTCAAGAGAAAGTATATTTTCAGACATAATGCTTTTGCTGTTGGTTAGTTCATTACAAAAATTACAACAATTATGCCTTTTTGTCTGCTTGTTAGGAATTTTTTTCAAATTGTTTTAACAGAAGATTTTTTTAATAATTGAAAGTTTATAAATTCTAGGTTTTATTAAACAGTATTTTGCAAGTTTATAGCAAAGTTTTATTAATAAAGGATTTCTAAATTACTACAAAATCAAACAATTGTTTAGTGCCAAAAACAAGAATGTTAAAATAATATTAAACATTTGTTTTAATTTGATGTATAACTATAAATGATGTAAAGTAGAGAGATTATAAAAATTGTTTAATTAAAAAATAATAAAAAATGAAAGGTTGGAAATTTACAAAAACACATGTTCCAATTGAACTGATAGAAAAACCGGATCCTGTTGCGGCTCCCGGAGAAGTGGTCATTGATATCAAAGCGTCAGGATTGTGCCATTCTGATGTTGGGGCTTTAGAAGATGAAGGATGAATGCATATTATTACCGCAGCTCCACTGATTTTTGGTCACGAATGTGTCGGCGTCATTTCTGAAGTAGGAGAAGGTGTTACCGATTACAAAATTGGCGACCGTGTTGGAGTAGCGCCAATACATCCGGTAACCGGAGAAGCGATTGGATATGCTAGAGATGGTGGTTACGCTACAAAACTTGCGGTTCCTGCCGTGCAGTTAGTTCCAATGCCGGATGAAGTTACTTTTGCACAAGGTGCTGCTGCAACCGATGCGGGAATGACGTCCTACCACGCGATTTTCCCTACAGGCGGTGCAAAAGCAGGAATGAAAATCGGAATTGTCGGTATCGGTGGTCTTGGTCAGTTTGGTGCCAGAGCTGCGATTGCTGAAGGTGCAGAGGTTTATGCTGTTGATTTAAGTGCTGATGCCAGAGATCTCGCAAAGAAAAAAGGCTGTAAAGGCGTTTACGAAAATGTGATGGATCTTGAACCAATTGGAT
>CAZPQV010000062.1:0-11907 GCA_964588705.1 uncultured Chryseobacterium sp.
AGGCTGGCCTCTTCAACCACTCGAGCACCTCTCTAATTTGGTGTGCAAAAATAGTTTATTTAATCGAGAATTAAAAATTAGAATTCAAATAATTAATCCATCTCCACTTCCGAAATCTCACCACAAAGATTATGCACAAAATTCTCAGCAAATGTGCCGGAGTATTTCGGGTTATCAATCAGGTGCATAGATTTGGTGATGGCGCTCTCGGCAGTCATATCTCTCCCACTGATCGCTCCAACAGCTGAGAACACATTACTGTTCTCATACTTTCCAAACGAAATTCCACCGGAAACACACTGGCTTACGACAACGATTTCCGTTCCGTTGGCTCGGATTTTCTGTAATACTTTTTCAGTGACCTCCGAATTGAATATCGTACCCGAACCAAACACCTGAAGAATGAGCACTTTTACTTTTGGAAGTTCTGTAAAATGGTTCAGCGTCATTCCGGGAAAGATTCTCCAAAAAAGAACGTTTTGTGAAATATGTAAATCTACCGAAAATTTTTCTTCTGCTTTCGGTCTGTAAAGCGCGTCTTTATCAAAATTAAGATGCACACCGCTTTGCCCAAGAATCGGATAATTCGGACTGATATACGCATCAAAATATTCTGCCGAATACTTCAGCGTGCGGTTTCCACGGAGAAGTTTATATTCAAAATAAATGGCCACTTCCTGAATAACCGCTTCGTCGTTTTCGTAAAGCGAGGCATAATATAAACTGGTTAGAAAGTTTTCTTTAGCGTCGGTTCTTAGATCACCAATAGGCAGCTGCGAACCCGTAAGAATCACCGGTTTACGCAACCCTTTCAGCATAAAACTCAGTGCAGATGCCGTATAAGCCATGGTATCGGTGCCGTGCAGTATGAGAAAACCGTCATAGCTGTCATAATTTTTCCCGATATAATCTGCAATAATTTTCCACTGCTCCGGTCCCATATCCGAAGAATCCAAAGGCTTCATAAAGGGATGTACCGAAACTTCACACTCCAGGAGTGCCATTTCCGGAATTTTATTAAAAATATTCTCAAAATTGAAAGGAACGAGACTGCCGGTTTCGTAATCTTTTTCCATACCGATGGTTCCGCCGGTGTAGATGAGAAGCACTTTTCTTTTCATATCTTCAAAAATACGTTAATTTGTATTCACTAAAAAATACTTTAGAAAGATTATATAATGCCCGATTCGCAGCACATTTTTGATTATTTAAAACAGTTTCTTACCGAAGAGCGCTTACAAAAAATAGAATCTTACGCCGATGAAAGTTCAGATTTTGTGCTTCCGGTAATGGAAGACATCTATCAGTTCAGAAATGCCGCCGCCATCGTAAGAAGTGCGGAAGCCTGCGCCTTTCATAAAATTGTGGCATTGGAAGAACAGCATGTTTTCGACCCTAATTTAAAAGTGACGAAAGGAGCACAAACTTGGGTTGGTGTAGAAAAAATGCCTGCAAATATTAACTCCATAAAGGAAATAAAAAATCGTGGATATAAAATTGCAGCGGTTTCTCCGGAGAAGAACGCGGTAATGCTTCCCGATTATAAAATTACCGAACCGATGGCTTTGGTTTTCGGCACCGAATGGGAAGGCGTAACAGAAGAAATCCTTGATTTTGCTGACGAAACTTTGGCGATTCCGATGTATGGTTTTACGAAAAGCTTTAATGTTTCCGTTGCTGCAGCGATTTGTTTTTATGAACTGAAGCAGAAACTCATCCACTCCGGATTGAATTACAAACTCTCAGACGACAAAAAACTTGATCTAAAAATCCGTTGGGCAGTAAGTTCGATTAAAAGTGGAGAGCAGATTTTGGAAAAATATATGAGAGAAAGGGAATGAAGTGCTGAGTTGTTCAGTAGTTCAGTTGTTGAGTTGTTGAGTCGTTCAGTCGTGAAGCGTCAGTTCGAGTGAAAATTTCTGAAATGTAATGCAAGAAATGTTTGTATCGAGAACTTCTTAATAAATATCTCGCTTAATTCGATTCCAATACTCCTGCTCCGCACGTTACCCGAAGCAACAGCGATTAAATCATATTTTCATAGTTCCAGGCAGCCACAAAAATCCCGGCTGTCTCTGTTCTTAGCCGTTGACTTCCGAGAGATACCGCTTTAATTCCTTTTTCTGAAAGCATTTTTATTTCATTCGGGCTGAAATCTCCTTCGGGGCCGATGAGAAATGTGATTTGTTCTGCAGGTTTTATTTCTTTTAAATCAATCCTTTCAAACGCTTGGTCGCAGTGTGCCAGAAAAGTATTTTCTGAATCAATGGTTTTAATAAAATCTGAAAGTCTCGTAAGGTCATTCACTTTTGGAAAATGAAACCTCAGCGATTGTTTTGAAGCCGCAACCGCCTGTTTCTGTATTCTATCGATATTAATATTTTTCCGTTCCGATTTTTCAGTTTGCAGAAACGTAATTTCAGAAACGCCCAGTTCTGTAGCTTTTTCGACAAAAAATTCGGTTCGGTCGATGTTTTTTGTTGGGGCAATGGCGATATGAAGCTTGGGAGAAAAACCAGGGAGATTTTCTTTGATTTCAGTAGTATTTAATCCCACTTTTTTTCCTTCAAAAACTAAATTTCCTTGGGCTACATTTCCTTTTCCGTCCGTCACAAATATCTCTTCACCATCACGCATACGAAGGACTTTCACGATGTGTTGTTGTTCATCGGGATTGATAATAACTTCTGGGAATATTTCGCCGAAAAATAGTTTCATATTAAATGTTCAATTATTTTAAAATCGTTCAAATTGTTCAATTTTACCATTGAGAAATTTTAGATTTTAAGAATAAATATCTTGGAAAATAAAAGTCAGATAAATCTGAAATAATCCGATGCTTAAATTCGCTTACGAATCCTTAATCTAACTTAAACACTTAAAAATCTTAATGGTTCAAAAAAAAATCAGTCTTCAGATTTACCTCTAAAATCCTCCTCTAAATCATATCTCGCCGTGGCGCCTACCGAAAGATCCGCAAACTCCCCTCTTTCATATTTCAGCTGCGCAACCATCGCAATCATGGCAGCATTGTCGGTAGTATATTCAAATTTTGGGATATAAATATTCCAACCGAGTTGTTCTGCATTTTCTTTCATCGCATTTCTCAAACCGGAATTGGCCGAAACTCCGCCGGCAATCGCTACTTCTTTTATACCGTAATCTTCTGCCGCTTTTTCCAGTTTATCCATTAATGTATCAACAATGGTTTTCTGAACGGATGCACAAAGATTATTAAGGTTTTCTTTAATAAAATCAGGATTTTTCTTTATTTCTTTCTGAATAAAATACAGCACCGAAGTCTTTATCCCACTGAAAGAATAGTCGTAATGCTCGAGTTTTGGCTTATTAAATTTAAATGAATTTTCGTCGCCTTCCTTAGCCAGACGGTCAACAATGGGCCCTGCAGGATAATCTAAATCGAAAATCTTTCCGATTTTATCAAATGCTTCTCCGGCAGCATCATCGGTCGTTTTACCGATAATCTCCATTTCAAAATAATCTTTTACCAAAACAATCATCGTATGCCCACCACTCACCGTTAAGCAGAGAAAAGGAAATTTCGGGGGCATAATATTTGCATCTTCGATAAAGTGCGCTAAAATATGGGCTTGAAGGTGGTTTACCTCAATTAACGGAACATTTAAACTCATCGCTAAAGATTTAGCAAAAGAAGTTCCTACGAGCAGTGATCCTAAAAGTCCTGGACCGCGCGTAAATCCAATGGCAGAAATATCATTTTGTTGTATATTTGCTTTGCTTAGGGATTTTTGAACCACGGGAATGATATTTTGCTGATGAGCACGTGAAGCCAATTCCGGAACTACACCACCATATTCGTTATGTATTTCCTGATTGGCTGCTATGTTTGAAAGGATTTTATTTCCACGGATGATGGCAGCAGATGTGTCGTCGCAGGACGATTCGATACCCAAAATTATTGTTGACTCGCTCATTACAATGGCAAATTTAGAGAATAATAACGAAAACCAAAATTTAGAAAATCAAAATAAATCCATCCCGGAAAAGGTTGGTGATGCCGTTGGAAAAACCGTTGAAGGTGCACGAGAGCTGGCAAAAGATGTGGTTGAAAATCCTGTAGAAGTTGCCGAAGAATTTGCAGAACAGGCAGCCAAAGACGTTACCGATATCAAGTGGTGGGCAAAACTGCTGCAGTATGTTTTCTGGATTGGGCTTTTTCTGGTGGCAACTTTTCTTGTTGTTATCAATCTGAATGTTACCAAACAGTGGGCTGCGCGGCAGGCACTTGAAGTTCTGAATCAGGATTTCAAAGCAAAAATGACCACCGATAAAATCTTTGTAAATTATTTCGGCGATGTTACTGTAGAAGGCCTAACCATTGAGGATTACAAAGGCCTTGAGTTCATCAAAGCAAAAGAATTTCGCGCCAATTCCGATTGGTTTTCGCTGGCTAAAAACGCCCTTTCAAAAGACAACAATTCACTGAGTTTTAAAGCGCTTACACTTACTGAAGCCGACATCAAAGTAATCACCTATAAAGGCGACAGTATTTCAAACTTCATCCGCTACATCGGAAATTTCGACTCTGGAAAAAAAGCCGACCCCAATAAACCGCCATTCCAACTAAACTCAAGGGTAAATCTTATTAACTCCAAAGTTTCAATTGTTAATGAAAATACCGAAGGAGATGCCGGGAGATGGCTTTCTGCGACCAATGTAAACCTGCTGGCACCAAGCGTGAAAGTGAATGGCAGCAACGTTTCGGCACAGATTAATAATATGACTTTCCGCACCGCACGTTGGGGAAAAGAGCATTTTGTTGATACTTTTTCTACCGAAATTGCTTTGACGGATGATTTCCTTTCACTGAAAGATTTAACTTTCAATACAGAACATTCGTTACTGCAGGGAAATCTAAAATTCAATCTCAACAACGGTTCTTGGGCAGATTTTACAGATAAGGTCCGTTGGGATATGGACATGAAAAGAGGCAGCCAAATCAGTGGTTACGACATCAGTTATTTTGTGACCGATTGGGATAATTACAAACCTGTAAACATCTCAGGAAAAATGCGTGGACCGCTGAATAATTTCTATCTCAACAATTTTGTTCTTGGTAACAAGGAAGTAAGCATTGCCACCAATACCGCAAAATTCACCAACCTTCTAGACGGAAAATTCGTGATTGAAACCAACAGTCTGACCACCGATTTCACTTATGTTGGACTGAAAAATATGATGCCGACTTTCATCTCAAGCAAGATGAAAAATTTTGCGGATGATTTTGGAAGACTGCGTTATTCAGGAGCCGTAAGAGTAATGCCGGAGCAGATTTATGTTCCAAATGGAAACCTCATCACAGGAGCAGGACAGGCACGCTTGAATAATTTTTATCTGGAAGATTACAGCACAGATTTGCCAAAATACCGTGGTTATGCAGAAGTTAGAGACTTGAATGCAAAAACCATCACCAAAATGCCGCAGGTTGGACTGATTAGCGGAAAAGTAAATTTCGACGGACAGAGTTTTGATGTCAATACCATGGTAATCCGAACCAAAGCCGATATTGCAAGCATCGACATTTTGGACAAGAATATCAATAATATTTACCTGGACGGAATTCTCGACCATAAAACATATAAGGGAATCATTAATGTAAATGATGATCAGGTAAGAGCAGATGTAAATGGATTTATTGATTTTAAAACTTCGAAAATAAACGCAGACGTTATTGCAGACATCAAACATCTGAACATTAATTATTTCAGCGGACAGCCGGGAAATCAGATTATAAGCGGTGTTATTGACGGAAAAATTTCGATGACGGACCTCAACGACCTGAATGTCGATGCCAATATGCAGGGACTTGCTTTCACCAACGGAAATCAGAAATACAATATTCCAAATGCCGATCTGAAGGTTTATTATGCCAACAACAACCGGGTGATTGAAGTGGACGCTCCCGGAGCAATCAACGGAAGAATTGCGGGGAAATATCAGCTGGAAGATTTAGCAGGAATGATTCAGAACGGTTTACAGAAAATTCTCGTTGGGCCGCCACCAAGAAAACTGTACCGCGGTCAAAGTTTCAATATGGAATTTGATGTGAAGCAGGGACTGGTAAATTACTTTGAGCCAAATTTAAAAATACCGAATGGTGCTATAGTTTCCGGTTCTTACGATGGAAATTCGAACAATTTGGTACTGAATGCCGATGCACAAAGTCTTACCTACATCATGACGAAAACCAAGGAAATTACAGATGCTGACCGTGCGATGGCTGCACTGAACCCGGCATACAGTATTTCTGAAGAGGCACGCACTTCTACAGACAGTGCTATGGTAAATAATATTCTTGTAAGGATAAATACCGCCAATCTCGATGAACAGATTTTTGCGAAAATCGACCGTGTTGAATACAATGAAAACATCCTGAAAGATATCACGCTTACAGGAAGAAACGAAAATAACGAGCGCCTGCATCTTGCAGCCAATTTCCTGCATGGAACGCCTGACGATGAGAAAAATGAGAACCTGAAAGCTTATGCCGTAAACCTGAACCAAACCACCAATGCAGCAGGAGATTATGTCATAAGATTTGAACCGACAGAACTTAAATTTAATAATGTTGCTTGGCATGTAGATACCAGTCCGGAACTCAACCATTCCATCACATACCGCAAGAAAACCGGAGATTTTTTAATTGAAAATCTCAGAATATATTCTGACAACAGTTCTCTTCTTTTAAACAATGCCATCTTCAAATCTGCCAAAGATTTTCAGGCCGAGGGTGAAGTTCAAAACTTCCAGATCGGGAAACTCTTGGAAATGCAACAGGGCGGAAACACGATGGATATCCACGGAATTGCCAACGGAAAATTCGATTTCCGGATGAGCCAAAACAACCTCGAACCATTGGTTGACCTTACGGTTGATGATATTACCATGAGCGGAAAAGATATGGGAAATATCGTCATAAATGCTAAAAACAGTCAGACGACGAACGTATTTGATATCGATGCAAAAGTGATTTCCGCAGGAATTATCGGAGATAATAATCTGCACGTTACCGGAACCATTAATAACAATACCTCTACTCCATCTCTGGACATAAAAGCCGACATGAAAGATTTCGATCTGGCTTTTACTCAGGAATTTGTTAAAGGTGTTTTCGGAAATATGCGCGGTAAAGCCAACGGAATTCTTTCCATTGTTGGTCCTATGAATAATGTAGATTACAGTGGTGACATTGCTTTGAGTGGTTTCGGTATGAAACTGAATTTCACCGGTGTTGATTATTCTTTTGAAGATACTGTAATTCCTTTATCGCGAGGTTTAGCAATCTTAAACGACGTTCAGGCGAGAGACGGAAGAGACACTCCCAAAGGAAGTATTTCCGGAGTTATCCGTTTCGAAACACTTGCATCCATGGGTGTTGATCTCATCATGAGAGCAGACAATCTTATGGTGCTTAATACACAACAGAGAGACTTCGATTTATTCTGGGGAAGAGTTTATGGGCAAGGTAACCTTTACGTTTCAGGACCGGTTTCCGGACTAAATATTTCAACGGATTTAAATGAACCTTTCCGCGCATTAAATAACAGTGTATTCACTTTTAATGCCGGCTCTACTTCCGGTGTTGATGAGTTTAAAATGCTAAGATTCCTGAAGGAAGAAGAAGGCGGAAATATTGTAATGGAAGAAAAGAAAAGAAGCGGTGTTAATATGAATCTCGACTTTAATGTTGCCGTAGATAAAGGAACCACCGTAAACGTTCTTCTTCCGGAAGATGTTGGTGACATCAGTGTTCGCGGTAATGCAGATCCTTTGAGATTCCGAATGTTCCCGAACGGAAATATCACCATGAACGGAAGTTATATCGTGGACAGCGGAACATTTGTATCTAAAGCAATCCTCGAAAGAACCTTCCAGATTGCTAAAAACAGCAGTATGCGTTGGGACGGAAATGCTATGACTCCGGAACTGGATATCACCGCAAATTATCTCAGAACCGTAACCAACGCCGGACAATATCTTGGTGTAAATACTTTACCTCCTGTAAATGTAATGCTATCCGTAGACATCACCGGAACACTGAACAGTCCGAATGTTGCGCTTGGACTTTCCGCGCCGGATCTTTCAAGCCAGCTGAAAGAAACTTTAGCAGGGAAAATGAGCAATGAGGACGAAAAAGTCATTCAGTTTGGTTCGGTGCTCGTGCTCAACAGTTTCAACGTTCAGGATTCTGGCGGATTCGATCTGGCCAATCTTGGTATTACCGGAGAGTCTTTGGGATACACAATGCTTTTCAAACAGTTGGGTTCTGTATTCAATACCATTAGTAATGAGGTCCAGGTTGACCTAAATTACCTTCGTGGCGACAATGCTTCAAATACCGGAGACCGCGCCAATGCAAGTGTGAGTTTTGCCCTTTCACCGCGTGTTACCGTAAAAACCGGTTTGGGTGTTCCGATTACAAGAACCGAAAATACTGCCTCCGATTATCTTTCAGGAGAAGGTATTATCGAATACGACTGGAGCAAGAAAAACGACGGAACAAGACTCGTACGCGTGTACTCCAAACCATCCAATATCGGGCTGGTAGCAACGGGTGCGGCTAACTCATCAGCCAACCAAACTTATGGTGTAGGTGTTGTTTACAGTAAGAGTTTTAACACTTTATTTAAAAGAAAAAAGAAAAAGACCACGAAGGATTCCGTTCGGGTTGTGAATGATTCGGTAAAAATAGATTCAATTAAATAAATTTTTACTGACATTTATCATATACTTGTTAAATATTGTTAATTTAAAGCCTCAATTTTTTCATTTTCTATTTTTTTTGTAAATTTGCAACAAATTAATTGATTTTTTAATAATTTAATAAATATAGATCATGAATTACCAACTTGATGAAATCGACAAAAAAATATTGGATTTTCTCGTAGAAAACACAAGAATGCCATTTACAGAAATCGCTAAGCAAATGGATGTTTCTGCAGGAACAATACACGTAAGAGTAAAGAAAATGGAAGACGCAGGAATTATCCTTGGCTCTTCGCTTACCATCGATTACGGAAAACTGGATTACCATTTCACGGCATTTATCGGAATTCTTCTTACAAAATCCAACAGAACTCAGGACGTTCTTAAGGAACTGGCAAGCATCCCGAACGTGATTGAAGCAAGCGTAATTTCAGGAAAATACAATATCTTCTGTAAAGTAAGAGCAAGAAATACAGACGATGCAAAACGCATCATCTACCAAATCGACGACATACAGGATGTAATGAGAACTGAAAGTATGATTTCGATGGAAGAATATCTAAGCGACAAAAACAGACTGATAAAAGCAGTTTCGGTGTAAAACACCACTACTTTTTGAGCATAAAAACTTATGATAATGTCATAAGTTTTTTTTATTTTTACACTTATGGAAAAAGAGTATTTTAAAGGCGAATCACCCGAAAAAGGAATGGGGTTTATATTGTCTTTAGCCGCGCTTCTGCTGTTTGCAATCATGGGAATCGGGATTGATGTTGATCAGCTTCTGCAAGCGCAGGACAAGGATATCGTAATCCCTATGTGGTATTGTTATCTGATTTTTGCGGTTGATATTTTAATCGTTCTTTCAGTGATTCTTATCTACTTTTACCGTAAAATAGGTATCTTTCTTTTCCCAGTTGCAACCACGATGCACTTTATTTTCCATCTTTATTTTTTAGATACATTTCTGTATTCGGATGTTACGTCACTGTTCCTTTTCGTAGGAATCGGTCTGTTGGCGTTTATTCCGAAATGGCAGTTTTTTAAATAAAAGAATATGTTTTCAAAAGCCTGCGAATATGCTATAAAAGCCGCTATTTATATTGCGAAACAAAGCCTTTCGGAACGCCGGGTTAATGTAAAAGAAGTGTCACAGGCCACCGATGCGCCGGAAGCATTTACCGCAAAAATTCTGCAGCAACTTTGCCGTGATAATATGCTGGAATCGATTCGTGGGAAACAGGGAGGTTTTATTTTTCAGAAAGAAGACCTTCAAAAAATAAAAATCTTCGACATCATAAAACTAATCGATGGTGATGAAATTTTTAAAAGCTGTGGACTAGGATTAAATGAATGTTCCAACGATAATCCCTGCCCTGTTCATGATGATTTTAAAGTAATACGTGAGAAACTTGCTGAGATGTCACAAAAATTTTCACTTTACGATCTCGCGCTCAAAACCGAACAGGGAATCTTCCGTTTGAAAAATTAACAGTAAAGTTCTCTTTTATCCACCCTGTTTTCTGAGGAAATTATTTCCTTATTAAATCTCTAAATAATAAGATTAAAATATTTTCATTTTTAAATAAGATAAATTTGTCCGATTTAAAAATATGTTTTATCTTTGTGGTATCAAAAGAGAGAATATGGCAACACTTGAGAAAACAATTGGAGAAATAGTAGCGGACGATTTCAGATCGGCTGCAGTTTTTAAAAAATACGGAATCGATTTCTGCTGTAAAGGTAACAGAAGTATTGAGGATGCATGCGAACCGAAAAAAATAAATCCTGAAGACGTTTACAGAGATCTTGAAAAAATAAATGAAGTAAACTCCGGAACACCGGACTACAGAACCTGGCCTCTTGATTTATTGGCAGATTATGTAGAGAAAGTTCACCACAGATATGTTGAGGAAAAAACTCCGGCATTGCAGCAATTCTTAAATAAGATTGCAAAAGTTCATGGCGGAAGACATCCGGAACTGCACCAGGTTTACGAGCTTTTTGAAGAGTCTGCAAAGGATTTGGCAGCACATCTCAAAAAAGAAGAACTGATCCTCTTCCCTTTCATCAGAAAAATGGTAGCTGCAGAAAGAGACGGAAAACCACTTGATACTGCAAGTTTCGGTTCTGTAGAAAACCCTGTAGAAATGATGAAAGACGAACATCAGGCAGAAGGTGAACGCTTTGAAAAAATCGCTGAACTTACGGACGGATATACGATACCGGCTGACGGATGTAGCACTTATCAGGTAAGTTTCAAAATGCTTCAGGAGTTCGAAAATGATCTTCACAAGCACATTCATATTGAAAACAATATTCTTTTCCCGGCAGCCATTGCACTGGAAAAGAAACTAAGAGGAATTTCATAGTTAAACTTTATATCTTTATTGTTGGAAAAAGTACCGTTTCGCGGTGCTTTTTCTATTATTTTTGTGAAAAATTTCAGCAATGACTAAAGGTATCATTACAATCCTTTTCCTAATTATCTCCAATGTATTTATGACTTTAGCATGGTACGGCCACCTGAAAATGGAAGAAATGGGCTGGCTGAAAAAGACCGGACTTTTTGCGATAATCCTTATCAGTTGGGGATTGGCACTTTTCGAATATATGTTTCAGGTTCCTGCGAACAGGATTGGTTTTGTGCAGAACGGCGGTCCTTTTAATCTTTTTCAGTTAAAGGTAATACAGGAAGTTATTACTTTGGTTGTTTTTGTAATCTTCGCACGGTTGGCTTTTCGAACCATGGAACTGAATATCAATCATTTTTATGCTGCGGTTTGTCTGGTTCTTGCTGTTTATTTTGTGTTCAGAAAATAAAAAAGCCACAGAATAAAATCCTGCGACTTTCCAAAGTAAAAAATTAAATACTAAAATAACAGTATCTGTACAAACCCGCCGATATTGTTCTCGTTATGTTTCAGCGGACCCTAATATTCGAAGTTCGCTCCCAAACCAAAAGTGATATCACCATGCGTTAATCCGGCACGTGCACGGATATAACTTCTCGCATGGAAATCGTCTGCAAGCGCATGCACGTAAGTTCCCTGCACTCGTGAATATATGTTCCATTTTTCATTGATTTTCGGACGGTATTCTATTAAACCAAATGCTTCTCCTGTTGCATTCTTGGTAAGATCAATTCTTGGCATTGCC
>CAZPQV010000063.1:0-5155 GCA_964588705.1 uncultured Chryseobacterium sp.
ATTCTCACAGGTACTTGTAGAAGGTTGGAACATAGGTTGGGAAGACTGGTTTGGGAAATCCAAAGAATATGTATTCGATTTTATTACACCTTATCCGGATTTCGACATCAAAATGCTCAACGAATATGCCCATTCCAAAGGTGTAAAACTAATGATGCACCACGAAACTTCCGCATCAGCAACCAATTATGAACGTTGGCTGGAACCTGCCTTCAATCTGATGAAAAAATACGGCTACACCGCTGTAAAAACAGGTTACGTTGGAAATATCATTCCAAGAGGTGAGCACCATTATTCACAATGGATGGTGCAGCATTACCAGCGTGTGGTAGAAAAAGCAGCAGAATACAAAATAATGGTCAATTCCCACGAAAGCATTCGTCCAACCGGCCTCAACAGAACCTTTCCGAACTGGATTGCTCAGGAAGCCGCCCGCGGAACCGAGTTTGCCGCAATGGGAGGGAATAATCCGGACCACGAAACGATTTTGCCGTTCACCAGATATATGGGCGGGCCGATGGATTTCACACCCGGAATTTTCCAAACTCAGATGAATTATTACGATCCGGGAGCCAATAACTATGTGAAAACCACATTGGCAAAGCAGTTGGCGCTTTACGTGGTGATGTATTCGCCGTTGCAAATGGCGGCCGACTTGCCAGAAAATTATCGCCGTCACCTCGATGCTTTTCAGTTCATCAAAGACGTGGCGCTGGATTGGGATGATACCAAAATTCTAGCTGCGGAACCGGGAGATTATATTCACACAGCCCGTAAAACCAAAGGAAAAGACGAATGGTTTGTAGGTGGAATTACCGATGAAAATGCGAGAACTTTTGTCGTGGATTTCTCATTCCTTCCGAAGGGCAAAAAGTACGAAGCAACCATTTATGAAGATGGTAAAGATGCTGATTACATCAACAATCCTCAGAGTTATCACATTTACAAAAAGACCGTTAACAGCAAAACCAAAATTCCGGTAAAACTGGCGCGAAGCGGTGGTTATGCGATATCGGTAAAACCTGTTAAATAAATTTATTAGGAGCTTTATCCCGCTTTCCGCTGTATCTTTTGTTCCGCTTCGCTCCACAAAAGGATGCCGCTGCAATCGGGGCTAGTTCCAACAAACTGTAAAATTGGCGCTCGCTTCGCTCGCGCCACAAAGAAAATGAAAAAAATAATATTATTTCTGTCCCTTGTAATTTCGATTGTTGCCTTCGCACAAATCCAAAAAGTAGAACCCGCTTTCTGGTGGAAAGGCATGAAAAATCCTGAACTTCAGATTTTGGTCTACGGGAAAAACATTGCCAACCAAACCATCGAACTTTCAGATGGTGTCCAGATAAAAGATTTAACAAAAGTTGAAAATCCGAACTATGTATTTATCACCATTAATACTGAGGAAATCAACACTTCAAAGTTTAAAATCAACTTAAAAAAGGGTAAGAAAACAATCAATTCATATACTTATGAACTGAAACAGCGAAATCCCGGCTCTGCCGACAGATCTTCGTTTACTTCCAAGGATGTGATATATCTTATTATGCCGGATCGTTTTGCCAACGGTGACGAATCCAATGATTCTAAACCACATTTAACAGAGAAAGTCAATCGGTCTCATCCTGGTGGCAGACACGGCGGCGATTTGCGCGGAATCATCAATAATCTGGACTATCTTCAAAATCTGGGTGTCACTGCACTTTGGCTCACACCGGTGAATGAGGATAATGAAAAGGTTTACAGTTATCACGGTTATGCACAAACAGATTTGTATAAAATCGATGGCAGATACGGAAGCAATGAAGAATACCGTGAACTTTCGCGGAAACTGAATGAGCGGGGAATGATGCTCATTCAGGATTATGTGACCAATCATTGGGGAATTTCTCACTGGATGATTCAGGATTTACCGATGAAAGACTGGATTCATCAGTTTACTGATGGCGAAGGAAAATATGGTTTCAAGCGTTCCAATTACCGCACGACTTCACAGTTTGATAAAAATGTTTCAGAAATCGATAAAAAAGGAGCACTCAACGGTTGGTTCGATACAACAATGCCAGATCTCAACCAGAGTAATCCATTAGTTTTAAAATATCTGACTCAAAACGCTATTTGGTGGATTGAATACGCCGAATTGGGCGGACTTCGTGTTGATACTTATCCATACAACGACAAAGAAGGCATGGCAAAATGGGCAAAAGCAATTACCGACGAATACCCGAATTTCAATATAGTGGGTGAAGCCTGGATGTATCAGCCGGCGCATATCGCATACTGGCAGAAGGATTCTAAAATTGCTGAGATCGACGGCTATAATTCCAACTTGCCTTCGGTGATGGATTTTACCTTGTTTTCCGATTTACAAAATGCGTTGAAAGAGCAGGAAAGTTGGGACAAAGGAATGATTAAAATCTACAATGCTTTGGGCAGTGATTTTCTGTATCCGGACATCAACAATATGCTGGTCTTCTTTGAAAATCATGATACGGAGCGCTGGAATGAGATTTTTAATTCCAATCCCCAATATTATAAAATGGCATTAACTTTAATTTCAACCATCCGCGGAATTCCACAAATTTATTACGGTTCCGAAATCGGAATGCGTGGCGAAAAATCCAAAGGAGATGCCGATATCCGAAGGGATTTTCCGGGAGGATGGAAAGGTGATGTGCAGAATGCTTTTAATCCGAAAACTCAAACTGCGGAGCAGAAAGAGTTCTACGATTTCACTCAGAAAATCCTGAACTGGAGAAAAGGAAAGGAAGTGATTCATACCGGGAAAACAACTCATTATATGCCTGTGGAAAGCGTTTACGTCTATTTCCGTTATAATGAAAATGAAAAAGTGATGGTGGTTTTAAACAATAATGAAAAAGAATTTTCTTTCGATTTATCCCGTTTTGCAGAAAGCTTACAGGGAATCTCCAAGGGAAGAGAAGTCATCTCCGGAAAAGAATATTTAATCAGCACTGAAAATAAATTGACGGTTTCTCCAAAAACTTCATTAATTTTAGAATTGGAATAAAACCTGCGATTTTTAGACTTTTGTGAACTTAATATAATTTAATATAATATTATCTCACAAGTTAAATCTTTTGTGACTAAAATTATTAGAATGAAAAAACTCTTTTTATTATTTTTTGTGGTGCTTATTTCATTTTTAAACGCCCAAACCAAAGGCTTCTACGAAAATGTTCAGAAAAAACACGTCAACACTGTATTGGACAATCTGAATGAATATGCTGTCAAAGCTGACTTCAAAAACTATTTCGATTTATATGCCGAAGAGTCCACATTCATCGGAACCGATGCCAATGAAATCTGGAACAAAAAGGAGTTTATGGAGTATGCAAAACCTCATTTTGATAAAGGCAAAGCGTGGTCTTTCACTTCATTAAAAAGAAATATCTATTTCAGTGCTGATGGTAAATATGCGTGGTTTGATGAATTGCTTGAAACCCAAATGAAAATCTGTCGCGGAAGCGGTGTTTTGGAGAGAACTCCAAAAGGTTGGAAAATCAAACAATACGTTCTTTCAATGACGGTTCCAAACGATGTTGCTGGTGAAGTCATCAAAACGAAATCGGATATCGAAACCAAAGAAATCGAAAACCTAAAGAAATAAATAACTGTCAATTTTCAATTATCAATTTTCAACTTAATAAACTATGGCAAAAAGAATAAAACCGAATCTCTCATTACTCCAAATCATCAATATGAGTATGGGATTCCTTGGAATTCAAATGGCTTTTGGCTTACAGAATGGTAATGCGAGCCGTATTCTTCAGAATTTTGGTGCAGACGTGCATCATCTTTCCTGGTTTTGGCTGGTAGCTCCGTTTACCGGACTGATTGTGCAGCCCATTATCGGACATTTGGGCGATCATACCTGGTCTGAAAAATGGGGAAGACGTAAACCTTATTTCCTCATCGGAGCGCTTCTTACTGCAATTGGATTGGCGTTTCTGCCGAATTCTGCTTCTGTGAGCGTATTTCTTGCCGGTGGAGTTTTGGTCTTTGCTGTGCTTTTCCTTGCGATGATGGACGCATCCATAAACGTGGCTATGGAACCTTTCCGTGCGTTGGTTGGTGATATGTTGCCAAAACACCAGGGAACCATTGGTTTTTCGGTGCAGACGATCCTGATTGGTATTGGAGCAGTAATCGGTTCCAATATGCCGGCTTGGTTAACGAAATTGGGCGTTTCCAACGTTGCGCCCGAAGGATTTGTTCCCGATTCCGTGATTTATTCGTTTTATATTGGGGCAGCAGTTTTATTGCTGACGATTCTCTATACCGTTCTTACGACTAAAGAATATTCTCCAAAAGACTTCGCCGATTTTTCTGAGGAGGAGGAAGAAGTTGAAGAAAAAGCAAAACTTTCTGATATTTTCAAGGATTTTACAAAAATCCCACCGTTGATGAAAAGTTTAGGTTTAGTGCAGTTCTTTTCATGGTTTGCACTCTTTACGATGTGGGTGTATACCACGAGTTCTATTGCAACTCACCATTTTGGATTGGCACCGGATGATGCAAAATCTGAGCAGTTCAATAATGCAGGGAATTTGGTTGGTGAGCTTTTCGGGTATTACAACCTTTTCGCGATCGGATTTGCATTTCTGCTGATTCCTTTGGCTAAAAGAATTGGTAAAAAACAGACGCATTCTTTCGCTCTGTTTTGCGGAGGATTAGGGCTGATTTCTTTGTATTTTATTAAAGATACTTCACTGCTTTGGATTTCAATGCTGGGCGTTGGATTTGCTTGGGCAAGTATTTTGGCAATGCCTTATGCGATGCTGATTAATGCAATTCCGTTGAAAAAAATGGGAGTTTATATGGGGATTTTCAATTTCTTCATCGTATTGCCGCAGATTGTAAACGGTATATTCGGTGGACCAATTGTGCACAGCGTCTTTGGTAATTACGCCATTGGTTATGTGGTTGTAGGCGGTGTTGCAATGATTATTGCCGGAATTATTTCCCTGACTTTGAAAGGAGTTGGAAAAGATGATGATGCTCAACAGAATATTGAAGACAGCGCACAGGTTGAGAAATATGCGTAAAAAATTGAAATAATATTTATAAAATCCGTCGAACAGATGGATTTTTTTTTGGCTTATTTTTTATTATTATCTTCTATAAAATTTTTCAA
>CAZPQV010000063.1:5165-11816 GCA_964588705.1 uncultured Chryseobacterium sp.
CTCACCTCAATTTCTTTTGCAGAGCTCAAAAGTGTAACGGTTTTGCGTTCTTTTAAGTTTTTTAGAAAGTCTTTGGTTTTAGGATTTTCTTTCAGTTCTTTCAGATACTCTTTGCTGAATTCTTTGAAATCAATTTCATAGGAATGATAGGATTTTCTAAGGTCTGTAGAAGGCGAAATTTCCTTTGCCCATAAATCGATATGTGCGTTTTCTTTTTTTATTCCTCTGGGCCAAAGACGGTCTGCCAGAATACGGAAGCCGTCGGATTTGTCGGCTTCTTCGTAGGTTCTTTTCATTAATATTTTCATAATGAAGTTTTTTATAACACAGAGTGCACCAAGTTTAACACAGAGGACACAGAGTTTGAGAATTAAAATTACAAAATTCTATGAAAACGGAATTTTCCTTTCGAAGCCGAATCGTAACTAGCCCTTTTCATGAGTTGGAGAGTTTGAGAGTGGGAGAATTGAAGTATATTAATAAACTTCGCGCTTCGTGCTTCCAACTCCCAGCTTCCAGCTCCGTCCTTTCTTACCATAAATCAATGTGTTGGGAGTTTGGTAGCGGTATCTTTGCATCAGTAAAATGAAGTATTACACAAAACAGAATATTATGACAACAACATTTCACAAAGCAAATACAAGAGGGTACGCAAACCATGGTTGGCTGAAGAGTTTCCACACGTTCAGCTTTGCCAATTATTATAATCCGGAGAGGATGAATTTTGGAGTTTTACGAGTGCTGAACGACGATACCGTAGAATCGGGAATGGGCTTCGGAACGCATCCACACCGCGATATGGAAATTATTTCTATTCCGTTGGAAGGCGATTTGGAGCACAAAGATTCGATGGGAACGACGGCGGTTATCCGTAAAGGCGAAATACAGGTGATGAGCGCCGGAACAGGTGTGATGCACAGCGAATACAATAAAAATCAGGATGAGAAAGTGAAGTTTCTTCAGATTTGGGTGATTCCGAATAAAATGAGTGTGCAGCCAAGATATGACCAGATTTCAATAAAAGAAAACGCAAAACCGAATGATTTTCAGCAGATTTTGTCACCAAATCCGGATGATGAAGGAGTTTGGATTCATCAGGATGCGTGGTTTAATATCGCCGATTTTGAAGGTGGAGTTTCCAAAGAATATCAGTTGAACATTAAAGGAAACGGCGTTTATGTTTTCGTGCTTTCAGGAAAAGCAAAAATTGGTGATATCGAACTTTCTGAAAGAGACGGACTTGGTATTGAAGATGTGGACAGTTTTAACCTTGAAGCACTTGAAAAATCAGAAATTTTGCTGATGGAAGTGCCGATGGAGTTGTAGTGGAATAGTGGATAAGTGGTTTAGTGATGAATGGTTCAGTGGTTTAGTTATTAAGTATTTTAGCAGATTAATAACTAAACCTTATCCTCAACATTTGCCTCAACCTCAACCTTAACCTTAACCTTAACCTTAGTCTTAACCTTAACCTTAACCTTAGCCTTAACCTTAACCTTAACCTTAACCTTAAATAAATTAAAAAAATTATGAAAATACTTGCTTTTGCAGGATCTATCTCGTCGGATTCGATTAACAAAAAACTGGTAAAATTTGTTCTTTCCAAGTTTGAAGATGCCGATGTTGATTTGGTAGATTTAAATGAGTACGAGATGCCGTTATTCAGCACTGACCGCGAAAAAGAAATCGGTGTTCATCCTTTGGCGCAGAAATTTGCAGATAAAATTGATGCATCAGATTTAATTATTATGTCACTGGCTGAGTATAATTCAGCTTATACAGCGGCTTTTAAAAATGTATTCGATTGGGTTTCAAGAATCAAAGAACGTAAACATTTTGGCGACAAACCGGTTTTCTTACTGTCAACAGCTCCGGGCGCCGGCGGTGGAAAAAATGTTTCTGAAGTGTTTATGAAACGTGCACCTTTCAGCGGAGCGAATGTGCTTACGAATTTCGTCTTGCCAAAATTCAAAGAAACTTTTGAAGAGGGAACAGGCGTGATTGATGAAGAGAAAAAAGCCGAATTAGAAGAAAAAATTGAACTTGTGAAATCGCACTTTAGTTAATAGATCATTTTGAATTTCCAGTCTTGAATTTTTGCTAGTTTTGTTTCAAGACAAAAGTAATAATAAAGCGTGCCGTTTTTGGCACGCTTTATTATTAAAGATAACTGAAAATTAAACTTTCTTAAACGAAGCAAAAACCTTTTTTAGCATCATAAATACCGGCACCATAATCAGTCCGGCAACAATTCCATACATAGCTTGTTTTAACATTGACGGAACATTTGGTAACAGATGATGCAGATAATCAATGTTGTGATCGAAAATTCCTCCGGCAACCAAAATTAAAGCGATGGTTCCGATAACGCCCAAACCTTTAATCACCCAAGGCAATGCTTTTACCAGAAATTCACCTAAAGTATGCAGAAATCCTTTTTCACCGGATTTTTTAATCAGTCCGTAGCCGGCATCGTCCATCCTTACAATTAGCGCTACAATTCCGTAAACCCCAATTGTTGCGATAATGGCGACAATGGAAACGGTAATAATTTGTATCGTCATAGGCTCGGCAAGCACTGTACCCAAAGCAATAATTACAATTTCAATGGAAAGGATAAAGTCCGTTGTAATGGCCGATTTTATCTTTTTCTTTTCGGCATCGGGATCTTCTTTTACTTCCTCAATCACTTCTTCGCCTTTCTTCTCACGGTGGAAAATAAATTCAATCACTTTTTCAACACCTTCGTAAGCAAGGTAAAGTCCACCAATTACAAGAATGATTTTAATTGCTGGAGGAAAAAGCCATTGCAGAAGAAAAGCAATCGGAACAATAATCAGTTTATTGATGAAAGAACCTTTCATAATCGCCATCAGCACCGGAATTTCTCTTGAAGAAAGAAAACCTGTCGCTTTTTCGGCATTTACCGCAAGGTCGTCGCCAAGAATTCCTGCCGTCTGTTTGGTTGCAATTTTGGAAGTAACAGCCACATCGTCCATCAATGCAGCGATATCGTCGAGGATAGCAAAAAATCCTGAAGCCATAGTTTATTTATTTGTTGCAGCAAAAGTAATTATTTCAGTTGAAACGGCTTTCAAATGTTTATAATTTTGATTTTCAAAACTCATTAAAAATTGCTAATTTCGCAAAACTGAATTTTAAGAAAAATGACAACGCAGAAACCATTTTCAAGAAAGGAATATTTCCAACATTTTGGGAACGGAAACTGCGCCACAAAATAATACTGAGCCGACGTCTGCAAGATTGTCGGCTTTTTTGATTATAATAATTTAGTTAAACCACAATAGACACAAAAGAATAAAGTTAAAATGATGACGCGATAAAAGTTCACAAATTGAAATCAAAGATTTCAAGGTTTTTGTTTGCTTTATTGACGCTGATTTTTCACTTGTTTTTGGTAAAAAAAAACTTTTGATTCTTTTGTGGTTAAAGAAAATATAATAAAAAAGATTAAAAGTAAAAATGAGCAATACTTATAAATCCGCCGGAGTAGACAAAGAAGAAGGCTACAAAACCGTTGATAAAATTAAATCTGCCGTTGCAGAAACCCACAACAAAAATGTACTGAACAACCTTGGAAGTTTTGGCGCGTTTTATGAAATCGGTGGCTACAAAAATCCGGTTTTGGTTTCAGGTACTGATGGCGTTGGAACCAAACTGAAAGTCGCTTTAGACACTAAAAATTATGATTCTATCGGGATCGACTGTTTCGCGATGTGCGCCAACGATATTGTTTGTCACGGTGCAAAACCATTATTCTTCCTAGATTATTTGGCGTGTGGAAAACTGGATGCTGATGTTGCCGCAGAAATTGTAATGGGAATGGTGAAAGCTTGCAAAGACAACGAGTGCGCATTAATCGGTGGCGAAACTGCTGAAATGCCTGGGATGTATCAACCCGGAGATTATGATGTTGCAGGTTTTTGCGTGGGAATTGTAGAAAAAGATCAGGTGATTGACGGTTCCAAAATCAAGAAAGGAGATAAAATTTTTGCTTTACCAAGTTCTGGTTTTCACAGCAACGGATTTTCTTTGGTTAGAAAAATCTTCCCGGATTTCAATGAAGAATTTGAAGGAAAACCGATTCATGAAACATTATTGGTTCCTACAAAACTGTATTATCAGGACATCAAAAAACTGATGGATAATGTTGAAATCAGCGGTATTGCGCATATTACAGGTGGCGGATTGATTGAAAACGTTCCGAGAATTATTCCGAACGGACTATGCGCAACGATCAATGAAAAAGATATTAAAGTGCCAAGTGTGATGCTCGAACTTGAAAAACGCGGAAATATCGACCGAATGGAAATGCACGGAACATTTAATATGGGTGTCGGAATGACGGTGGTGGTTGATGAAAAATATGTTGAAAAATGTCTTGAACTGATTCCTGATGCCTATGTTATCGGGGAAATTACAGAAGGTTCAGAAAAAATAGAATTAATGTAACAGTTTGCCAATTTAACAATGTATCAATATTGTTACACTGTTAGATTGTTCCATTGATAAATTATGAAAAACATCGTTGTTTTAGTCAGTGGTTCCGGAACCAATCTACAAAGAATTTTAGACTGCATCGAAAGTGGTGAAATCTCCAATGCAAAAGTTTCGCTGGTTGTTGCTGATCGTGAATGTTATGGCCTTCAGCGTGCGGAAAATGCCGGAATTGAAAACCATTTGATTAAACGCGGAAAATCGTTTTCTGAAAAAATAGAAAATATTCTTCCTGAAAAAGTAGATTTAATTGTTCTGGCGGGATTTCTTTCGATTTTAAGTGAAGAATTCTGCAAGAAATATGAAGGGAAAATCATCAATATTCATCCTGCTTTGCTGCCGAAATATGGCGGTTTCGGAATGTGGGGAATGTATGTCCACAATGCGGTCATTGAAGCCGGAGAAAAAGAAAGCGGTGCCACAGTTCATTTTGTAACATCCGGAATTGATGAAGGTGAAATTATACTTCAGGGAAAAGTAGCGGTAGATGAAAATGATACACCTGAAACGTTAGCGAAAAAAGTTCACGAAGTGGAATATGAAATTTTCCCGAGGGCGATTGAGAAAATCTTAAGAAAAAATATTTAGGAAAAATATCAGGATTTTAAAAAATCTCTGTGTCCTCTGTGCTTACTTTGTGCACTCTGTGTTTAATAAAATAAAAAGTAAAAAATAAAATGTCAAAGAAAAGAGCATTAATCAGTGTTTCCAATAAAAGCGGATTAACCGATTTCGCTAAATTTTTAGAAAGCAACAACTACGAACTCATCTCAACCGGTGGGACATTCAAGCATTTGAAGGATGCCGGACTGAACCCGATCCAAATTGATGAAGTCACCAACTTCCCTGAAATGCTGGACGGAAGAGTGAAAACCCTTCACCCAAAAGTTCACGGTGGATTATTGGCGGTGCGTTCCAACGAAGAGCATATGAAAACCGTTCAGGAACATGAAATCGGATTAATCGATATGGTCATCGTGAACCTGTATCCGTTTTTCGAAAATGTGAACAAAGATATTTCTTTGGCCGAAAAAGTTGAGTTCATCGATATTGGCGGACCATCAATGTTGCGTTCTGCAGCCAAGAATTTCGATTCTGTTGCGGTGATTACTGATGTTGAAGATTATGTAAAGGTGCAGCAGGAAATGTCAGAAAACGGAAATACAACTATAGAAACCCGTAAAAAACTGGCAGGAAAAGTATTTAACTTAACTTCTGCTTATGATGCTGCCATTTCAAGAATGCTTCTGGATGAAGAATATCCAACGTATCTGAGCGCATCTTACAAGAAAGTTTCAGATTTAAGATATGGTGAAAACCCGCATCAGTCTGCGGCGTATTATGCTTCCACTTTTGAGAATGGAGCCATGAAAGATTTCGAGCAGTTGGGCGGAAAAGAACTTTCTTTCAACAACCTTCGCGATATGGATTTGTGCTGGAAAGTGTTTCAGGAATTCAAAGACGAAATGGCTTGCTGCGCTGTGAAACATTCCACGCCTTGCGGTGTTGCGATTGGATCAACGGCTTTGGAAACTTATCAAAAAACATTCGAATGCGATCCGGTTTCTATTTTTGGCGGAATCATCGCAATGAATTACAAAATTGATGCTGCAACGGCGGAAGAACTCAATAAAACTTTCCTTGAAATCGTAATGGCACCTGATTTTGATGAAGATGCTTTAACCATTTTAAACCAGAAGAAAAATTTAAGAATTATCAAAATCAAAAATCCGGTTTCAGATAAACAGACCTGGGTGAAAATTGATGGCGGAATTCTAGTTCAGGATAACGATTCCAAGTTTTCCGAAGACATCAAAACAGTAACCGTTTTCAAGCCTTCTGAAGAGCAAAAGAAAGCGTTAATGTTCTCTCAGAGAGTAGTGAAATATGTAAAATCAAACGCCATCGTGGTGTCCAACGGAATTCAGGCATTGGGAATCGGTGGAGGACAGGTAAATAGAATTTGGGCTACAGAGCAGGCGGTACAAAGGGCTAAAGAAAAATTTGAAGGCGATTTGGTTTTGGCTTCCGATGCGTTCTTCCCATTCCGCGATGTGGTTGATTTCTGTGCTCAAGAAGGTATCAAAGCCATCATTCAGCCGGGCGGAAGTATGCGCGATGAAGATTCCATAG
>CAZPQV010000064.1:0-11741 GCA_964588705.1 uncultured Chryseobacterium sp.
CCCAGGACCCATACATTAAAAGTGTATTGCTCTACCAGCTGAGCTACCAGGTCGGCCACTTGCAACAGACATCTCTGTTAAAAAGTGGTGCAAAGATAGGGCTTTTTTTAAAAACTCAAAATTTTTTTAGACATTTGTAGAAATTAAAAATATGATAATTTCCCTTGCAGGTTATATGGGCAGCGGTAAATCGCACATTTCCAAAATATTGAGTGAAAAACTTGGTTTTCAACTCATGGATTTGGACAAGGAAATTATGAAAAAAAACAGGCAAACTGTTGCCGAAATCTTCGCCGAAAAAGGTGAAATCTACTTCCGAAAACAAGAAAGAGAAACTTTGGAAGTGATTTTAGCAACCCAGGAAAACACGGTTTTGAGTTTAGGAGGCGGAACTCCCGCTTATTACAATAATATGGAAGTCATCAATCAAAACTCCATCAGTATTTACTTACGAGCAAATATTGGAACATTATCTGAAAGACTTTCAAAACAAAAAGCAAGACGGCCTTTGATTGCCGATATTCCAGATGATGATTTGCCGGAGTTTATTGCAAAACATCTGTTCGAGAGAAATCCGTATTACACAAAATGTCAGTTTACCGTGGCGACGGACAATAAAAAACCCGACGAAATCGTAGAGGAAGTTATTCGTCTTCTTCCTCCTCATTAAAGAAATTATCCCAAAATTCTTCATCGCTTACCTCATCTTCACCGGAAATATCTGCTGAAATATAGCCATCAATTTCGCGTCGGTCCTTTTTCGTCGGTCTTCCCTCTCCTTTTATTCTGTAATAATCCTGCTGCATTTTTCTCATCTGCAGAATTTCGTACTGTTCCTTATCTGTTTGGTCGGCAACATGCAGAGGCACGAGTTTCGCACCAATTCTGCTTTTAGGAATCTGAAGCACTTTTATTTTATAATCGATTTGATTTTTGCGGATTTTTATCACATCACCTTCCTTAACTTCCTTTGAAGATTTCACAGTATTTTCTGCTATAGAAACCCTGTTTTTCTTGATTTCTTCTGCAGCAATATTCCTGGTTTTATAAAACCTTACGCTCCACAAAAATTTATCGATTCTCATAATTTTTCTTACTTTTGCGTTTCAAAAATAATGATTTAAATGAAAAAGGCACTCATATATATTGCGGCATTCACCCTTACAGTTACTTCCTGTAAAAGAGATGAACAAGTTCCGGGAATGGAAACCATTAAAGAAGTAGAAAGCATTGCTACGCAAAACTCGAACGACGATGCAGCGATTGCCAAATATTTGGAAGACCATTATCTTGATGCCCAAGGAAACATCAAAGCATTCAGCACATCTTCGACAGCTGATGACAATATGCCAAAACTTTCATCTCTGAATCCTCAAAAACTTGCTTCAGGAGTTATTGTGATCAAAAGAGAAGGCGCACAGCCGGATCCGGGAACTACGATTGGTACAACAGATATAATTCACCTGATGACAAAGACCGTAGGATATCTTTCGAATGAAGAAAAAGGTGTCATCAGTTTTGTTTCGGAAGCACCACTTCTGAACACGGTAGAAACTACGGGTGTTCCTGAGGTTGACCCACAGTTCTACTACGTAAAACAGTCAACTTTGGACGCCAGCAAAAAACCAAGAAGCTACTATGAAATTGAAGGTTTTCAGGAAGGTCTAAAACACTTCAAAGCTTTTAACAAAGAAAAATCTGAACCGTACAATATGCAGGGAATCATCATCGTTCCATCGAGAGCGGCTTTTGCAAGAGACGAGCACAACGCTTATGGTATGATTGGCTGGAGAAACAGAAGTTTTGTTTTTAACTTCCAGGTTTATAAATCAATTCCAAGATAGATTTAAAAAACATTTTATAAAAAAAGAGATTCAGCATTCTGAATCTCTTTTTTGTTTTTTAATAAGTTCTTTCCCGGTCTTTTACATTTCCAAGAATATCAGGGAAGTAGTGGTCTGAAAGCTGTTCAAACTCATCCCCTCTCATAAACATGGATGGATCAACCTGAGCGTAGGAATCTCTTCCCGCAGCTGCAATCAGTTCGTTACAGGTTTGCAGTGTATTCTTATGGAAGTGATATACTCTTTCCGACTTGTCGGTAACATCCAGTCCTTTAATCAGCATTTTATCCTGTGTAGCAACACCGGTCGGACAGTCGTTGGTATTACATCTCAAAGCCTGAATACATCCTAATGCAAACATAAATCCGCGGGCATTATTACAAAGATCGGCACCCATCGCAATTGCTCTGAGAATATCCAGCGATGTAAGAACTTTTCCACTTGCAATAATTTTTATTTTATCTCTAAGATTGAAATTCTTAAGTGTTCTGTTCACAAATATCAATGCCGGTTCCAAAGGCATTCCTACACCATCTGAAAATTCCGGTGGTGCTGCTCCGGTTCCTCCTTCTGCTCCATCAATGGTGATGAAATCCGGATAGATTTTTAGAACATTCATCTGGGTACAGATGTCTTCAAATTCCTTGGTATCGCCTACACAAAGTTTGAAACCAACTGGTTTACCTACGGAAAGCTCACGCAACTGCTGAACAAATCTTAAAAGACCTGCTGCATCAGAAAAAGCAGAATGCGAAGGTGGAGAAATAATGGTCATTCCAGGCATTACGTGTCTGATTTTTGCAATCTCAGGCGTGTTTTTTACGCCCGGAAGAACACCTCCATGTCCTGGTTTTGCACCTTGAGACAGTTTAATTTCAATCATTTTCACATTCGGCATTGTAGAATAATGTCTGAAAAGTTCAGGATTGAATTTTCCATCATCATCACGACAACCGAAATATCCGGTTCCGATTTGCCAGCAAAGGTCGCCGCCTTCAAGGTGATATGGTGAAATACCTCCTTCTCCGGTATTGTGATAAAACTGTCCTTTTTTTGCACCTCTGTTCAATGAAATCTGCGCTCTGTCACTCAAAGAACCAAAACTCATTGCCGAAATATTGAAGAGCGAAGCATTGTAGGGCTGCGAACACTGCTCATTACCCACCATCACTCGAGGCAGTTCATGAGAAGGCGCTTTAGCATAAATTGAATGCTTAATCCCTTCATATTTTCTATGATTTATCTCAAGCTGAGTTCCGAAAGGAACGGTATCTGTAAGGTTTTTCGCTCGTCTGTACGCTGCAGAACGCTGATGTCTTGGGAATGGCTTTCCATCGGTTTCACGCTCAATGAAATACTGCTGCATTTCGGGAGAAATCCCTTCAAACAAATATCTGAAATACCCAATTACAGGGAAGTTACGAAGAATAGCATGCTTGGTTTGCGTTGCATTATAAATTCCGAGAAGATAGATGCAGGTAAGCAAAATCGGAATCCAATAATGGGTCTTTATCAGCAGCGCAACTGTCCACGTAAAAATCAAAAGAATTATTCCCCAACGGAAAAACTTATCTCTCATAAACGATATTTTTGTCCAAAATTAATCAAATAATAAATTAGAGCAATTTACTTAAAATTTAATAGAAATTTCTAACTATTGATATAAATTTGATAAAGTTTATGAAAATTTAAGTTTTTTTGATAATCGAATAATTATTATCAATTTTAATGAAAAAATCAACCATTAATTGAAAAACTCTATAAATGTTGATTTATAAAAATAATCCCAACTTCCTATGAAAGTTGGGATTTTATCATTCTGATAATTACAGATTTAAGCTTTTTCTAAAACAGGAACCATGGAAACCGTTCCGTCATTTTCTATTTTGCCCAAAGTCACCATTTCAATTTCATTCACTGAAGAACTGTCAAAAGCCTTCTGAACTCGCACATAATTTTCGGTAAAACCAAACATCAATCCATCTTTGTTTTCGTGCTCCCAAAGTACCGGAAGTGTTTTACCCAACTGCGTTTGATAAAATGCCATTTTCTTCTTCTCAGAAAGAATTCTAAGCATTTTGTTTCTTTTCTTACGTTCGGCAACCGGAACAACACCTTCCATTTCTGCTGCTTCGGTATTCTCTCTTTCAGAATATGTGAAAACGTGCAGGTAAGAAACCGGAAGTTCGTTTATGAAATTATAGGTTTCTAGGAATTTTTCATTTGTTTCGCCCGGAAAACCAACAATTACGTCTACACCAATCGCTGCATCCGGCATCACTTCACGTATTTTTGCAACTCTGTCCGAATAAAGTTTCGACATATAACGGCGTTTCATTTTTTTCAGCAAATCGTCGCTTCCACTTTGTAGCGGAATGTGGAAATGCGGAACAAAACTTTTACTTTTCGCCACCAATTCAATGCTTTCGTCTTTCAAAAGATTCGGTTCAATTGAAGAAATTCGGATTCTTTCAATCCCTTCAACTTTGTTTAACTCAGTAATTAAATCAAGGAAAGTGTGCTCATGTTTTTTATTACCGAATTCTCCTTTTCCGTAATCACCAATATTCACACCGGTTAAAACGATTTCTTTAATATCTTTTGCTGCAATTTCCTGTGCATTTTTTACAATATTTTCAATTGTATCTGAACGTGAAATTCCTCTTGCCAAAGGAATCGTGCAGTACGTACATTTGTAATCGCAACCGTCCTGAACCTTCAAGAAAGCACGCGTTCTGTCGCCAATAGAATAACTTCCGATAAAGAAATCTGCTTCATCAACCTCGCACGAATGCACGATTCCTTCTCCCGAAGACTTTTCCAAATCATCCAAATAACTCAGAATATTGAATTTTTCTTTAGCTCCAAGCACCATATCCACACCTTCGATCCTTGAAATTTCTTCCGGCTTCAACTGTGCATAGCATCCAACGATAATTACCAAACCGTCCGGATTGGCTTTCATCGCGCGTTTTACGTGATATTTACATTCTTTGTCTGCTGCTTCCGTAACAGAGCAGGTGTTGATAATATATACGCTTGCTTTATCATCAAAACTTACTTTTTCGTAACCGGCACCCGTCAGCTGACGTGCAATGGTAGAGGTTTCCGCAAAGTTCAGTTTGCAGCCAAGTGTGTGAAAAGCAGCGGTTTTTGTATTTAATTGTTCCATAATTTTGTGGCTGCAAATTTACAGAATTTTATTTTCTTTAATTTTCGATACATCCATAAAAATAAAAATCACAGACAATTCTGTGATTTTTATTTTCGTCAAACGAAAAAAAACTCTCTCTATTATTTAATCTGTGTTCTATATTTTCATTATTCTTTCGTAGGCATCGGCAGGAAGATTCCATGAGCAGTATTCGGCGTTTTCATTCAGCCATGCGACGCGTCGTTTTGCGGTGTCAAAAATTCTTACGCCCTTAAGATTCAACTGATCTGTTCGGTAAACATGTAAACTCACCGAAATACCTTCGTTACTGTTCACAATGGAATGAATTCCGCCAAAATCTTCCGGAAAAACATGATTTTCGAGTGCCGTTCCGACACCGTCATATTCAATAAAATTCGAATTTTCGCGATAGCTGACTTCAGTAAGCATGCCTTTAAGCACTTTTATGCTGCCATCGTAATTAACATGATCGTGAATTGCCGTAATATTATCCACTCCCCAAATCATGAGAATGGCAACACAGTCTCTGCCCCTGAAAACCGGAATTCTTTTATAGGTTTCGTTTTTTACTACGATGCTGTCTATTTCAAAAAGTCTGTTGTAATCTTCGTAGCCGTAGCTGAAGAGATTTTGTACAGTTTCTTGGAAATCCTTCGGATGCTGCATCAATTCTTCTAAAATGTCCACAAGAGACCTTGTGATTGTAGTATCCGCTTTCATAACGCTGTGTTTTATTTTAACAGTGTAAAGTTATAAACAGAACAGTCTTTAGGGAGAACGAATAATTGTGATAAATGTCACAAATACAGTTTCAGTAATATGATATTTATCAAGTATTTAAAAGAATTTTTAAAGTGAATTACAGTATTATTTTATTAAATTAAAAAATATTGTAGCAGCAAAAAATTAATGATTTCCGTCCTTATAATCCTCCCGAATTTCGGGGCTTTTTGCGTAGCAAACCGGAGACGAACTTTCAGGAATTTCTTCGGCTGAAAGTTTTTTCAACATTTCTATATTGAAAGATTCGGATTGATTTCTTGGGATTGAAAGTGTTTTCCAATCAGCATTCTTCAGCATCTTGGCAATGTAAATGATTTGACCGATATGATACGGATAATGCGCCAATTGCCGAAGTACCGCATCCAAAACCGTGTGCTTCTCTCCGCAAATAAAAATAGTATAATCAATATTTTCGGCAGTAATCTGGCTTAATGCTTCAAAAAGACATGCCCAACCTTTTTCCCAATAATCAAGAACTTCCTGTTTGGTTTTGAAAGTATTTACAAATTCCAAATCGCGGTTTCGCCAATCTTTTTCGCCGTCTTCAGAAAGAAAATTCGTCCACCGAGAGAGCATATTTCCGACAATATGTTTCACAATAACCGCCACAGAATTACTTTCCTCATTATATTGCCAAAACAGCTGCTCCTCTGTAAGCTGAGCAAAAGTTTTGTCGCCAAGTTCTTTATAATAGCTGAATCTTTTAATGAAAAGTTCTTTCATAACATGAAATTTAATCCCAAGTTATAAAATTTTTTATTTAATATGAATCAGATTTCCGCAGAGATTTTCGAGGTGAAGAATTTTATCGAAAGGAGAACTGATCTGTCGGAGATTTTCTTTATTCTGAATGAAAGTAAACCGCGATGCGAGCGAATTCATATCCGAAACAATTATGAGCCAACATTCATCGACATTACTGTCATAAAAAGGAAATTTCTCGTTTTTCTTATGAATTAAATTAATGATTTTATCTGAGCAAAGTCCATCAAATAAGCTGAGATTGAAATCATGAGTAATGAAAACATTTCTCCGGTGATGCGTTTTCCTGATTTTTTTGATATAGCCGGAAGCTTTTTTCTTAACGATACATTTGCGGATATTCTGAATGATTTCTTCCTGCTTCTCAAGCAAATCGATTTTGGAAAACTGATGGAATTCCAAAAAATAGACACCGCGATATTTCGGGGTGTCTTCGTTTTCAAGCAGTATTTCTGTTTGGCGGAATATTTTGTTGATCTGGCTTTCAATCTTCTTCATTTCGAGATGATTGATGACTTCTGTAAGTTCTATCCCTATGGTTTTTCCGTTGATGTTGGCGATAAAATCGGGGCTTTCACAAGTAAGATTTTCGAATTCGATCTGAGGAAAATGGTGGAGAAAAGAGTTGAGAAGTAATATTTCGGACTTCTTTCTGTATTTCTCGCGGTCGTGAAGTTTAGAACTGTCAATTTCGCGGTGATAGCGCTCTATTGGCTTTTTCTTCAAATGCCGATTGAGATAATAAAGATTTAAATTCTTGACCAAATCTTCATTGGAAAACGACTTTTTCATAAATGAAGTTTTTGAATATCAAAATATTATGATTCTAAATTAATTAAAAAAATGATACAAAACTCCTTTAATACAAAAATTAAACTTTTATTAATATTAAAACTGATATAAATTAGAAAAAACGAAACCGGTTCTAAATCATTTTAAAACAAAAGTATTAATTCTTACATTTGCACCGTCAAATTTTAAATTGAAGAAGATGGATTTTAAAAACTTCCAGATGCCTTTCAGCATCAACCCTGAATATTCAAAAAAGGTCGCTTATTTCTCAATGGAATTCGCTATCGACCAATCGCTGAAGATATATTCGGGAGGTTTGGGATTCCTTGCAGGTTCGCATATGAGAAGTGCTTACAACCTTAAGCAAGACCTTGTGGGAATCGGTATTTTGTGGAAATTCGGTTATTACGACCAGGCCAGAAACCACGACCAAACTCTACAGCCAACATGGACTAAAAAAATGTACAGTTTCCTTCAGGATACAGGCATCAAATTTCAAATAGATATACACAGTGCACCGGTTTGGGTAAAAGTATGGTATCTTGATCCGGAGATTTTCCACACTGCGCCAATGTTCTTCCTTTCAACAGACGTGCCGGAAAACGACCATATTTCGAAAACAATCTGCCACAGATTATACGACGCCAACGAATCTACAAAAGTGGCACAGTACATCCTTCTTGGAAAAGGTGGAGCCAAACTTTTGGATATGATGAACTTTCAGAGAGATGTTTATCACCTGAACGAAGCACACGGACTTCCTGCAGCGTTTTACCTGCTAAGAAAATTTGGTGGTGATCTTAATGCTGTGAAAGAAAAACTTGTTTTCACAACACACACGCCTGAAGAAGCCGGAAACGAAAAACACAGCATGGACCTTTGCTACGATATGTCTTATTTCTCGGGATTCAGCAAAGAGGAAGTGAAGAAAATTGAAGGTTACAACGATCCTTACATGTTCAACCACTCACTTTGTGCTTTGAGAATGGCGAGAGTGGCGAATGGTGTTTCTGAACTTCACGGACGCGTTTCGCGCGCAATGTGGGGCAAATACGATGGCATCTGCGAGATTAAACATATCACCAACTCACAGGAATTTAAGTATTGGGCAGATAAACCGCTTTATGATGCGATGGACGAATCGAACCAGATTCTTTTTGATTTCAGAAAAAAACATATTAAGAAAAGACTATTCAAAACAGTAGCAGACCAATGTGGAAAACTGTTTGATCCAAATACTTTTACCATTGTCTGGGCGAGAAGATTTGCGGGTTATAAACGTGCAGATTTATTGCTTCACGATAAGGAACGTTTTATTAAACTACTGAACAATCCTAAATATCCGGTACAGATTATTTGGGGAGGAAAGCCTTATCCGATGGATTATGCCGCAATTTCTACTTTCAATTTATTAGTTGAAGAAAGCAAAAATCACAAGAATATGGCGGTTCTTACAGGTTACGAACTTGCATTGAGTAAGCTGATGAAGCAAGGTTCAGACCTTTGGCTGAACAACCCGAGAGTGCCGAGAGAAGCTTCAGGAACTTCAGGAATGACCGCTGCAATGAACGGTTCTGTAAACCTTTCTACTGATGACGGCTGGATTCCGGAATTTGCAAATCACGGCGTGAATTCATTCGTGGTACAAAAAGCAGATTACGAGAATATGAGTGTTTACGAGCAGGATAACTACGACCTGGAGAAACTTTACGAAATCCTTGAAAACGAAATTCTTCCGATGTACTACGACCGTCCGGATGAATGGAGAAAAGTACAGCAAAACGCTATGGAAGATGTGAAGAACGCTTTCAACAGTGATAGAATGGCGGATGAGTACTACAAACTTATCTACGCTTAAGAAGTAACTTTTGTTTTGATAATATAAATTTCGGCGGAGCCTTTGGCTCCGCCGAAATTGTTTAATACTTATTTTTTCTCTTTTTTCGGAACTTTCAATCCGCCCTGTTCAGCTTCCGAAATTCCGATGGCAATGGCCTGTTTGCGGTCGGTCACTTTCTTTCCTGCAGAGGTTTTCAGTTTTCCTTCCTTAAACTCGTGCATTACCTCTCCTATTTTTTCCTGAGCTTTTTTTGAATATTTTCTCTTGCTCATCTCTATAAATTTTAAGATTTATTTTCATCGGTCAGTGGCTGCTTCACACCAATTTCATAGACATTGGCCTGCTTCAGATATTTCGAACGCTCGCGGGAAGTTACCGATTCAAATTCATTATTTTTTAAAACGATAATTGGGTCTTCGGCAATTTCTATTTCACCGTTCGACATATATTTTTCTTCCGGACTGTTACGGTCAATTTCATTCGATTTAAACTGCTGAAGCTGATCTGCATAATCTCTAAATCCCGGATCTGCGGAGTGAATAAACTTATATTCCGTTCCGGCTTCTACATGATAATGCGATTTATTTTCGAGCAAACCGCCTTCTGAAGTCAGTTCAGGATTATCATTTCCGTCTCTGAAACCTACTTCAACAACGTTTCCTCCATTTTCTGAGGCATAATTTTCAGCATCCTGATACGATGCAAAACCTGTATAAATTACCGAATCGCTCAGTGTATACTGTCTTAATTTTTGATTTTGAGAACTTGTTTCCATAATAATATTTTTTTGTGTTTTGGCACCTGAAAAAGTCCAATTAACCTGCCATAAAATCTCCAAAAGCAAACTTTAACCTTTTTTAAGAAAATGATTATATTTGAAACTTCTACATTTTTAATTATGAAAAAGCTACTCTTATCACTGATTATTTTTGCCACTTTTCAATTCTCGCTGGCACAGGAAATCACCCTCGACAAAATTTATTCCGGCTACTACCGCGGCAAAGGAATTGCAGGCATTGCCTCGCTGAAAGACGGTGAAAACTACGCCGTAATCGAGCGCGACGGAATTGCAAAATATTCGTATAAAACCTCACAAAAAATCGGGAATATTGTTGATGGTAATTTCAGCAGTTATACCTTTTCCAATGATGAAGGAAAAATACTGTTATTAAAGGAAAGTGAACCAATTTACAGACATTCTTTCCTTGGAAAATTTGATGTAAAAGATCTAAAATCGGGAAAAACTATCAGCTTGAATAATGGAAATTACGTTCAGGAACCAACCTTTTCTCCGGATGCTACAAAAGTGGCTTTCATTGCAGATAATAATCTTTTTTATCAGGATTTAAATTCAGGTAAAATCACCCAGATTACGACTGACGGAAAGAAAAACAGCGTTATCAACGGACTTGCAGATTGGGTTTATGAAGAGGAATTCGGACACGCAAGACAGTACGAATGGACGAAAAATTCGGATGCCATTGTTTTTGTAAGATCCGATGAAACTGATGTTCCGGAAATGAATATGCAGATTTATGGTAAAAAACTGTATCCGCAGGATTTCAGATTTAAGTATCCAAAAGCCGGAGAAAACAACTCTATCGTTTCGGCACATCTTTACCGTTTAGATTCAGGGAATTTATCGCAGATTGATTTATCTAAATTCAAAAACTATTACATTCCAAATGTCATTCAGACTGCAAAAGCTGATGAAATTATACTGATTACTTCAGAAAGAATTCAAAATGCATCTGATATTCTGAAAGTAAATACCAAAACCGGTTCCGTAACCAAACTTTTCACCGAAACCGATGAAAAATGGATTGAAACAGATAATGTAACCATGGAATTTCTGGATGACAATTCCTTCATTTGGGGAAGTGAGCGAGACGGAAACAGACATCTTTACCATTACGACCAAAATGGCAAACTAAAAAGACAGATTACCAAAGGAAAATGGGAAGTAACTGATTATTATGGTTATAACCCAAAAACTAAGGAAGTTTACATCCAAACCAACCAAACAGGAAGCATCAATAAAGTGGTTTCGAAGGTGAATATCGCCAATGGAAAATCTGTAATCCTGTCAAATTCCGAAGGAAATAACTCAGCAAACTTTAGCAAAAATTTCAACTATTTTATTGAAACTTCTTCGGATGCCAAAAAACCGCATACGTTTACTTTAAAAAACAACGCCGGAAAAACAGTGAAAGAACTTCAGAACAACAATGAAATGCTTCAGAAATTACAGGCTGACAACTGGGTTGCAAAGGAATTCATCACCATACCAAACGAAGTTGGAAATCAAATGAATGCCTGGATTATGAAACCAAAAAATTTCGATCCGAACAAGAAATATCCACTGTTTATGTATCAATATTCGGGTCCGGGTTCACAAAGTGTTACAAATTCCTGGGACGGCGGAAACGGAATTTGGTTCAATCACTTGGTGCAGCAAGGTTATATTGTGGCATGTGTTGATGGTCGTGGAACAGGTGGAAAAGGAACAGACTTCAAAAAAGTAACCTATCTGCAACTCGGCAAA
>CAZPQV010000065.1:0-11118 GCA_964588705.1 uncultured Chryseobacterium sp.
TATGGGATTTGATGTGGATGTTGCACCATTATTCCAAACGCCGGAGGAAGTGGCGAAGCAGGCGGTGGAAAACGATATTCATATTCTCGGAGTTTCATCTTTGGCCGCAGGACACAAAACTTTGGTTCCGCAGGTTGTTGAAGAACTCAATAAACTTGGTGCCAACGACATCACCATCGTGGTAGGAGGCGTAATTCCTCAGCAGGATTATGATTTTCTTTATAATAACGGCGCCGATTTTATCTTCGGTCCGGGAACAAATTTACCGAAGTCAGCATGTGAGATATTAGAGAAATATTTGAAATAGAAAAAAGGAAACCGATTTGGTTTCCTTTCTTGTTATTGTAGTTCTTTTTGAGTAATTACTTTATTCCAGAGTGATTTTCCGTCTTTATCAAAAAGTTCAAGCTTTAGGGCGCGGTTATCTTTATTGCCATAGAATTTTAAAATCCCAAAACTGTGCTTCATAAAAAGACTGCCATCAATTCTGTTCACATTATTTTCACGTTCGGCACTTGTGGAAACTCCCGAGGTTAAAGGTGAAACGGTCCAGTCATAAATAGTGTATTTTCCATCTCTTTTCAAACCTGAAAGTTCGGTGAAATGTCGGTCACCACTCAAAAAGATTACTCCTTTCACATCGTTTTTCTCAATTTCATCGAGAATGTATTGGCGTTCTTCCGCATAGTTGGCATAATTTTCAAATTTCGTTGCCGAGTTGATGAACTGTCCGCCAATAACTACGATTTTAAATTTGAATTTTGAGGAAGTAATCGCATCAATAAACCATTCGAGCTGTTCTTTTCCGAGGATTGTTCTGTCACCGGTTTTTCTGTCGTTTGGTGATTTGTGAAAACGGTCATCCAGTAAGAAAAACTCAGCATCGCCCCAATTGAAGGTGGAGAAATTACCATTATTCTGTTCAGGATTGTTTCCGTAGGATTTATTTGTCCAAAAATCTTTGAAAACCTGCAAAGTCTGATGTTTGAAATATTAACTTCTGTCAGCATCGTTTGGACCGTAATCGTGATCGTCCCAAATGGCAAAATTTTGAGAATTCGCCAAAAGCGGTTGAAGTTCTTTCTGGCTTCTGCTCATCGTATAACGGTGGTAAATACCGGTTTTGCTGTCCCAATCTGCTTCGCGAAGGTAAATATTATCGCCGCCCCATAACATGATATCCGGTTTTTTGTTTCCGATGCTCGTGAAAATTTCAAAATTACTTCCGTAAGGAGTTCCCGGTCTGTCAACTTCAGTTTCGTTCATATAGGCGCAGCTTCCGAATGCTACTGTAAAATCGGGAGCATCTTCACGCCACTGCCAAAGTTTTTTAACCGTAAACGATGTTTCGTAATTAAATTTCAGTGGTTGATTATTAATCAGAACTGTGTAGTTGTATTTCTTCCCCGGCTGTATTTTGTCAAGAATAAGATGTGCGGTAAAGCCACTGTCTTTAACGGTTGAGACCTCGTTGCTGAAGTAACTTTCTGTTGGTTTTTCAGTGGAAGTGTATTGTACTTTTACTTTTGCAGCATCTTTAGTCTGTACCCAGATTTTGGCTTCAGTCATTTCAACATAGCCCAACATTGGCCCCGACTGCAGTAAATTTTGTTGAGAATACGACCAAACGAATACAAAAAGTAGTAAAAATTTAAGACTTTTCATTGCGTAATTTTTATTCAAAATTACCGATTAAAAGCCAAACAAAAATGAATTTTAAATTAAAAAACTCCCATTTGGGAGTCTTTATTTAGTTGTTTGCGGTCACATATTCATAAACCAAAGTTCCTTGTGCATCGGTAAGTTTGGCTTTTGGCGCCATTGCATTTACAATTCCAATCCATTCGGTGTCGTTGTGAGCCTTCGGATCTGGTAAATCGTGGCATTTTCCGCAGGAGTTGTCGAAAATAGTTTTACCTTCTACAAGACGCTGAGCTTCAGTCATTTTTGATCCGGTAGTTCCTTGTTGTGTGCACGATACCATCAGTGCCGTGGCTGCAATTGCTGTAAGAATCGTTTTTTTCATAGCCTTCTATTTTTTGGTGATTAAATTTAATTAAATTTATGCTAATAATCCACATCAAATATTTTACCAATGCAAATTGAATGGAAAAAGACCCGGCTGAATCTTAAAGAGACCTTTTCGATTTCTTATGGCAGCTATGATTTTCGGGATGCAGTTTTGGCTTCTCTTTCGCATTTAGGAAAAACGGGTTATGGTGAATGTGTGGCAATAAATTATTATGGGATTGATCTTGATGAATTTATTTTAAAACTGAATGAAATAAAACCATTCATTGAAAAATCCGCCGTTGTGCATCCCAAAGAATTTTACAATCATTTATTAAGTTTAAACCTGCATCCCTTTTTACTTTCAGCACTCGATTGCGCATATTGGGATTTGTTTGGTAAACTTGAAAATAAATCTTTTAATGAAATTAATCTAATTAATGTCAGTGTTTTACCTGAATCATCTTATACAATCAGTATTTCAGAAATTAATGAACAGGTAAACAAAATTGAACGTTCGGTATGGAACACATTTAAAGTAAAATGCAACGGATTAGGCCGCGAAAATATATTTAAATTGCTTGAAACCGGTAAAGAAATCGCTTTGGATTCCAATACAAGTTTTTCGGATGAGGATTGTTGGTTTTTGCAAAATGATGAACGTTCGAAACAGTTTCTTTATGTTGAACAACCAAGGCCAATTGGTGAGTATAAAATTTTAAACAATAAGCTGAATGTCAATTGGATGGCAGATGAAGATTGCCAGGACATTACTTATTTGGAAAAACTGAAAGATAATTATTCTTCCATAAATGTGAAACTGATGAAATGTGGCGGAATCACGCCTGCCTTGGAACTGATTTCTGATACAAAAAAGTTGAATTACAAGGTAATGATTGGCTGTATGACGGAATCTTCAGTCGGAATTTCCGCAGGAATTGCGGTTGCGGCATTATGTGATTTTGCAGATTTAGACGGTGCAAATCTTATTTCCAACGATTTTGCAAATGGAAGTTTTGTTGAAAACGGAAAATTATTACTCTCTGAAAAACCGGGTCTCGGGATTTCTTTATTATAAATTTGTATTTTTGAAATCATGAAATTTTCCACGAAAGATTTAGTTGAAGGTATTCGGTCGGGCAATAAGCGTCTGCTCGCCAAAGCCATTACTTTGGTGGAAAGTAAAAAGCCGGAACATCGTGTTCAGGCAGAAGAACTTCTGAAAGAAATCATGCCCTTTACCGGAAATTCTATTCGTGTTGGAATTACCGGAGTTCCGGGTGCGGGAAAATCTACTTTTATTGAAAGTTTCGGAAAATTGGCTGTGCAAAACGGGAAGAAAGTGGCCGTACTTGCCATCGATCCGAGTTCGTCTTTAAACAAAGGAAGTATTCTTGGTGATAAAACGAGGATGGAGGAATTGGCGAAAGAGAAAAACGCCTTTATCCGTCCTTCCCCAAGTTCAGGGTTTTTGGGTGGCGTTGCCAATACTACGTTCGAAACGATGCTGATTTGCGAAGCTGCAGGTTACGATTATATTATTATTGAAACCGTTGGAGTAGGGCAAAGTGAAGTTTTGGTTTCAGATATTACCGATGTTTTTTTGTTTCTGAAGATAATTGGCGGTGGCGATGAACTTCAGGGAATCAAACGTGGAATTATGGAAATGGTAGATTTAATTTTCATTAATAAAGTTGATGAAGAGAATCTGCAGAAAGCGAAATCCACAAAACAGGAATTGCTTCGTGCACTGTTCTTCATGCCGGAAAAAGAAAAAAATTGGAAAACTCCCGTTCTTCTCGGTTCTGCCTTAAATAATGAAGGTTTGGATGAGGTTTACGAAAAGATTGACGATTTCATTTCATTAAAAAAGAAAAACAATCACTTTGAAACCGTAAGGGAAGAACAGGCAAAAAAGCGTTTTGATTATTGGGTTCAGGAATATATTCTTCAGAAAACGAGAGAAGACAATTCTACGGAAATCAGTTACGAACAGCACAAAAAAAATGCTTCTGAGCTGAAATCCAATCCTAGCACAGAAGCAAAACTATTTGTAGAAAAACTTCTCCGAAAATCTACTTCTTAACTTCGTTCTTCATCAGATAACCGTCGTACGAAATCGGTTGTCTGTCGTTTGCATCCACAGAAAGATACGCTCTTCCGGTAGGAAAAACTTCCAAAATCATTCTACGGATATGGTTCACATCATTTGGAATAATAACAAAAACTTTACTGTTTTTTCTGCCGTCTGTACTTTCAATGCGGTAATCTTTACTGGTAAATCTTAAACTGTTTTTGTCGGTATTGTAGCTCGGATTATACATTCGTCCAAAATAAGGAAGCACCGAAATCAATTCATCTTTTTTAATAATAATAGAATATCCGTAGTCCAAATTGGTCATTCTGCTCGAATTATAATTAGGGATTGAATTGGCAACTCGCATCGCATCGTAGCTCGTCGGCAATGCCTTTTCAGCCATAAATGTAAATTCTTTATTTTCAAGAACCTGATTTAATGTGTTCTGGTCCAGATAAGTTTGGCTGCTGCAAGACGAAAGCATAATTGCAAAAAAGCCAAATATCATTAATACAAAATTTTTCATAGGGGTATGATTTGTTTTTAATAATACAAAATTAATGCTAAATTTAATGTGTAATAATTTTCTTCTTTCACATTTGGAATAAAAATTGTTTTTACTCTAACAAATCAAAATAATCTACACTATGAAATTAAAAAGTATATTAGGAATTGGAGTGGTTACGCTGTCGCTGGTAGCGTGTACAACCAACCCTATTACAGGAAGAAAATCGGTGCAGCTGGTGAACGACCAACAGATTGCAACGATGGCAGTTCAGCAGTATAATGAAGTGCTGAGCAAATCGAAAGTTATAAAAGGCACCACCGCTGCAAACCAAGTACGTAATGTAGGAGTTAGACTGCAGAATGCTGCCAATAATTACTATAAAAATCTCGGAAGAGAAGCCGATCTTAATGAATTCAGCTGGGAATATAACCTGATTGAAGACAAATCGGTAAACGCATGGTGTATGCCTGGAGGTAAAGTTGCTGTTTATACAGGAATTCTTCCGGTAACACAAACTGAAAAAGGACTTGCAGTAGTACTTGGGCACGAGATTTCTCACGCTTTAGCAGGACACGGAAACGAAAGAATCTCTCAGGCAATGATTGCACAGTATGGTGGGGCAATCCTTGGAAGTACAATTTCAAGCGGAGCATTGGCACAGATTTTCCAACAGGCATATCCAATCGGAGCACAGGTTGCTTTGCTGAAATATGGAAGAAAGCAGGAGCTTGAAGCCGACCAAATGGGACTTTACCTAATGGGAATGGCGGGCTACGACCCAAGAGAAGCACAGCCTTTCTGGCACAGAATGGAATCTATGGCAACCAACAATCAGAGACCGCCGGAATTCCTTTCTACTCACCCAAGTCCAGAAACCAGAAGAGCCGATTTAGAAAAACATTTACCTAAAGCACTTGAATATTACAAGGCTGCCGGTGGTAAAATTTAAAATATAAATCAATTACTTAACCGTGACCTTTCTGAATTTTTAGTAAATTTGGAAAGGTCTTTTTGATTATTATAAAATTAAATTATGAAAAATTTATCGTTAATAGGAATTATTCTTCTTGCACTGGCGTTTCTGCTGTATTATATGATGCCGGAATTTTCTTTTATCCGACTATTTGAACCCTTGAGTTTAATGGGAATTCTTGCCGGTATCGGAATCGGATTAATTATCGGCGGAATTGTAGGATATGTGAGTAAAGGTTCGGCAATTAAAGCGGAACAGAAAAGAAGAGAACTGAAACAACTCCAACTGGAAAAGGCAGAACTGGAAAAGCAGGCTGCAGATTTGGCAAAACAACAGGCAGAGTTTAATGCTGCTCAAACAACCTCTACAAGTACAACATCAACAACTTATACTAACGAAAATCCTCAGAACTACTAATTCTGAGGATTTTCTTTTTGTTGAAATTAACAATTTAAAATTCGTATCCAACACCGAGTATAAACAAACTTGGTCTGTTGTCGTATCTTACAGTATATGAGCCGGCTGCGGAATTTTTTACGTATTCTCTCTGATCTTCTGTGAATGCGCCTTCGTAACGCGCGTTAAGAATCAGATTTTTCAGTTTTGCCTGTGCTCCTAACTGGTAACCAACCGTGAAGTTGTTTTTAGCATTTTCTTTAAAATCATTATACTGATTTTCGGTGCTGAGATTATAACTCGCTACCGGTCCTGCGAAAACGCCAAGACTTTTTCCAAGAACGTTCCATCCTAAAAGAACGGGAAGATCCACTCTGTTGCTTTTTGCTTCGATGGTGGTATTGGTTACGCTGTCTGTAAATTCATTTTTGAACGTAGTGTAATACAGTTCAGGCATGATGAACAGAGACGTTGGCGTATCAATTTTAATGGATAAACCAAAGTTGTAACCTACATTGTTTTTACCTTTTTCTGTGTAGGCATTTCCAACGGTTTCTGTGAAGTTTTTCCAGGTTCCTTCCTGAGATGGGAAAAGCAGGTTTGCCTTTCCGGAGACCGATATTTGTGCAAATGTCAAGGTTGACAGACCTACAAGTGCAATACTAAGAATTTTTTTCATTTTTAGGGGATTTTACTACTATGTTTTCAATTGATGTTTTGTCTGTTGCCAGGAAATATTCTCTTAATTCCTTGAACAGCTCTGATGAATAAACGAAATCAATAAGGTTTTTATTGCGGGCGGTGATTACATTATCCTTATCACCTTCCCATTCTAGAATTCCGTTTCTTAGGTAAACAATTTTTTCACCAATAGTCATCACCGAGTTCATATCGTGAGTATTGATGATGGTAGTAGTATTATATTCCTTAGTGATATCTACGATAAGATCGTCGATAACGTTTGATGTAAAAGGGTCTAAGCCCGAATTTGGTTCGTCACAAAAAAGATACTTCGGATTATTAACAATGGCTCTTGCAATTGCCACACGTTTTTGCATCCCACCTGAAATCTCAGCCGGATATTTTCTGCTTGCTCCTTCTAAATGAACGCTGTCCATCACCTGAAGTGCTCTTCTCTTTTTCTCCCTGAAAGTAAGGTTGGTAAACATATCCAAAGGGAAAGTAATATTTTCTTCCACAGTAAGTGAATCGAAAAGTGCACTTCCCTGAAAAACCGTTCCGATTTCTGAACGCAATACCTGTTTTTCTTCACGGCTCATCTGCATAATGTCTCTACCGTCAAACAAAATTGTTCCGCTTGTTGGCTCGTGAACGTTTAACAAAGATTTCAAAAACACTGTTTTTCCCGAACCACTCTGCCCGATAATAAGATTGACTTTTCCCGTTTCGAAAGTCGTTGTAAGCCCTTTCAAAACTTCAATATCGCCAAATTTCTTTTTAAGATTTTTTACTTCAATCATCAGCCCAGGATTAGTTGTGTTAAAATAAGTTCAGAAATGATGATGAAAACCATGGTCCAAACCACGGCCTGTGTGCTGGCACGGCCAACTTCAAGTGAGCCGCCTTTTACATTATAGCCAAAATATGCCGGAACCGTTGCAATGATAAATGCAAATACTGCAGTTTTTATAAAAGCATAATAGTAAAAAAGGTTTGGCATATACATCTGAATGCCGGTTTTATAATCTGCGGAAGTCCAGTTTCCGGTAATTTCTCCTGCAAGATAACCTCCCCAAATCCCTACCACGATACTTAAAGCAATAAGCAACGGGTTGAAAATGACACAAGCTAAAATTTTTGGTAATATTAAAAAATTTGCAGAGTTTACACCCATAATATCCAAAGCGTCAATTTGTTCTGAAACTCTCATCGTACCGATACTTGATGCAATATAAGAGCCAACTTTTCCGGCGAGAACCAAACTAATAATTGTTGGAGAAAATTCAAGTACAAGCACGGCCTTGGTTGCGTAACCTACAAAAGGTGTTGGAATAGGAAAGGACGATGCAGAAAAGTTATTATACATCTGGATGGCAACAACCGCACCAACGAAAATAGATGTAAATACCACTAATCCAAATGAATTTACTCCTAAGTCGTTGATTTCCCGCATGAAAAGCTTCCAGAAAACCTGTTTCTTCTGCGGGCTTTTTATCGCTTTTCCCATCAGAAGAAAATATTCGCCGAAGGCTGTCAGGAATTTTTTTGTCATCTTGCGAAAGTAAGATTTTATTTTTTATTACAGAGGATTAATGCGCATTTTTATCGCCTTCGATCATAAGAACCAAAGTTTTGAAAATGATAATTAAATCCAGTGTAAAACTCCAGTTTTTTACATAAAAGGAATCCGCCAGAATTCTTTTTTCCATTTCAATTTTCATGTCATCCTTATCTCCTCGCAATCCATTTACCTGTGCTAATCCTGTAATTCCCGGCTTTACCATACTTCTAACAGAATATCTGCTGATCTGTGGTTTGAAAAAATTATCAACTAAAAGCATATGCGGCCGAGGCCCCACAACCGACATATTGCCCAAAAGGACATTAATGAACTGAGGGGTTTCGTCCAAACTTGTTTTACGAAGGAATTTACCAACGGAAGTTATTCTGGGGTCACCTTTAAAAGTGGTTGTTTTATTTGAATTTCCATCTGCAAACATGGTTCTGAACTTTATTAAACGAAAGACCTCATCGTGATAACCATATCTGTCCTGTACGAAAAAAACCGAACCTTTACTGTTTAGTTTAATTAGAATTGCCAGGACTGGAAACAGCCACAAACCAATGAAAATTAAGAAAAGCAAAGAAAATGCAATATCGAAAGTCCTTTTTAAAAAAGAATTACTGTAATAGTCTAAAGGAAACTTTACAGGAGTAAGGATCGGTTGAGATTCAATAAACTGTATTTCATGAGAAAAGAATTTATTATTACTGAATCTTGGAATGATTACCACTCTGATTTTATTTAATTCAGCTGCCTGAAAAATTTCGTTTTCAAAATTAGAGTCAATAGAATTTTCACTAGTGATAAACAAAGTATGGATACCGTTTTTTTTCCAGAAATCTGCGAGATTATTGAGATTTATCTCTTTGTTATCATAATCAAAAACTTTGTACCCGTAGTCTTTCCTTTTTGCAATTCTTTCTTTCAGAACTTCGGACGACGAATTATCACCCAAAAACATAACATTTCTATAGTTATAACCCTTCAAACGAATGAATTTCAGAAAGAAAAATATTAATGATTTTATAAAAAACAGGGCTACAAAAAGTATTACGGCAATAATTAGTTTGTTTTCATTAAAAATTTGATTATCAATGACTCTAGCTAAAAGAAAAATACCAAAAATAAAGATGAAAATATGCGACATCAGCCTTTCCAGATAATTGGTATAGGTAAGAGTCCTTGGTATATTATAAAGCTTTGTTCTGCCTCCAAGAAGTAACCAGAAAAAGACAAGGATTATTAAAGAAAGCAAATTTTCCTCATAATTCTCAACCGAAATTTTGAAGTAGTGTTGCTTCAGATAAAAAAATAAAAATACCGCTGCAAAGACTATAATATCAATGAAAATCATCAGTGATTTAAAGTATCGGGAAAACCGAAGTCTTTGCATGGTGTAGTTTTGTTTCTGTAAACTTACGGAATATTCAAATACTTATGCGTCTGCACCGAAGCTTGCCATTCAGGATTTTCCAGGATGAAATCGGTGATTTTTGGATACATTTCATCTCTCTTGCTCCATTCGCTTTGCAGATAAAGTATGCAGCTTTCTGAAACTTTTGCTGCCTGTTCCTCCGCAAACTTAAAGTCGTTATTATTGAAAACAATAACTTTCAGCTCGTCTGCTTTTGCATAAATCTCTTCTTTTGGAAGTCCGGTTTTCTTTGGTGACAATGTAATCCAGTCCAGTTGTCCGCTCATTGGGTATGCACCTGAAGTTTCAATGTGGATGGTGCAGCCAAGTTCTTTCAGTTTTCTGGTTAGAATATCAAGATTCCACATCAGAGGTTCGCCGCCGGTTAAAACAATGGTTTTACAATATTTGGCAGCTGTTGCGGCAACTTCTTCAGCGCTCTTTAGCGGATGAAGGTTTGGATCCCAACTTTCCTTCACATCACACCAGTGGCAACCAACATCGCAACCGCCCAAACGGATGAAGTATGCGGCTTTTCCCGTGTGCGCACCCTCACCCTGTATAGTGTAAAAATGCTCCATTACGGGGAGCATTTTTCCTTCTTTCAGTAAAATATCCTGATTTTCTGTCATATTATGCTGCAGATTTTCAAAAAGAAATCTGCGGTGCAAAATTATTTATTATATCTCTTATAAGCAAGTAAGGTGTTTTTCATCAGCATTGCTCTGGTCATCGGACCAACGCCTCCCGGAACCGGAGTAATCCAGCCTGCTTTCGGTTCGCAGCTTTCATAATCTACGTCTCCTTCAAGATGGTAGCCTTTCTCACCATCGTCTTCTACACGCGTAATTCCTACGTCCACGATTACTGCTCCGTCTTTTATCATGTCTCCTTTCAGATATTTTGGTGCGCCCAACGCAACGATGACGATGTCAGCTTTCTTAGTGAATTCTTCAATATTCTGTGTATGGCTATGAACCAAAGTTACCGTAGAATCTCCCGGATTTCCTTTGCTACTCATCAGAATACTCATTGGTCTTCCGACAATTCGGCTTCTACCGATTACAACGCAGTGTTTTCCTCTGGTGTCGATATTATATCTTTCAAGCAAAGTCATAATTCCGTAAGGTGTTGCAGGTAAAAATGCTTCCATTTCAAGAGCCATTCTTCCGAAATTTTCCGGGTGGAACCCATCAACGTCTTTTTTCGCATCGATGGCATTGATGATTTTTTCCTGATCCATTCCTTTTGGAAGCGGTAGTTGAACGATAAATCCGTCCAGCTCAGGGTCATCATTCAGTTTTTTTATTTCATCTAAAAGTTCTTCTTCCGAAATCGTATCAGAAAATCTCAGGAGAGAAGAAGTAAACCCGACTTCTTTGCAGTCTTTTACTTTACTGTTTACATAAGCTTTGCTGGCACCGTTTTCGCCAACCAAAATTGCAGCGAGATGAGGTGCACGTTTGCCGGCAGCAACAATTTTTTCTACTTCTTC
>CAZPQV010000066.1:0-11021 GCA_964588705.1 uncultured Chryseobacterium sp.
CTAAAAATAGTTTTTTCATAATTATTTATTTAAATTAGTCATCCTAAATTAATAATATTTTTCATATAAACAAGCAAAAATATGCATATTTGATAATTAATATGTTAATTTATTAAATGTTTAATCTTAAAAAACGTTAAATCCTTTGGTCCGATAATCAATTTAATAAGCAAAAAATCAGATACATACAGCACCTGATTTAAATTTTAACTTAAAGTTAAAAAAATTCACATAATTAACGAAGTCATAATCACTCGTCACGGAGTCTTTTTTCCTCTCTCGTATAAGCATTTATAATTTTTCGTACGACTGGGTGTCTTACCACATCTTCGTCTGTGAGGTGTACGAAGCCAATTTCTTCTACTCCGTTCAGAATACGCATTGCCTCCCTTAAACCCGATTTCTGACGCATCGGTAAATCAACCTGACTTGGATCTCCGGTGATAATAAATTTCGCATTCATGCCCATTCTGGTTAAAAACATTTTCATCTGAGAATGAGTGGTATTCTGTGCTTCATCCAAAATAACAAAAGCTTCGTCCAGCGTTCTACCCCGCATAAATGCCAAAGGCGCAACTTCAATGACTTTCTTTTCAATATATCCTTCGAGCTTTTCATGCGGAATCATATCACGAAGGGCATCATATAAAGGCTGTAAATACGGATCGAGCTTCTCCTTTAAATCTCCCGGAAGAAACCCAAGACTCTCTCCTGCTTCAACCGCAGGTCTCGTAAGAATAATCCGCTTTACCTGTTTGTCTTTCAGCGCGCGAACCGCCAGTGCAACACTGGTATACGTTTTTCCGGTTCCTGCAGGTCCGATGGCAAAAACCATATCTTTCTTCTCACTTTCGCGAACGAGCTTTTTAAGATTAGTGGTCTTGGCTTTAATCACTTTTCCATTCACTCCTTTCACAATGATATCCTGGTCGAAAACCAACTGCTTCTCGAATTCATCCTTTATTTTCAGGATGTTCTCGATATCTTTTAAAGTAATGGTATTGTTATCTGAAATAAATTTTACAATATCGTCTAATCTCTGTTTCAGGATATCAAGCGTATCCTGGTTACCCATCGCGAAAATATAATTATCGCGACCTGTAATTTTAAGAGTTGGAAATCCTGATTTTATTAAATTGAAATTCTGATTTTGTACGCCATAGAAGGCTTTGGTATCTATACCTGAAAGTTCGTAGTTCAGTTCAAACATAAATGATGTAAAGATTTAATTCTTAAATGTAATATAAATAATCCAATTGCAGGCATTTAGTTTTCCACATTAAGACCAATCATAAAGTCTATTTTTCGTATTTTTGCGCTATGCCCGTTATTACTCTGACCTCCGATTACGGACTTATCGATTACCGCGTTGCTGCCATTAAAGGGAGCATTCTTACATTGAAGGAAAATGCGGTAATTGCGGACGTTTCGCATAATGTTGACGCATACGATCTGAAGCAGGCCTCTTACATCGTAAACAACGCTTACAAACACTTTCCTGCAGGAAGCGTGCACATTATTTGTGTTGACAGTTTTTTTCGCAAAGAAGTAAGAAGTATTCTTTATAAAGTGAACGGACATTTTTTTCTGGCGGCTGACAACGGTATTTTAAGCCTTATATTTCCTGAAATAAAACCCGAAGCCGTTTACGAAATCACCCTCAACAACCGGTTTGATGACGAAGTGAATTCCAGAACGCTTGATATTTTTGTACCGGCTGCGGTTCACTTAATTAATGGAGGCTTACCTGATGTAATTGGCAGAAAAATTAAAAACCCTAAACAGCTCTCTGCTCCGCGCCCGGCGTTTGCTGAAGGAAATACACCTACAATTGTGGGAGAAGTGATGTACATTGATAATTTCGACAATTTAGTATCGAATATCAGCAGGGAATTTTTCAATAAAATCAGTGCTAATTACGGCAGTTATATTATTAAATTCAGAAACCTGTCGCTTTCAACCACGTATAAAAACCATACTGATATTGTGAAAGACTGGAAACTGGAACGCGAATATCATGGTAAATCTGTAGCCATTTTCAATGAGGCCGGACTTCTGGAACTCTGCATTTACAAAGGCAGTAAAGAAAACGGAGCAAAAACACTTTTCGGACTGAACGTAGGCGAAAAAATTTATATCGAATTTCAGCCATAGCAAACCATTTTACATTAAAACCGCAATAAATCTTATATTTGCATTTCAAATTATTTGCTGATGCTTTACCTCATTCTAAAGGCGGTTCACATTATTTTTATGGTCAGTTATTTTGCCGGGATTTTTTATCTCGTGCGTATTTTTGTTTATTATAAAGATACTGATGAATTTGATGAAAATAAAAAGAAAATTCTACGCGAACAGTATGTTTTTATGGCGCGGAGACTTTGGAATATCATCACCGTTCCGGCGTTCATCATCATGCTTGTTTCCGGTCTGTGGCTGATTGTGGTTTATTATCCAAACTTTCCACTGCTCACTTTAAAGCCGTTTTCATGGTTTTATATAAAATTATTTTTCCTCATTGGACTTTTTATTTATCATTACTGGTGCTGGAAAAAAGTTCTTGAACTAAAAGCTCTGAACGGAGAAACCCTCAATAATGCCAATATCAAACTTCGCCAAGCCAATGAAATTGCTACTTTCCTGCTCTTTCTTGTGGTGTTTACGGTGATTTTAAAATCTGCGGTAATGATTTACTGGTGGCAATTAATTGTAGGATTTGTCGTTTTGGTGGTGGTGATTATGGCGATTGTAAAATTGGTGAATAAGAATAAAAAATAATTTCAGGGTGCAAGATGCAAGTTACAAGATGCATTATTATCTCATTAACTTGAAACCTGAAACTCGAAACTTGAAACAAAATAAATGATTGCTATTCTAAAAAAAGAACTTTGGAGTTATTTCGGAAACTGGAGCGCGTGGATCATCATCGCTGCTTTCAGTTTAATTGGAACTTTATTCCTGTTTTTCTTCGATAACGATTCCAATATTTTTGAAATTGGAAACGCATCATTACAAAGTTATTTTGCACTGTCGCCGTGGTTGTTAATGTTCATCATTCCTGCACTTTCGATGAAATCTTTTGCAGAAGAACAGCAATCCGGAACATTGGGCTGGCTGTTCTCACAACCCTTAAAAATTTCGGAAATCGTTTTCGGAAAGTTTCTTTCGGTGTTTATTGTAGGGGTTTTCTGCATCATTCCATCAATTATTTATCTCTACACCATTTACGTTTTAGGAATCCCTGCAGGAAATATTGATTTTGGAGCAACTTTAGGAAGTTACTTTGGATTACTGCTGCTTATCGGCGCTTTTGCTGCCGTTGGAATCCTTGCCTCTTCCCTTTCCTCCAACCAGATTATGGCATATTTGCTGGGCGTTTTCATTTGCTTTATTCTTTATTTTGGAATTGAGCAGCTGGCGAGTTACAAACTTTTGGGAGGAGCAGATTATCTCCTTTCAAACCTTGGTTTTTATTCGCATTTCATTGCCTTTACAAGAGGATTAATTGATTTAAAAGATGTCGGATATTTTGTGTTCATCATCGGTTTGTGTGTGATTTTAGCGGTTAATATTGTTGAAAAAAAGAAATAGGATGAAGAAGTTTATTAAAACAGATACGTTCAAATTTTTAGTCTATTTCCTTTTACCGGTGACGCTACTGCTGGTATTTTCCGGTATTCGCTTCGACCTCACGAAAGAAAAGCGTTACACCCTTTCTGAAACAACGGTAAATATTCTTAAATCAGTTGAAAAACCTGTTGATATTGAAGTTTACCTCGAGGGTGATTTTCCTGCAAGTTTCAAACAGTTGCAGAACGAGACCAAATTTATGTTGGAGGAATTTAGAAAAATTAATCCAAAAGTTGATTTCAAATTCGTAGATCCCATCAAAACCAAAATGTCGCAGGATACGTTGATGGCAATGGGAATGAGCCCTTCTAAACTACCCGATTTCAAAGATGGAAAAATCTCAGAAATCATCATCTTTCCATATGCTGTTTTTAAATATGATGGTTATGGTTCGTCCACCAACCTTATTGTTCCTGCAACCGGAACCTACGCATCAGAACAACTGAACCGTTCCATCGAAAATCTTGAACACAATCTAATTTCAGGAATTATATCAATTACTCAGGAACACCGCAAAAATGTTGGGATTCTGGTCAATCATGATGAATTGCGGCCTGATGAATTCAAAGGTTTTATGGAAATGACTCTTGAAAATTACAACGCAGGTCCTGTCATTCCGGAAAACTCCGGAGAACTGACATTAGATGATGTTCCGACGTTAAAAAAATACGACGCTTTGGTCATTGCCAAACCAAGAAAAGCATTCACCGATGGTGAGAAAGTAATCCTCGATCAATACATTATGAACGGTGGAAAAACGCTTTGGATGATTGATGCTGTGAATGCTGAAATGGACACGCTGAATGTTTCCAAAAAAATCATGGCTTATCCGATTGATATCAATATGACGGATTTCTTTTTCAATTATGGAATCCGCATCAATTCTGCATTGGTAAAGGATGTTCAGAAATTTTCATTGCTAAGATTGGTAACCGGTGAGATTCAGGGAAATCCGCAATATACGAGTTTGCCATGGCCGTATTTTCCATTGGGAATTGCTGAAAACAAAAATCCAATAACCAATAATATCAATCCGGTAAAATTTGAGTTCCCCACCTCTATCGATACGCTTGGAAGACCGAATGTTAAAACCAATATTCTTTTCGAATCAAGCCCGAAAACTGTTTTAAAGCAAGTTCCAAATTATGTTGATTTAAAAGAAATTGCTTCCGTTGACAGTCTCGGACAAACCGAAAGACCAACAACTCCAAAGATTTTTGCGGTTTCATTAGAAGGAAAATTCAACTCAGGATACGCATCAAGAAGCGAGGGTAAATCTTTCCCGAATTTTAAAGCTGAAAGTCCGGAAAACAAAATGATTGTCATTGCCGACGGTGATATCGGACGAAATAAAGTCATTCGCGGCGAAGCATTGCCTTTGGGTTATGATTTGCTCACCAATCAACAGTTCGGAAATGAGCAGTTTCTTCAAAATGCTTTGGATTGGCTTTTAGACGACAGCAACCTTATTGAACTCCGCAACCGAAATATCGAAGCCCGACTTCTTGACCGACAGCGCATCAACGATGAAAAAACAAAGTGGCAATGGCTGAATCTTCTGCTTCCTTTGGTAATTATCGGAGGATTGGGAGCGTTGTTCTTTTGGCTGAGAAAGAGGAAATTTAATTAAGTTTGGGATACGAGTTCCGGGATTCGAGTTGCGGGATACGGGATACGAAATACGTGTTTATTCAATAAATCTTCCACCATCCTGCATCCTGTACCATGCACCATGCATCCTGCATCCTGCACCCTACACCATCTCAAACATCTTTAATAAAGTCTTCAAATTCAAAATAAAAGCGTTCGAATCCATCCATTTTTTCGACAAAAAATTCAAAGATTTCTTGCCAGGTATTTTTGTTGAAAACTGAAACATTATGTTTTTCAACCCAAATTCTGCTGATGATTTTTCCGTTTTCTAAAGTGTAGAATTCGTCCTTATAAAAATCACCGATATAATCTTTCAGAATATCTTCCAACGACCAAATCTTCTCGTAATAGGCATTCCGGAAGAGTTCATCTTTCATTTCAATATCAATGTAAACTTCTGCTTTCTTATTGTCTGCAGAAAATTTGAACGAAAAGTCCTTGATCTTGGTATCATACAAAATCCATTTTCTCGGAAACGACTTCCCGAAAGCTGTCCAAAATTCTTTCTTCAGTTGCTGAGCTTCTTGTTTTGAAAACATTTATTAAATTTGGTTCTTGCAAAAGTAATTTAAATAATGCTTTCCAAAAAATCACAATACGCATTCAAAGCACTCTCCCATCTTGTTGAAAAGAGAAATGACGGGCCGGTTTTGATTTCTGAAATTGCCCAAACCAAAAAAATTCCACTAAAATTTTTGGAGAATATTCTTCTCGAAATGAAGAAATCAGACATTCTAGAAAGTAAAAAAGGAAAAGGTGGCGGCTATTTTTTAAATCAGAAACCTGAGGATGTTTCGCTTGCCAAAGTTATTCGTTTAGTCAACGGGCCCATCGCAATGATTCCGTGTGTAAGTCTCAATTTTTATCAGAAATGTGAGAACTGTAATGAAGATCACTGCGGTCTTCACGACGTTCTTATCGAGGTAAGAGACGCTACTTTAAGCATCCTTGAAAAGAAAACCCTTTTAGACCTGATCGACTGAGTTTTTTTGAGCTATTAGTCCACCAGTTTTGTGGGCTTTTAAATAAATGTTACATTTGCAATGCAAAAATTCTGTAATGCTGTACCCTGAAATTATCAAAAAAATAGAGGAAAGTTCACTCGTTGACGGTCTGAAACTGATTGCTGAAGCTATCCCTGAAGGTGTTGTATTTTCCACTTCTCTCGGGCAGGAAGACCAAGTGATTACCGATGCTATTTTTACCAATAAACTTCCGATAAAAGTCTTTACTTTAGATACCGGACGACTGTTTTACGAGCATTATGAACTGCTTTCAAACAACAATTCCAAATATAAAATTAAAACCGAAGTCTATTTTCCAGATGCTGCAGATGTTGAAAAATACGTCAACGAAAAAGGCATCAATGCATTTTATCATTCCGTAGAAAACCGAAAAGAATGTTGCTACATCCGTAAAGTAAAACCTCTGAACCGTGCTTTGGAAGGTGCAAAAGTATGGATTACCGGTTTGCGCTCCGAGCAGTCGGACAACCGGGAAAATATGCCGATGATTGAGTTCGATAACGAAAGAAATCTCTACAAATTCAATCCATTAATTCACTGGTCTTACGAAGAAGTTCTGAAATATATTGAGGAACACAAAATTCAGGATATGCCAATTCACAAACAGGGCTACATCAGCGTTGGATGCAAACCCTGCACAAGAGCAATTGAACCGGGCGAAAACCCGAGAGCCGGCCGTTGGTGGTGGGAAGAATCGAAAAAAGAATGTGGACTGCATTCATCTTCCGGTCAACAGTAAAACACTTTCTGCTGTGAATGGTGAATTTTAAAATTGAAAAGAAACTTATGAATAAATATAAATTAAATTATCTGGAGCAACTCGAAGCAGAAAGTATCTACATAATGCGTGAAGTTGCGGCACAGTTCGAAAAACCTGCTCTGCTTTTCAGTGGTGGAAAGGATTCTATTACAATGGTTCATTTGGCAAAAAAAGCTTTTGCACCAATGAAAATTCCTTTTCCGTTGGTACATATCGATACCGGACATAATTTTCAGGAAGCGCTGGATTTCAGGGACAATCTCGCCAAAGAAATCGGTGCCGAACTGATTGTAAGAAAAGTAGAAGATACCATCCGCGAGAAAAGACTTACAGAGCCGAAAGGAAAATTTGCTTCCCGAAACTGGTTACAAACCCACACTCTTTTGGATACGATTGAAGAATTTAAATTCGATGCCTGTATTGGTGGCGCAAGACGCGATGAAGAAAAAGCAAGAGCAAAGGAACGTTTTTTCTCAGTTCGCGATGAATTCGGACAGTGGGAACCCAAACTGCAGCGTCCGGAACTTTGGAATATCTATAACGGAAGAATTCATAAAGGCGAAAACGTAAGAGTCTTCCCTATTTCCAACTGGACAGAACTCGATGTGTGGAACTATATCAGAAAAGAAAACATTCCTCTGCCTTCCATTTATTTCGCTCACGAACGAGAAGTTTTGGAGCACGAAGGTCAGTTGATTGCGGTTTCAGATTTTATTCAGATTGATGAAAACGACCACATTTCCACAAGAAAAGTTCGTTACAGAACGGTTGGAGATATGACGTGCACCGCTGCAGTAGAAAGCAATGCAGCAACATTGGATGAGGTGGTGAATGAAATTACAGCATCAAGAATTTCGGAACGCGGCGAAACCAGAATCGACGATAAAGTGACGGAAGCCGCAATGGAAGACCGTAAAAAAGGAGGATATTTTTAACATCAGTAATTAGCTATTAATTACCCATTACTCATAAATACGATGGATATATTAAGATTCATAACTGCCGGAAGCGTGGACGACGGCAAAAGCACATTTATCGGAAGACTGCTCTACGACAGCAAAAGCATACTTGTAGACCAGTTGGAAGCACTGGAAAAACAATCTAAAAATAAAAATGCAGACGGCATAGATCTCGCCATTCTTACCGACGGACTTCGCGCCGAAAGAGAACAGGGCATTACCATTGATGTGGCTTACAGATATTTTTCTACACCAAAAAGAAAATTCATCATTGCTGATGCTCCTGGACACGTTCAATACACGAGAAATATGATTACCGGTGCTTCAAATTCACAATTGATAATTATTTTGGTTGATGCCAGAAACGGCGTTATCGAGCAAACCAGAAGACACTCCATTATTGCATCGTTATTGAAGATGAAACACGTGGTAGTGGCGATTAATAAAATGGATTTGGTAGATTATTCGGAAGAAAAATTCAATCAGATTAAAAAAGATTATTCAGAAGTTGCTGAACGTCTTGGACTTAAAAACGTAGATTTCTTCCCTATTTCAGCATTTAATGGTGATAATATTGTTGAGAAATCCGATAAAACACCTTGGTATGAAGGGCCTTCACTACTCGATTTTCTTGAAAATGTAGAGGTGAGTGAAGATATTGATTTCGACAATTCAAGATTTCAGGTGCAGTTTGTGATTCGTCCGCAGACTGAGGAACTGCACGATTACAGAGGGTATTCCGGTCACGTGATTTCAGGAACTTACAAAAAAGGAGATAAAATCACGATTCTTCCTCAGAATATTGACACCACCATTTCGAAAGTAGAAACCGGCGGACAGGAAGTGGATGAAGTTTTTGCACAACAGCCCGCTGTAATTCATATTTCTGAGGATATCGACATTTCACGTGGTGATTATTTTGTAAAAACCGACAGACAGCCGAATGTAGAAAATGAATTCGAAGCCATCGTTTGTTGGCTCGACAAAAAAGAATTGAACGAAGGAAACAAATATTTCATTCAGCATAAGAGCAGATTGGTAAAAGCCATTATCCGTGAAATCGAATACAGAATGGATGTAAATACGCTTGAACGCACTCCTGTAACCGATTCCGTAAAACTGAATGAAGTAGTAAAAGTTCGTATAAAAACGGCTTCACCATTGGTTTTCGATTCTTTTGATAAAAATAATTCTACCGGAAGTGCAATTTTGGTTGACGAAACCAGCAATTCTACAGTTGGTGCCGTAATGATTGTTTAAATAATGTTCGGCAACCGACAAAATACGATGCATCCGTTCTTTCTGAATTTGGAAAGAATGCCGCTTCTGATTGTGGGTTGTAACGAAACTATTTTCAAAGTTGTAAAGTCGGTTTGCAAAAGTTCCTCGAACAGTAAAGTCATCATTTTTGATGAAATTATTCCGGATTATTTTAAAGAATTTGCTGCTGATAAAACCAATATCGTTCTTCACGAAAGACAGATAACGCCAGAAGATTTACAGGATTTATCACTGCTGAGCATTTCTGTTGACGATCACGAGTATGAAGAATACGTGCTGAATATTGCTCATCACAAAGATATTTTAATCAGTGTGAACGGAAAGCCGCAAATCAGTGATTTTTCTTTGGTTTCGGTCATAAAAAATGAGCATCTGAAGATTGGAATTTCCTCCAACGATTATTCTCCGGAAATTGCTGCAAGAGTCAATCATATCGTGGGGAGAAGCATTCCGAGCGATATTGGCGAGTTCATCCAACGTCTGAAAACCGTTCAGAAAGATCCATTGATGAATAATATTGATGATGAACTCACCGAACTTGACCGTCTTACTGCAGATTATCTTTCCCAAAAACAAAAATCAACCGTTCGAAATACCGAATTTGAGCATCTTTCAAAAGTAAATAAAGCGGTTCAGAGACGTGCCAATATCTATCTTGGAATTATTGGTGTTCTCGTATTTGTGGGGATTTTTTCTTACATCCTTGTCAATTTCGAATTGATGCCGGAAATCAAAACCTTCCTTAATGAAGACAATCATATTTTCTATAAAATGCTTGCTGTTGGCTTCATTGCAGAGATTGTTGCCGGAAGTATGGGTATGGGTTACGGCGTTATCTGCACCACGATTCTACTTTTAATGAACGTTGCACCACCGGTGGTCAGTGCGAGTATTCACTCCGCGGAAACATTTACTTCTGCTGCTGGAAGTATCAGCCATTACAAACTGAAAAACGTGAATATGAAATTGGTGAAAGCGTTGGCTCCTGCTGCGATTATCGGTGCCATCATTGGTGCTGTATCACTCACCTATTTTGGTGAACATTATGCTCATATCGTAAAGCCAATCATTAGCTGTTACACCCTATACCTTGGAATAAATATCCTTAGAAACGCATTCAAAGACAAAAGAAAAAAAATTCGAAAACAGAAAACCAAAAAGAAACTCAACATCCTTGGATTGGTTGGAGGCTTCATCGATTCCTTTGCAGGCGGAGGTTGGGGACCTTTGGTAACCGGAACTTTAATGAAAGACGGCAGAACGCCGCGTTATGTTGTGGGAAGTTCTACTTTTTCTAAATTTTTGCTCACCATTACCAGTGCGGTTACTTTTGTTTTCACCATCGGAATTCAGCATTGGAATATTGTCCTCGGACTTTTAATTGGAGGTATTATTACGGCGCCTTTTTCTGCAATGCTTACAGCAAAACTTCCGGTTAAAAAAATGTTCATTATTATTGGCTGCCTTGTCATCATTATGAGTTCTATTACTATTTTCAGGGCGATTTTTTAGAGTTTTTGTTTCACGAAGTTGATGAAATTTTCACGGAGTTGAATGAGTTGTCACAGAGTTTCACTAAGATTTTTGGAGAAAGATTCTTTTTAAAAACTCATCACATATTTAAGTATCTTAAATACCAATTAAGAAATACGATCATTTTTTTTTAGAAAAAACTCTGTGACTTCCTCTGTGAAACACTGTGATAAAAAAAAG
>CAZPQV010000067.1:0-10569 GCA_964588705.1 uncultured Chryseobacterium sp.
CTCTCAATTCATCATTATCAAAAACGAGCAGGAGGTTGGTATTCTTTCCTTCGGTAATCATATCTGTTTCAACTTCAGAAAGGATGTATTTCTCAACATCCATCAGGTTTTCAACCATTAACTGAAGGTCGCTTTCAATATAATTTTCCCATTCATTTAGTAAGTTTTGTGTCGTATGAAAAGTAAGGCTCAGAACGCTCATTTTTATAATATTTTTTAGGTCTTTTGTGGATAAATAATGAGCAAAAATCGGGATTTTTTTCGTAAATTGCCACGTTATTATAATTTGAAAATTTAGAAAATATAAAAGGGATTTTAACGCCCTGAAAATCATTTTATTAATGTGATATGAATACAGAAGGAGAAAAGTTAATACCTATCAACATTGTTGATGAAATGAAGTCGTCTTACATCGATTATGTATGGGCTGAACGTGTTTTCGAACAGAAAGCACCTGACATCTGCTAGAATCGTTGGGGATGTTTTAGGTAAATATCACCCTCACGGAGACATCTCTGTGTATGATGCAATGGTAAGAATGGCACAACCTTGGAGTTTAAGATATACACAGGTTGACGGACAGGGGAACTTCGGTTCGATGGACGGCGATCCGCCTGCAGCAATGCGTTATACGGAAGCAAGACTGAAGAAAATTTCGGATGAAATCCTTGCTGATTTAGATAAAGAAACGGTTGATTTCCAAAACAACTTCGACGATTCGATGACGGAGCCAACGGTTCTTCCTACGAAAATCCCGCACCTTTTGGTAAACGGAACTTCCGGTATTGCGGTGGGTATGGCAACGAATATGGCGCCACACAACCTGTCTGAAGCCGTTGATGGTATCTGTGCTTACATCGATAACAGAGAAATCACTATTGATGAATTAATGCAGCACGTGATTGCTCCGGATTTTCCAACAGGAGGTATTATCTACGGATACGAAGGCGTTCGCGATGCTTTCCATACCGGAAGAGGCAGAATTGTAATCCGTGCGAAAGTAAACTTTGAAGAAATCGGAAACAGAAATGCAATTATTGTAACCGAGGTTCCTTATCAGGTGAACAAGGCGGAAATGATTGTAAGGACAGCCGAACTTGTAAAAGAAGATAAAATCCCTGGAATCCACGAAATACGTGATGAATCGGACAGAAGAGGGATGCGTATCGTTTACGAACTGAAAAACGACGCAATTCCGAATGTAGTTCTTAACCTTCTTTATAAGCATACAGCTCTTCAAACTTCCTTCAGTGTTAATAATATTGCTTTGGTTCATGGCAGACCGGAGCAGTTGAATTTAAAAGATATCATCAAGCACTTTGTAGATCACAGACACGAAGTGGTAGTAAGAAGAACAGAATACGAACTGAAAAAAGCACAGGAAAGAGCACACATTCTTGAAGGTTTCATGAGAGTGATTGCAACTCCTGATACGCTTGATAAAGCCATCCAAATTATCCGTCACAGTGCCAATCCACAGGAAGCAAAAGAAGGATTAATTGCTGAGTTCGAGCTTTCTGAAATTCAGGCGCAGGCTATTCTCGATCTGAGACTTGCCCGTCTTACAGGAATGGAGCTGGATAAGATCCGTGCTGAATACGAAGAAATTATGGCATTAATTAATGATTTGAAAGATATCCTTGCCAACGAAGGTAGAAGATATGAAATCATTAAAAATGAAATGCTTGAAATAAAAGAAAAATACGGCGACGAAAGAAGAACCGAAATCGATTATGCAGGTGGTGATATGTCGATTGAAGATTTCATCCCGAATGAAACTGTAGTGGTTACCATTTCACACGCAGGTTACGTAAAGAGAACTTTACTTTCAGAATATAGAATTCAGAGTAGAGGAGGCGTTGGAAACAAGGCTGCTTCGATGCGTGATGAAGACTTCTCCGAATACATCGTTTCTGCAACCAACCACCAGTATATGTTGTTCTTCACCGAAAAAGGAAAATGTTACTGGCTTAGAGTGTTCGAAATTCCTGAGGGATCAAGAACGGCAAAAGGAAGAGCAATTCAGAACCTGATTAATATTGAAGCAGACGATAAAGTAAAAGCATACATCAGAACAAACGACCTGAAAGACAGCGATTACGTCAATCAGATGAACGTTGTGATGATTACCAAAAACGGAACCGTGAAGAAAACTTCGCTGGAAGCTTATTCAAGACCGAGAACCAATGGTATCAACGCAATTGAAATCCGTGATAACGACCAACTTCTTGGCGCGAAATTAACGGATGGAAGCTCCGAAATCATGATTGCTACGAAAAACGGTAAATGTATCCGTTTCCCTGAAGAAAAAGCAAGAGCCGTAGGTAGAGGATCTATTGGTGTTCGTGGTATCACACTTGAAGACAAGGACGAAGTTATTGGTATGATTGTTGTGAATGATGTAGAGAATGAAAGCGTACTGGTAGTTTCAGAGAAAGGATATGGTAAACGTTCGGCAGTAGAAGATTACCGTATTACCAACAGAGGAGGAAAAGGTGTTATTACCCTTAATGTCACTGAAAAAACCGGTAACCTGATTGCTATTCAAAATGTTGTGGATGGTGACGGACTGATGATTATCAATAAATCCGGAGTTGCCATTCGTATGAGTGTGGATGAACTTCGTGTAATGGGTAGAAATACTCAGGGTGTGAAGGTCATCAATCTGAAAAATAATGATGAGATTGCTGCGATCGCTAAAGTTGAGATGGATAAAGATGTAGAAGATGATGAGCATGAAGAGTCTGAAGAACCACGCGAATTACGTCCGGGAGAAGTTGACAGCGATTTCATTGAATTCAAGAAAGCGCCTCAAACCGGTGACAATACCATCTCTAACATGGGAGATGAAAAGTATCTGAAAAAGATAGAAAAAGAAGAAGATAAAGAAAATAAAAAGATAGAAGAGTCTGAAGATGATGAAAATCAGACTGATGATGACTCTGAAGAATAATTTTTTGTTTAATTTTAAAACCAAATTTTAAACTTATTTTAATAATGAAAAAAATAATTTTAACCTTGGCAATGGTTTCCGTAACTTTTGCTTTTGCACAGAAAAAAGAAGTGGAGTCTGCATTTAAAGCGATTGAAGCTAACGATGTAGCAACTGCCAACGCGCAAATTTCCGCTGCTGAAGGAATTCTTGGAGGTAAAATTTACCTTTTGGAACCATCGCTTCAAGAAAAATATTATTATGCTAAAGGACTGTCGCTTTTAAAATCAGGTAAAACTCTTGAAGGAGCATCTTATCTTGCTAAAATTTCAGACCTTGGCAAAACACCTGTTTTTGAAGGAAAAGATGGTAAGATCAGAGTATACTTTGTAGGCAAAACTGCAGCTGATGCTTCAGGAATTTCCGGATTGAAAGAAAGTAAATATGTACCGACACTTCAGCAGAAACTTGCTGCAACGGTAGATCCGATTTTCCAGAAAACTTTCAATGAAGGTTCTCAGGCATTTAATTCGAAAAAATATGATGTTGCCGGGCCAAAATTCAGAGAAGCTTACGACTTGCTGAAAGCAGCCGGAGTTGACAACAAGCAGATTCTTTATTATTCAGCGATGGCATATTCAACTTTAGATAACAAGTCGAATGCGATTGCAGTTTACAAGGAACTTGTAGATTCGGGTTACAATGGTGTTGAAACCACATATACTGCAAAAAACAAAAAAACCGGCGAAGTTGTAAATCTTGCGAAAGCTGATTACGATTTAGAGAAAATAAAAGGAGCTGCTTCTGATTTCAGCGATTTCAAAGTTGAGACTACGCCAAGCACAGAACATGAATTCTATGAAACTCTTGCAGGTTTGCAAATCGATGCTGAGCAATACGATGCTGCGATTATTACCGCAGATAAAGGTTTAGCTAAGTTTCCGAAAAACGGAAGACTTTCTGAGCTGAAAGGTTTGGCTTACTACAAAGCAGGAAAAACAGATGAGTTCATCGCGAGCCTGAAAGACGTTATTGCTAAAAACCCTAACGATAAAGTAAGCTGGTACAACCTTGGAGTTCTTGCAAGTAAAGATCCTGCAAAAGCTGCTGAAGCAGAAGGATATTTCAAGAAGGCACTGGAGATTGATCCAAATTATTCGATTGCTCACCAGAACTTGGTTTACGTAATTATGGATACTGAAAACGACGGTAAACATATCGACGAATACAACGCTGCAAGAAAAGCCGGAAAATCTGATTTGGCAAACAAAATAATGGATGCCAGAAGAGCAAGATTCGCGAGAGCTTTGCCTTATGCAGAGAAATGGTATGCTGCAGATCCTAATAATATAGATGCGGTTGCTATTCTTAAAGGTCTTTACCAATCAACACGTAACGATGCTAAATACAACGAGTTTAAAGCTAAAGAAGCTGCAATGCAGAAAAAATAGTATTAGTTTATTCTAAATGACAAACCGAAGAATACTCTTCGGTTTTTTTTTATGCTTTTTCAACAAGTAGTTTTTCGCAAACAAAATGGCTAAAAACTTCCGTACGATTAAGATAATTCACCTTCATACTTTTGTCAAAAGGTTCAATCTCAAGGATATTAATAATCGTATTTAGAGGGAGTTTTTTCTGATTAAGATAGTTCAGCAATTCATTTGGAGACTCTGTTAAAGCAGAAAATTTCACTTTTTGCTTTGGTTTGCATTCACTCAGTTTCAGATAATTCAGCTTAATAATGTTTCCATTTTTATCCGGAATAGGAGAGCCGTGAGGATCGGTTTTGGGATAATCTAAAAGTTCATCGATTTTTTCAAAGAAAAGATCCGACTGTATGTGCTCTATCTGCTCTGCAATTTCGTGAACCTGCTCCCAGCCAAAACCCATTTTTTCAACCAAAAACATTTCAGTTAAACGGTGTTTTCTTACCACGATCGCGGCCTGCTTTTTACCTTCATCGGTAATCACTAAAGGTTTGTAACTTTCGTAAATCACCCATTTTTTGTCGGCAAACTTCTTCATCATGTTGTTTACACTGGGCATTTTGATATTCAGAAATTTACTGAGTTCGTTCACAGAAACCGATTCGTTTTTTTCGGTAAGATGAAAAATGGCTTTTAAGTAATTTTCTTCAGTTAGAGTAATCATATCCCAAATTTACGAAAAGTTAGATTATTAAAGATTTTATTCTAACAATATTTCGCTTCGGTATCAAGTTTTAAAATCTTAAATTTGTAATAAACATGTATTAAATGTCATTAGATATTATTCATAAATATTTCCCCGATATCACCAACGAACAGAAAGAGCAGTTCCAGAAACTTGAAGATTTATACCAGGAATGGAATGCAAAAATCAATGTGATTTCAAGAAAAGACATGGATTCTCTGTATGAAAAACACATTCTCCATTCTTTAGGAATCGCCAAAATCATGAAGTTTGCTCCGGGCACAAAAGTGCTTGTCATTGGTACCGGCGGTGGATTTCCGGGGATTCCACTGGCGATATTGTTTCCTGAAGTTCACTTTACATTAATCGATTCCATTGGTAAAAAAATCACGGTTGTAAATGCTGTTGCTGAAGGTGTTGGATTAAAAAATGTTACCGGAATTCATGGAAGAGCAGAGAAATTGAAAGAAAAATTTCATTTTGTTGTCAGCAGAGCTGTTACTCAAATGCCGGAGTTTTTACGCTGGCTGAAAGGAAAATTCGAGAAAGAACAGTTTAACGAAAAACATAATGGCGTTCTATATCTGAAAGGAGGCGATTTGGGCGAAGAACTGGCAGGTTTGAAATGTGAAATTTTTCAGCTGAAAAATCATTTCGAAGAAGAATTTTTTGATACCAAAAAAGTGGTTTATCTTTCTAAAGGGAATTTCAATTCATGAGAGCATTTTTAATATTAATTTTTCTGAGTTTTCACACTTTCTCGGCTGCACAGAAAATTGTGTGGACGGAGCAGCGCAAACTGAAGTGGAACGATTTCAAATCTTCCATCAGCAATCAAAAAGATAAAGACATCGTTGCTTATACCAATTGCGGAATAAAATATACCGTGCTTAAAACAAAAACCGGAAATCTCAAAATCATCGTGCAGGCCATTTTTGACTCCGATAAATCCTGGAAAAACAGTGAACTTATCAATATAAAAATATTGAATCACGAACAGCGACATTTTGATATCGCCGAGATTTTTGCGAGAAAAATAAAGCAGGAAGCACTGAAGAAGATAAAAACAAAACAGGATTTCGATATTTATTTTAATGGAATTTATAAAAGAATTTATGCCGAATATCTTGAGTTTCAAAAGGTATATGATGAAGCCACGAAAAGAGGTGTAAACTCCGATAAACAAAAAGAATACGATCTAAAAATCAATCAGCTGCTTGGCAGTTTAAAGGCATATAAAAACTAATATTTTGAAGAACTCATTTCTAAACAGAATCATTTCAGAACTCCTTTCTCAGTCCGACGATTTATCTCAGTTCAGTATTGTACTTCCGGGAAAACGTCCGGTAGTTTTCATCAAAAGAATCTTGGCTGAAAAACAATACTCCGGAATGCTTCCGGATTTTTACACGATTGAAGAAATCATCCAAAAGATAGGAGGGAAGCAGCATATACAGGGTGTTGCACTTTGGTTGTTTGCTTTTGAAGTTTACCGAAATCTTTATGAAGAAGACTTTGCCAACTTCCTGAAATGGTTTCCAACATTACTGAAAGACTGGGACGATATCCTGAAATTTTCTGATAATGAAAATATAGTTCTCGAGTATATGTTTGCAGAAGAACGCATTAAAGAATGGGGAGAGAACCTTGGTGAACATACAGAAACCAGAAAACGAAATCTCAATTTCTGGAAAAAAATGAATGTATTCCTGCCTGAACTTAAGAGAAAACTTAATGAAAAAGGTTGGGCAACTTCAGGAATGATTCATGAATCTGCGAAAGCGAAAATCGAAAATTTCGCACAAACTACTCAGCAAAAATTTGTTTTTTGTGGATTTAATGCCTTTACACCGGTTGAGAAATCATTGGTGAAAAGCCTTTTGCAGTGGGACAAAGCACAGACTTTTTTCCAGGCAGACCGATATTATATTGATGATGAAAGACAGGAAGCGGGAAAATTTCTAAGAGAACACAGATTATGGCCAGAATTTAATGAGAGCCGTAAGTTCAACTGGATTGACGATGAGTTTTCAAAACCAAAAAATCTGAAAGTCTATGAAGTTTCCGGGAATATTACTCAAACGAAAGTTCTTCCAACTATTTTCCATGAACTGAACGAAGAAAAACTTAGTGATACAGCAGTTATTCTGCTTGACGAAAATCTTTTACCGGCCAGTTTAGATGCCTTAAATATTGTAGATAATCTGAATATTACAATGGGATTTCCATTGAAAAATCTGGCTTTCAGTAATGCAATAAAGCATATTTTTCACATCCAGAAACAGCTTGAAAAAAGCTCATCATCGTATTACTATAACGATATTCTTGCCGTTCTGGAATCGTTGCCAAATGATCAAAAGGATTCTGAAATCATTTCTAATTTCACAGCTGAAATTACCGATAAAAACATGGTATATCTTTCCAAAGCACGGCTAAACGAAATGCTTGGAAATCTTTCTTATTATCAGCTGTTTGAAAAAGCTGAGTCAGCAAATATTTACCTTGATTTGCTGATCAAATTCTGTATGGAATTGAAATTCAAAAAACTGGATGACATTCAGTATGAAAATGTCTCACATTTTGAGAAATCATTTAAGACCATAAAAAATCAGATTTCCGAATACGCTTTTCCGATAAAAATGGAAACTTTGGAAGTGCTGATAAATCAACTCGTCAATACAGAAACCATTGATTTTAAAGGGGAACCGTTGGAAGGACTGCAGATTATGGGATTGCTGGAAACCCGACTTTTGAACTTCAAAAACATCATCATGCTTTCTGTAAACGAGGGAAAACTTCCGCTCGGAAATTCTCAGAATACTTATCTGCCTTTTGATGTACGCGATGCCCACGGCTTGCATACTTTTCTTGAAAATGACAGTATCTATGCCTATCATTTTTACCGATTAATTCAGGAAGCCGAGAATGTTCATTTGCTTTATAATGCCTTAAGTTCTGGCGTAAGCACCGGTGAGAAAAGTAGGTTTATCACCCAATTGGAAATGGAAAGCAAACATCTTCCAAGCGAAATTATTATTGAAAATTCTTCCGAGCCCATTGATGATCAACCCATGATTATCGAAAAAACATCTGCTGTTTTAGAAAAACTTAATGAATGGAAGGGAAGGGTTTCGGCGTCTCATCTCACCAGTTATCTTTATGATCCTGTTCAGTTTTATCTGAATTTTGTACTGCGAACAAAAGAGGGAAAAGAAATCGAGGAGGAACTTTCTCAAAGAAATTATGGAAATTTAGTGCATTATTCACTTGAATTTCTTTATGCAAAATTGATTGGTAAAGAATTAATTGTTAGTGATTTAGAAAATTTACTTAATAAAATAAATGAAGCTATCAAATTTGCCATTGAAAAACTGAAACATCAATCAGAATTTTACAGTAAAGGCATGAATTATATTCATAAATCGATTGCCGAAAGGGTAGTGAAGAACATTATTGAATATGATTTGGAACTTGTAAAAGCAGGTAATAAACTGATGATTTTGGATGTTGAACGTAAATTCGAAAATCTGAAATTTTTCCTAAATGATGAGAAAACTGACTTTGTAGAATTCACAGGATACATCGACAGAATTGATAAACTGAACGATACGTTGAGGGTGATTGATTATAAAACTGCGAAAGCAAAAAATCTTAATCTTACTTTTGTTTCAAGCCGATCCGATAAAACGGAGGATTTGCTGACCGATGAAAAATATAAACAGGCATTGCAACTGTGTATTTACCTTTACTATATTGAGAAAAATTCTTCGGAATTCAGTTTTAGAAATGTACAGTCGGGAATTTGGTCTTTTGCAGAAGTTGGTTTGGGAGTGCAGTCTCTTAATTTTAATGATGGTGATTTGGCAACCGGATTAATTTCAATTAAAAATTTAATCCTAAAAATATTAAATCCTGAGATTCCTTTTGAAGAAAGTATAAAACCGGATTTTGAGTTTAATTAATAAAAAAAGTCAAGGAAATCCTTGACTTTTTCTATTTTTTATACAGTTTTTCTTCTAAGAAAACGCATTAATTCCAGTAATATCCAAACCGGTAATCAGCAAGTGAATATCGTGAGTTCCTTCGTAAGTAATTACAGATTCGAGGTTTGCTGCGTGTCGCATCATTGGAAATTCTCCCATAATTCCCATTCCTCCAAGCATCTGACGACTCTCGCGAGCGATATCAATCGCCATTTTCACATTGTTGCGTTTTGCCATTGAAATCTGAGCAGGAGAGGCCTTATGTTCATTTTTAAGGTTTCCAAGTTGCCAGCAAAGAAGTTGTGCTTTGGTAATTTCAGTTAAAAATTCTGCCAGTTTTTTCTGCTGAAGCTGGAATGATGCAATTGGTTTTCCAAACTGTTTTCTTTCTTTAGTATACTGAACAGCGGTACAATAACAATCAATCGCAGCACCGATTACACCCCACGAAATTCCGTATCGGGCAGAATTCAGACAGGAAAGTGGTCCTTTAAGTCCGGAAACATTTGGTAAAAGATTTTCCTTCGGAACTTTCACATTATCAAAAACCAGTTCGCCGGTTTTAGAGGCACGAAGCGACCATTTATTATGGGTTTCAGGCGTAGTAAAACCTTCCATGCCGCGCTCCACAACCAAACCGTGAACTTTCCCCGATTCGTCTTTAGCCCAAACTACGGCGATATCGCAAACCGGAGCATTGGTAATCCACATTTTGGCACCGTTCAGCAAATAATGGTCTCCATTGTCTTTGAAATGAGTTTCCATTGAGCTCGGATCCGAACCGTGATTTGGTTCTGTTAAACCAAAAGCGCCAATCATATCACCGGCAGCCAGTTTTGGAAGATATTTTCTTTTCTGTTCTTCAGAACCGTATTCAAAAATCGGGAACATTACCAAAGAACTCTGCACGGACGCTGCTGAACGAACCGCAGAATCGCCGCGTTCAAGCTCCTGCATGATGATTCCGTAGGAAATCTGGTCTAAACCTGCGCCTCCATATTCTTCAGGAATGTAAGGTCCTAAAGCACCAATATTTCCCAATTCTTTCATCAGATTTGGCAAATCGGTATGATCTTGCGCGGCCTGATCAATTTTTGGCATTACAAAACCTTCCACCCAATCGCGTACGGATTGGCGTATAAGTTTGTGTTCTTCAGTAAGTAAGTTGTCTGTAAAATAATAATCCGGAATGGAATTTAATGGGTAATAAGACATTGAATTAAATTTTTCCTAATTTAAGGTTTTTCTATTGATGTGAAAAATATTTTTAATCCGAAAACGCTTTAAATAAAAGATTAGGAGACACTTAATAAAAAAAAGCAACCGTATTGGCTGCTTTTAGTATATATTTTAAAAACTGTGATTATCTGATTAATTTTTTATCAAAACCATTACAGTCTGTTGAAGATAAAACGTGCCCACCTTCAAATTTTACATTCTTAGGATCTGCATATCTGGTACCGGTTTCTTTATCGAGTT
>CAZPQV010000068.1:0-10154 GCA_964588705.1 uncultured Chryseobacterium sp.
TTCCTGAAAATCTGATTGGTGATGTTCAGAACGCGCTTTCAAAAGCTTTAGATCAGACGAAAATCGGAAATCCTTTGAACCGCGAAACGAGAATGGGAAGTATCGTTGGAAAAAAAGAACTCGAAGTTTTACAGGGAAAAATCAATCAGTTAAAAGCCGAAACCGAACTGATTTACGACGGACAGCACGATTTGGTTGATGCCGATTTTGAAAGCGGAGCATTCATTTCGCCAAAAGTCTTTTTGAATGACAAACCTTTTGAAAAAAATATTTCTCACGAAGTAGAAGCATTTGGACCGGTTTCAACACTGATGCCGTATAAAGATGCGGAAGAAGCGGCTGCTTTGGCTAAAAGAGGAAAAGGAAGTTTGGTGGGTTCCATCATTTCACACGACGAAAAATTTATTGCAGAAACGTCCTGGAAAATGGCATCCACACACGGAAGAATTTTTGTTCTTAACCGCGATAATGCTAAAGAATCTACCGGTCACGGTTCGCCACTGCCAACTTTAATGCACGGCGGTCCCGGAAGAGCAGGCGGTGGTGAAGAAATGGGTGGTTTGAACGGACTTCATTTCTTTTTACAGAAAACTGCAATTCAGGGTTCTCCGGATGTGTTGACGGCGATTACGAAATTATATACGCAAGGCGCGGAGAAAAAATACAGCGACAAACATCCGTTCCAAAAATATTTTGAGGAAGTGGAAATCGGCGATTCTCTGGAAACCGCCGGAAGAACCGTCACTGAAGCCGACATCGTGAATTTCTCGAACGTTTCGTGGGATCATTTCTATGCGCACACCGATGCAACTTCCCTCAACGGAACCATCTTCGACGAAAAAGTGGCACACGGATATTTCATACTTTCGGCTGCAGCCGGATTGTTTGTTTCCGGAAAAAAAGGTCCTGTAATTGCGAATTACGGACTGGAAAATGCAAGTTTCTTCAAACCGGTTTATGCTGGAGATACCATTACGGTTTACCTCACTGCCAAAGAAAAAATCAATCGCGGCGTGAAAGGAAGAAATATTCCTTCCGGTGTGGTGAAATGGTTGGTTGAGGTCGTAAATCAGCGTGAGGAAGTAGTATGCGTAGCGACAATTCTGACTTTGGTGGCGAAGAAATCTCCGTTTATTGATTTGAATAAAACCAAAATTCAGAAAATGCTGAACGGACTTACTGCCAATACAAAACCTGAATTTGGCATTATGACGCCACAAAATATGCTGGAACATCTGGAAGATTTTATGCATTTCGCCATCGGGAAAACGGAAGCACCTCTTCGCGAGCAAACCGAAGAACAACTGGAAAAACTCCACGACTGGCTGTATAAAAACAAGCCAATATCCAGAGGTTTGAAATTTGAAGGATTGCCCGAAAATGAAAATGCACCGCTGAGATACAAAAATTTGGATGAAGCCAAACAGAAATTCATGGAAACGCTGACGGAATTTTTGATCTATTACAAAGAAAACCCGAAAGCGGAACACGCACATCCGTTATTCCACACGATTAATAAAGAAATGTGGGAACTGTTTCACAGAAAGCATTTTACTTATCATTTTGAACAGTTTAATTTAATCTAACAATGTATCAATGTACCAGTTTACCAATGATTGAATTCTTACATTGTTCGACTGTTACATTGATACATTTTCAAAAATGAAATTCGGAGAGAAAGTAGTAGAATTTAATAAAAATCTGAAGTATGATGGCGATTTGCCTAAAGGATTTCAGGTTCTGAACCCGTTTCTGGATAATCCTGAAACAATGGTCGTAATGAAGCAATTCTATGACAAATTCTACAATGATAAAAGATCGAGAAGATTCATCATTGGGATTAATCCAAGCCGTCATGGAGCCGGAGTTACCGGAGTTCCGTTTACGGATACAAAACGCCTGGAAAGTGTTTGTGGAATTAAGATGAAATCTGCCAGAACACACGAGGTTTCCTCTGTTTTTTTATATGATATGATTGAAGCATATGGCGGTTCGGAGCAATTTTACAGTGAGTTTTACATCAATTCACCATTTCCGTTGGCCATTACAAGACATACTAAAAACGGAATTTATCTCAATGCCAATTACTATGATGATAAGGAACTGTTTCAGGCTGTAGAAGATTTTATGATACAATCTTTGAAACAACACATCAGTTTAGGGTTAGATACTTCTGAAGCTTTTGTTTTAGGCGTGAAAAACGCCACCTTTTTGAGAAAAATCAATGACCGGGAAAAACTTTTTGAAAAAATGATGGTGCTGGAACATCCGCGATATATTCAGCAGTATAAATCAAAAGAAAAGGATTTGTATATTGATAAATATTTGTTGGCGTTTAGTAATTCGTAAATAAAAAATAACTTTGCGAACATTTAAGTTCATCTTGGATGAACCTTTGCGTCCTTAAAATTTTTTCAAAGTTATAAAATAAAATCTTTGCGCTCTTTGCGTTAAAAAATTATGACAGAATCATTTGTAACATCAGAAATCAAAAATCAAATTGCCGAAATCACATTCGGGACTCCAAAAAGCAATTCGTTACCTGGACATATTTTAGAACAACTGGCTCAAACTATTCTGGCAGAAGGTGCCAAAGATGAGGTAAAAGCCATTCTGCTTAAATCTCAGGGAGAAAAAGCATTCTGCGCCGGCGCAAGTTTCGATGAACTTTTAGAGATTGAAGAACTGGAAACCTCCAAGAAATTCTTTGGAGGTTTTGCCAAAGTGCTGAATGCGATGCGAACCTGCGGGAAAATCGTTGTGGTTCGCGTTCAGGGAAAAACAACCGGTGGAGGCGTGGGAATTGCCTGTGGAGCCGATTATTGTTTTGCGACGCAGGATGCAAGTTTGGCGCTTACGGAAATCAATCTCGGAATCGGTCCATTTGTTATTGGTCCTTATGTGGAAAGAAAAATCGGTAAGTCACAGTTTACGGCGATGGCGATTGATGCCGATTTCAGAAGTTCTGAATGGTCAAAAGCACACAATATTTATCATTCGGTTTCGCACACGATTGAAGAAATGGATGAAACGATTTTCGATTTTATGCAGAAGCTTGCTTCGAGAAGTTCAGAAGCATTGGCTTTAATCAAAAAAGTTTCCTGGGAAGGAACCGAACATTTCGCAGAGTTGATGCCAGAACGCATTACGATGAGTGCTTCTTTAATCCTTGAAGATTCTGCCAAGAAAAATATTGAAGCGATTAAGGAACGACTTAGAACAAAATAGTTTTTTGCCACAAATACCCTAATAATTGGAAGTCATTCAATGTTGTTAATCCGCAGGAATATCAGCATTAATTATGTTTTCATTAAAAATCATTTGTGTATTCGTGGTATATTTCAATAAAACATTTTGCAGATTCAGAATAAATCTTAACTTTGCAATTCAAAGTGCTTTAATATGGATTCTAAAAATATTCAGGACGACCTTTCGCACATCCGTTCCATGATGGAGCGTTCCTCACGATTTATTTCTCTCAGTGGGCTTTCAGGCGTATTTGCAGGACTGACTGCATTGATTGGGGCGATGTGTGTTTATTTTGTTTTTCAGCGGGAAGGGATTGACTACTTCGACGGAAAAAGAAATGTCTTTACTGCGGATCTGGTTAACGAGTTGTTCTGGATTGGTTTGGTTATTCTTATTATGGCAATTGCTTTCGGATATTTTTTTACCGCAAGAAAAAGTAAAGCCAATAATCTTAAAATATGGGATTCAACGACAAAACGTTTGCTTATTAATTTTGCAATTCCATTAATAACCGGCGGATTATTTTGTCTTGGAATGCTGTATCACGGAATGTTTGTATTTATTGCACCTGCAACACTTATTTTTTATGGCCTCGCATTGGTGAATGCATCGAAATATACGTTAACAGACGTGCAGTATCTTGGATATTTAGAAATTGCTTTAGGTTTACTGTCTCTGTTTTTCCTCGGTTGGGGATTGGTATTCTGGGCAATTGGTTTTGGAGTACTGCATATTATTTATGGTTTGATTATGCATAAAAAATATAAATAAGGTAAAAGATACAAGAAACAAGGCAGAAGAAACAAGGCAAAAGAAACAAGAAAAATTGAAAAAAAAGTTAGAAACTGAAAACCAGTAACAAGCAACCAGAATCTAGCAACTGTCAACCAAAATTATGATTTCTCAACTCAATAAAGAATTTGAAAGCCGTGTCAGACTGGGCATTATGTCCGTTCTAATGGTCAACGATTGGGTTGAATTCAACGAAATGAAACAACTTTTGGAAGTAACTGACGGAAACCTCGCCAGTCACAGTTCGTCTTTAGAAAAATCAGAATACATTGAAATAAAGAAGGAATTCGTTGGCAAGAAAACAAAAACGTCTTACCGCGTTACGCAATTGGGAAGACAGGCATTTACGGAACATCTTCAGGCACTTGAAAAACTGCTTGGGAAATAAACTATATTTTTTTGCTTCTTAACTTTGAAATACAAAGTGCTTTGATATGAATAAATTTTTTAAAAACAAATCATTAGGACAAATATCATTTGCAGTTTCGTGGACCATTGGAACTGTGCTTTTCATGGCATTCTATTTTTCCGGAAAATGGTTTCTGATAGAAATAGGATTTGCTTTTATCGTTCTTGCAATCATCTTCAATTCTCTTTTTTTAATCATTGAGCTCTTCAATGCTTTTTTTGATGAAGACAGAAGATGGATCTATCTAAAATCTGCCGGGATAATCCTTCTGAACATTCCTTTTGTAATCTTTTATATCATCATATTATTAAATAGTCCATAACATTATGAAAAAACATCAATTAATCCTCCTAACAACAGTCCTTTTCGTAGGTATTTTCTACAACGAAGATATGGGACTCAATTTTGGAATTCTTGGAATTTCCTATGCTGTTCTCACACTTTTTTATACCAAGGAAAAAAACCGCACCAAGACTTTTCTCACGGTTTTTGTACTCACGATTCTGTCGAGTATTGCGTTTGCATGGTACGCTGATTTTCCTTCTTTTTTGGCAGTAATAATTTCGGCTTTGATTCTGACCTTGAAATCCAGAAATAAAAACATAAAACCGCTGTTTGCAGCGCCGGTATTTTTCGTGAATGGATTTACCTTTATTTTTAGAGTTTTCAATTTCAACCAATGGCTGCCAAAAAGCAACACTGGTAAGACCTTTCAAAAACTTCTGGCTTTCGTCCTTTTTCCTCTGATTTTTCTGTCGGTATTTTTTGGTATTTATACTTTAGGGAGCGAAAACTTTTCAGATCTATTCAAAAATTATGAATTGGATCTTGATGTCTGGCAGTTTATTGTTTTATCGTGCCTCGGATTTTTCCTCGCTTTCAACTATTGGAATTTCGCGCTAGAGCGTTATATGTATAAAAATCACAAAATGCTGAATGACGATTTTAGCCAAAATCAAAAAGTTATAAAATCAACCTATGGGTTTCTGAGCATTGACTTGGAGCGAACAGGTGGTGCTATCACATTCATGCTTCTAAACATTCTGCTTTTGTTCTTCATTGGAACTTATAATTATGAGCAGTTTTACGAATCTGCAAAACTTCCGCATCAACTTTCAGAGGATACGCACGAGAGAGTGTATGCTGTTATTTTAAGTATTGTCATGGCGGTTTTTGTGATTATGTTTTACTTTAAATCATCCTTCAACTTCGATCCGAAAGCCAAAATTTTGAAAATTTCAGCCAATATCTGGCTTGCTTTGAACGGAATTTTAGTGATTTCGGCAATGGCAAAAAACACCGAATACATTCTGGAACTTGGGCTCACGTATAAGAGAATTGGCGTTTATGCATTTCTAATTCTTTGTATTATAGGATTAGTTTATTCTCATCTGAAAATTAAAAACCGCAAAACCAATGCTTTCCTTTTCAACAGGATGTTCTGGTATTTTTACGGAACGATTTTGGCTGCAAGTTTCATCAATTGGGGAAATCTGGCGACCGTTTACAATATCAATTACCATAAAGGAGATTTTGAATTTTTAAACTCGCTTTATTATAATGATGAGATTCTCATTAAAAATTTCCCGGAAGAATATAGAAAAACTGGGAAGTTTAAAAATATTGAAACTGAACAGAATAGATCCTTCCTCTCAAAAGTTTTATATTGGCAAACCATTAATATCAATAATTATAAAAAATGAAAAAACTTTGGATTTTAATTCCAATCATCGCATTTTCGTGTAATCAAAAAACTGAAACCGTAAATGAATCAACAGTAGTTGAAGATTCTGCAACAGCAATTGCGGAAGAAGTTCCGACTGAGGAAAAAGTGGCAGAACTCAAGAAACTTCCCGATTCTGTCATTGATAATGCCGAACCTGTGAAAGAAGTTCTGAGAACCGGCGTGATGCGGCAGGAAAATGAAAGAGAAATTGTTCGTATTGCTGATTCGGAAATGTTGCCTTTTAGTTTGGGTGAAGAAATTTCTGGAGAAAATCAGGAGTTGGTTTTGAAAATTGCCAACTACGACAAACCAAATATTGTTGCCGAAATAAAAGCAGAAGACGGTATGAACATCCGTTTCAACCAAGTAAAATATGCAGACGGAACGATGGATGGACCGTTTGGCAGAACGCTTAATATTCCGAATAAAGGAGATGGGGAAATTTGGCTCATTATCGGTAAAAGCAATATGGCGTCAGGAAGCTCGGTTGGTAAATTCACGGTTAGTGTAGAATAATTTTCCGATAACGGACGATATTTCGGGTAAATGTTTCGTTTGGCATTATTTCTGAAGTATCTTTGTTATATATAAACAAGTTATTATGAAAAATTTATTTTTATCAGCAATAGTTGCTACGGCAACATTAGCAAGCTGTTCCACGGTTTCATCGGTATTGCAGAATAATTTACCGTACAATTCAAATTTCGTGGTAACGCAGGGATCACCATCCAATACGCAGTTATCTGCAGTTGGGGCAGGAACAAACCTTAATCAGATTATGGGTGTAAGTTCAAACGTGAAAGATATCAGAGCAACTACAGTAACGATGTCTGTAACATCCGGAGCTCAGGGAATGGGCGTTTTCAAATCGGTGAGAGTGTATCTTAGTTCAGGAAACAACGAAGTTTTGGTGGCTCAGAGAGATAATATTGCCGACAATATCGGAACATCGCTTTCATTGGATGTAAACAATAATCTTTATCTGGATAATATTATGAAATCCGGCAATGCAATTCAGCAGAGAGTGGTTTATACGCTTAAGCAATCGCCAACTTCAGACCTTAACGTGAGAAGTTCAATTACGTTCAGCAGTATTCCTTCAAATCAGTAATATCGGATGTTATTAAAATATAAAACTTCAGGTTTTCCTGAAGTTTTTTTGTTTTCTCATTATTTAAATTGTAGTGCTTACATCTTAGTTTTCGAATCCATTACTATCGTTACAGGACCATCATTAATCAGAGAAACTTTCATATCTGCACCAAAGATTCCGCTTTCAGTTTTCAAACCCGATTTTGAAATTTCTGTTTTAAAATATTTAAATAATGGAATGGCTTTATCCGGTTTTGCAGCTTTAATGAAAGACGGCCTGTTTCCTTTTTTATAATCAGCAATTAATGTAAACTGACTAATGCAAAGGATTTCACCTTTAATATCCTGAACGGAAAGATTGAGTTTTCCGTCCTGATCTCCAAAAATTCTAAGATTCAGTATTTTCTGTACCAACCATTCTGCATCAGATTTTTCGTCCTCTTCTTCAATTCCGATCAAAAGCATCAGTCCATTACCAATTTCTCCAACGATTTTTCCATCAACTTTCACACTCGATTCTGAAACTCTTTGTATAACAGCTTTCATTAATTTTTTATGATTTAATTAATCCAATTCTCAATCACACTTTACGTCTTACAACACTGACACCTTACATCAATTATAAACCGTAAGAACATTATTCCCCGGATTAAAATGTGATAAATAGGTTTTTGGTGGAACTTGAGCAACTTTCACAGGTTCTCCGGTAAGTAAAATCCATTCGGAACCGTCTTTTGCACAGGCAATTTTGATATTGTCTTCAACATTCAGAGTGGTGTTTGTATCGGGGCAAAGATGAGGAGCATTCCTGTCGTAAACTTTAAATCCGCTTGCGTTTCTCACCACGATTAATCCTCGCGTTCCCGAGCCTTGTTCGTTCACATAAATCCAACCGCTGGGATTTTGCAGATTTTGATAGGCAGGCAAATTTAGATTTAAGACAACGCTGATTGTAGAATTGGGAAAACATGCTGACGTTTCCTCGGATGTGCGGCAAGAGTTAAAAGTTAATTCGCTGACAATCAATAAAATTAAAACTATATAAAGAGATTTAATTTTTTTCATTAAAATAAATTTATTTATATTTGTAACGATATTAAAATCGAAACATTGTCCGGGCTTCTTGGTCGGATGATTTTTTTTTTACCAAAATCAAAAATAGAAAAATTATGGCAACATACGTTACAAAAGAAGGTCTTGAGAAAATGAAGAAGGAACTTGACCAGTTGGAAACCTTCGAAAGACCGCGAATTACACAGCAGATTGCTGAAGCAAGAGATAAAGGCGACCTTTCTGAAAATGCAGAGTACGACGCTGCAAAAGAAGCGCAGGGAATGCTCGAAATGAAAATCTCTAAACTGAAAGATGCTATTGCCACTTCAAAGGTGATTGATGAATCGCTTTTGGATACCTCGAAAGTAGCTATTCTTACCACGGTAAGACTGAAAAATAATGCTACAAAACAGGAGCAGAAATTCACTTTGGTCCCTGATAACGAGAGCGACTTGAAACTGGGGAAAATTTCAGTGAACACACCGATTGCAAAAGGACTTTTAGGAAAAACCGTCGGCGAAACTGCTGAAATCCTTCTTCCGAATGGCAATAAATTATCCTTCGAAGTTTTAGAAATTACGTTGTAAATTTGTTACTCTAATTTCAAAATTTAAAATTATGAGTTCAATTTTCACAAAAATCATCAACGGAGAAATTCCGGCCTATAAAATTGCGGAAGACGATAAACATTTGGCTTTTCTCGATATTCTGCCGGTGGCAAAAGGACATACGCTGGTAATTCCGAAAAAAGAAGTTGATCTTATTTTTGACCTCGATTCGGAAGAGTATAAAGAGCTTTGGGCTTTTGCGCAGAAAGTGGCCAAGAAAGTGGGTGCTGCCATTCCGTGTATAAGAGTTGGTGTTGCAGTTGTGGGGCTTGAAGTTCCGCACGCACACATTCATCTTATTCCTTTAAATTCGATGTCTGATCTCAGTTTCGAAAAAGAACGGCTGAAGTTTACTCCCGAAGAGTATCAGGAAATTCAGAACTCAATTATTAATGCATAACACTAAATTTTGTCAAAGTCCGTAACTTTGACAAAATTTTTTTTAATACAATACCTCAAAAATAAATGAATCCAAATCAATGTTCTTTCTGCGGAAGAAAAAAGAATGAAGTTCAGATTTTAGTTTCCGGACAGCAAGGTTACATCTGTGAAAACTGTATTGAACAGGCGCATTCCATCGTAAAAGATTCGGTAAAAGCGGAAGGTTTCTCACCTGCAGAAAATCTCGATGACCTGAAAAAGCCAATGGAAATAAAAACGTTTCTGGATCAGTATGTGATTGGGCAGGACCAGGCTAAAAAACAGCTTTCGATAGCCGTTTACAACCATTATAAAAGACTTTTGCATTCCAAAGATGATAACAGGGAAGTAGAAATAGAGAAGTCCAACATCATTATGATTGGCGAAACCGGAACCGGAAAAACCCTTCTGGCTAAAACGATTGCGCGCGAACTGAATGTTCCGTTCTGTATTGTGGATGCTACGATTCTTACGGAAGCCGGATATGTTGGTGAAGACGTGGAAAGCATTCTTTCACGCTTATTGATGGTGGCGGATTATGATGTTGAAAAAGCAGAAAAAGGCATCGTTTTTATTGATGAGATGGATAAAATTGCGAGATAATCGGATAATCCTAGTATTACGAGAGATGTTTCCGGTGAAGGTGTTCAGCAGGGATTGCTCAAGCTTTTGGAAGGCAGTATTGTGAATGTTCCGCCACAGGGAGGAAGGAAGCATCCGGATCAGAAATATATTCAGGTAAATACTCAGAATATTCTTTTCATCGCAGGTGGTGCTTTTGACGGAATTAAAGAAATTATTGAAA
>CAZPQV010000069.1:0-1353 GCA_964588705.1 uncultured Chryseobacterium sp.
GTGGAGGAGTTACTTATCATTTAAAGAAGAGAAAAGAAACAGTTTCTCTTGTTGCCCGAAATTTTGGTTATCAGTTTAAAACCTATAACGGAACGAGAGAAAGACTTCCTTTCCGAATAGATTTGGGATACACCAAAATCCTCGAGGAATTTCCGATTGCTGTAACCGTTACCGCACACGATTTACAGAAATTTGATATTTCGCCGGAATATAATATCAATGGACAGGAAACCACATTCTTCCGTAAAGTTTTCGACCATTTTTCATTTGGTGCTGAACTTTTCCCGGAAGAAAGCTTCAATATAAGATTAGGATATAATGTAAAAAGAGGTGGCGAACTTGTGGTGCTCGACCAAAGAAGTTTTGCAGGTTTAAGCGCGGGATTTGGGGTGAAGATTTCATCTTTCAGATTCGATTATGCGCATGTGCGTTATCATAACGCTTCCAATGTCAATATGCTAGGGCTTTCGCTCGACCTGATTGAACTTGGAGGAAGAAGAAGATAATTTATTTTTATAAAAATAATGGAAAGAAAACCCGTAATAGCTATCGACGGCTATTCGTCAACCGGAAAAAGTTCAATTTCGAAAGTTATTGCAAAAAAACTGGGGCTTTTGCATATGGATACAGGTGCGCTATACAGAGCCATCACTTACTATGCGATAAACCACTGCATGAAGAATGATAACGAAATTGACACCATGTCACTTTTCAGTTGTTTAAACAGTTTAGATCTTGAATTCCGGGAGGAAAATAACGAACTCGTGCTTTATCTAAATGGAATGAATGTAAGCAACGATATTCGCAATCCGAAAGTTTCCGACCATGTGAGTTTTATTGCCAAACAGGCCGCAGTGCGTGAGTTTTTGCTTCAAACCCAAAGATCAATGGCGAAAAACGGAGGAATCATTATGGACGGCAGAGACATAGGAACCACTGTTCTCCCCGATGCTGATTATAAGTTCTTTCTGACTGCAAGTGTGGACGAAAGGACAAAACGCCGCTACCAGGAACTTTTGGGAATGGGTGAAAGCACCGATGAACAATCTGTAAAAGAAAATCTTATTAAAAGAGATAAAATCGACAGCGAACGAGAGGTTTCACCTTTACGACAGGCGGACGATGCTATTTTAATTGATAATACCAATCTTACTAAAAAAGAAACCATCGAGCTGATATTGTCCTATATTAAGTAGTTTTAACAAAACTTTAATAGGAAATATTGGATTTTTGGCATTTTTGTTGTAACTTTAATGTAGTAACAAAGAACATTTATTAACTTAAAAAAAATAAACAAGATGTCAAAAAAAGGTAATAATAACGCTGCTGCAGTTTTAGCAGGTTTATTGGCAG
>CAZPQV010000069.1:1363-9950 GCA_964588705.1 uncultured Chryseobacterium sp.
GCACCGGAAGAAGGTAAAGAAACCAGAAAAAAAATCAAATCTAAAGCTGACGACTTAGCACACCAAGCAAAAGATCAGTATGAGAAAACTTCAGGACAGCTGAGAGATCAGTACGGACAGGTTTCTGAAAAAGTAAAAGATCAGTATCACAACATTTCTGCACAGGTAAAAGAAACAACCGATAAAGTAGTTTCTTCTGTAAAAGAAGGTTACGACAAATACAAAAACCAAGCTGCAAATACAGTAGCTGAAGTTTCTAAAGATATTGAAACAGAATTGGACGGTCTTAAATAAGAAATTTTCCGTTTAAATTTATTTTAATAATACTGAGGGGAAACTTAGATTCTTAAGTTTCCCTTTTCTGTAAAAACAAAAAACTATTCCAATGATAGATATAGTAAAAGATTACGCAGCAAAAAGACTTGACCTTCTGAAATTGGAGGCTACAGAGAAATCCTCGATTGGTGCAGGTACCCTTACATTTATAATTATCGCATCAGTTGCGGCTTTGTTTTTCATTATTTTGCTGAATATCGGTATTGGATTATGGATTGGCGGAATGCTAGGCAATTACGGCTACGGCGTGCTGATTATGGCTGGTTTATATCTATTGCTATTGATTATTGTATTTTTGATGAGGAAATACATTACCAACAGTGTAGCTAATAAAATAATAAAATTTATAAACGAGTAAGCGATGGCAATGAAATATAACAGTTTGGAGGAACTCAGAAGAAAAAAAGAACTCCTAAAAAAAGATGTTTCCGAATTGGAAGGTTTACTTACTTTCGAGAACACTAAGGAAAGTTTAAGCGCTTTTACCAATGGGTTTTCAGATAAATTTCTCACGGAAAAAACCGATGAGGAGGGCGAAACAAAACTCGCGCTGAAAACCGGAAGCATCGTAAAAGAAATCGGGCAAACCATCTCGCACCAAACTCAGAAAAACTCTTTGATTTCATTCGATAATTCGGGTTTACAAAACAGTCTGCTTTCCAGTACACTGAAACTTGGCAGTGCTGCATTAGTCGGAAATCTGGCCAGAAAAAATCTTAGAAGCGGAAGCTGGAAAAAGAAGCTTATAGGTTTAGCAATTGTTTATCTTTTGCCTTTTGCTTTGAGATTTTTAAGAACCAAACTCGAAGATTTTCAAAGAAAACAAAGTCTTTCCAGCATGGAAAAACTGATATAAAACAAAGCCACCATTTCGGTGGTTTTCTTATTTGCGCGAGAAAATTTCTCCAAGAATAATTCCGGTTGCCATTGAAACATTCAAACTTTCAGTAGATTGATTTTTACCAAATCTTGGGATTGTTATTCTATGTTTCAGGAATTGTTCTGTTTCAGGCCGCATTCCGTTGCCTTCATTTCCGAGGATGAGATTGATGCCTTCTGGAAAATCAAATTGATAGATATTCTCGCCTTCCATATCGGTTCCGATATTCTGATTTTCAGTTTTATTTAAGAAACGTTCGAGATTTTCGTAAACAACATTTACCCGCGTAAACGATCCCATCGTTGCCTGAATAACTTTTGGATTAAAAAGGTCCACCGTATCTTCACTGCAAACGATTTGTGAAATTCCAAACCAGTCTGCAAGACGGATGATGGTACCTAAATTTCCGGGATCCTGTATTCCGTCTAAAACGATATTGAACTTGCTGTTTTCCAATAATTTTCCTTCGGGAATTTCACAGACAGCGACAGAATCTTTAGGGTTTTGCAGAAAACTGATTTTCTTTAATTCACGGTCGCTTACTTTGGTAATATTTTTGCAGTCAATGTTTAGATTTTCAGGATTGGTAGAATATAAATCTTTAATTTTATAATTAGAGTTTTGAAGTTCGCTGATGGTTTTATTACCTTCAACCAAAAACAAATTGTATTTTTGTCTGAACTTCTTTTTATCCAGACTCTGTAAAACCTTTATTGTATGGGCCGTAAGCATATTGCAAAATATCTTCAAAAATATTACTTATTTATTTCTGTTGCAACCTCTCTTGGTGTTCTTTATGCCTGCAGCAGCACAAAAAAGGTCCCTGAAGGCGAATTTCTTTTAACCAAAAATAATTTCGAATATACCGACAGCAAAGCACATTCCGACGAACTGCCGGATTATGTAAGTCAGAAACCCAATAAAAAGGCATTTTTTCTTTTTCCGGTTGGTTTATGGGCGTACAATCTTGCCAATCCGAAGTACGACACTATGCTTACGGAATATATGACCTACCCTTCGGAAATCAGAGATCAGAAACTTAGAGATTCATTATTTATAAAATACGGAATGCCTGACGAAGTAGGCAAAAATCTTTTTAAAGACCGTTTTCTTCACACCATCGGAAAACCACCGGTAATCCTTGAACAGGGAAAAACCGAAAGCAGTGCAGATAATATCAGAAAAAGAATGGTGTACCGCGGTTATTGGGATGCCCGTGTAAAATATGAACAACAACTGGATTCTGCTGCTAAAAAAGCAAAAGTAGATTATATCATCACTCATAAAGACCCAACTTATATCTCAGAATATTACTATGATATCCCTGACCTAAACGTCAGAGAACTCTATGAAAAGGAATATCATAAAAGTTTTGTGCTTTCGGGAGATGTTTTAGACCAAACTAAACTTGAAAAAGAAGTTCAACGAATCAACGAGCAGATGCGTGCCAACGGTTATTATAAATTCAATAATTCCAATGAAGAAATTTATTTCACTGCCGATACTTTAGACAGCCGCAAGCAGGTGCCTTTGGTGATGGACATTAAGAAAGATTCTTTAAATACGCCTTACAAGAAATCGACAGTTGGCGACATTAAAGTTTATGTGATGGAAAAATTGGGAGACGAGCCAGAAACTGTTCGCGATTCTTTACGTGGGATTAATTTCTACAAACTCGATGACCAGTACAAAACCAATGCACTTTGGAGACCAATTATTTTAACAACCGGTGAAATTTATAACCAAAGGAATTTTGATCTTTCAAAGAGAAATATCGCTGCGATGAACAACTTCAGCCTTCACTATGAAGAAGGCCTGAGACAGGGCTCCGACAGCATAATTGATGTTACTTACAAACTTCTTCCATTACCGAAATATGATTTGAGAATTGCCACAGATTTAAGTTATTCGCAACTGCTTAATCTTGGTATTTCACCTTCTGTTGACCTTACTTCCAGAAATGTTTTTGGTGGTGCCGAAAACCTTACGTTGGGAGTTTCGGGTGTTTTTGGAAGCGTAAGAAATACAAAAAATTTAGATAAACGTTCACTGGCATACGAAGTATCTGCACAGGGAAATCTTACGTTTCCGAGATTGCTTCTGCCTTTCAGATATTATAAACTGATTCCGAAGCGTTATTCGCCGAGTTCCAACATCAATCTTGGGGTTTCGGTGCAGGATAATATTGGATTGGGAAGGATAAACTTTAATACCGGACTGAATTATTTTGCAAACGTCAACGACCTGATTACGCAACGGTTATCACTTTTCAATACTCAATTGAGTTTAACAAGAAATAAGGATAAGTATTACGAATTTTTCCCTCGCGACCGCGATTTCCGGGATGAAATGTTCATGACCTACTCCCCTGCGCTTTATCAGCAGTTTATGAATAATGAAATCAGTTCAGACGAGGTTTCTTCGATGATTCTTGCAGATACCAATTTCCAAAATTCGCTTTCTGGAGCACAGCTGGATTTGCTCAATAACTTCCGTCAAACGCTGATTAACAAAGACCGTCAAACTCAGGATGTACTGATTTCATCCATCGTATATAATTTTATTTATAATGAAATTGGTAAAAAAGACCGTGTAAATCCTTTCTATTTTAATGCAAAAGTAGAAACCTCAGGAAATATTCTCGGTTTGTTTGATGGAGGTAAAAAAGATGAAGGTGTTTATGTTGATAACAAGCAGAAAACAGTTTTCAACATTCCGGTTTCTCAGTTTGTGAAATTTGATTTCGATATCAGAAAATATTTTCAGTTTAATGATGGTAAACACACGCTGGCTTTAAGACAGTTTATCGGTTTGGGAATTCCTTACGGAAACTCGAAAACAATGCCTTTCGTGAGATCTTATTTCAACGGTGGCTCCAACGATATCCGTGCATGGAGAGTTTTCGGCGGTCTCGGTCCTGCAGATTCTCAGTTGGATGAGAGAGTCCGTTCTTACGTGATGGATAATATGAAACTTACCACCAATGTGGAATATCGGGTACCTTTCAACGAAATGTTTGAAGGTGCAGCGTTCGTAGATGCCGGAAACATTTGGAGTTTTAAAGACAACGGTTATGGCGACGAATTTAAATTCAATAAATTCCTTTCACAAATGGGTGTCGGTGCAGGTCTTGGTTTGAGGATGAATATTTCTTACATCACGGTTCGTGTTGATGCGGCTTACAAAGTTCATGACCCAAACAAACCTTTGGGCGAGCGTTGGGTCATCAGCAAATGGCAGCCTTTAAAACCGGTTCTGAATGTTGCGTTCGGTTATCCATTCTAACTATCAAATAATTATTATATTTAAATCACGGAATTTTCTCCGTGATTTTTATTTTTATTAATTTCATCTTATGAAAAATAAACTTTTACCAATTCTTGCCCTACTGATTGCTCCTGCAGCAATTTCACAAGAATTTAATCTTAAAAACATTCAAAAATTGACGTCCGGCGGAGACAATGCCGAGGCCTATTTCTCCCCGAATAATCAGATGCTGACGATGCAGGTGACCAATCCTGCAGTTGGTGTAGAATGTGATCAGATCTATCTTCTCGATCTAAATAAAGCCAATCCTTCTTCAGATGATTTAAAACTGATTTCCACGGGAAAAGGAAGAACCACGTGCTCTTTCTTTATGCCTGATGGTAAACACATTCTCTATGGTTCCACGCACGCTGCAAATGCACAATGTCCGCCAAAACCGGCGCCAAGAGCTGACGGAAAATATCTTTGGCCTATCTACCGAGAATTCGATATTTATGTTGCAGATTTAAACGGAAATGTTGTAAAACAGCTTACCAATGAAGTTGGTTACGATGCAGAAGCTGTGGTTTCTCCGGACGGAAAATACATTGTTTTCACTTCAACAAGAAGTGGCGATCTCGAACTTTGGAGAATGGATATTGACGGAAAAAATTTGAAACAGCTGACTTTTCAACTGGGATATGACGGCGGTGCATTTTTCTCCCACGACTCAAAAAAACTGGTATTCCGTTCTTCACGTCCAAAAACTGAGGCCGAAATTAAAGAATACAAAGACCTTCTTGCACAGGATTTGGTAGCACCAACCAACATGGAAATTTATACCATGGATATTGACGGTTCTAACCTGAAACAGGTTACCAATCTTGGAAAAGCAAACTGGTCGCCATATTTTCATCCTTCAGATAAAAAGATTCTGTTCTCTTCTAACCATCATTCTACAAGAGGATACGATTTTCAGATCTATTCCATTGATATTGACGGAACCAATCTTAAGCAAATTACTTATGAAAGTGAGTTTAATGCCTTTCCAATGTTTTCACCGGACGGAAAAAAGCTCGTGTTCTCAAGCAACAGAAATGCGGACAAACAGCATGAAACCAATGTTTTTATTGCAGATTGGATTGAAAATGATGTGGCTGAAAATGTTTCCAAACAAAACTTGAAAAAGCATATTTCCTATTTGTCATCAGACGATCTTCAGGGAAGACTTACCGGAAGTGAAGGCGAGAAAAAAGCTGCAAAATACATCGCGAAAGAACTGAAACGTGCCAAAGTAAAAACTACGATTCAACCGTTTGAATATTCTGTAAAACTGAATCCTCATGATGAAACTTCATCTAAACCAATGAGGGGTAATAACGTTGTAGGATTTTTGGATAATGGTGCTAAAAAAACTGTAGTTATCGGAGCACATTACGATCATATCGGACTGAATGAGCACAATAATTCTACCCTTCCGAATTCCAAAGGACAAATACACAATGGCGCTGATGACAATGCTTCGGGAGTTTCCGCCGTATTGGAATTAGCGAGAATGTTTGGTAAAAACAGGAAAAAAGAAAATGTAAATTTTGTTTTTGCTTTATTCTCCGGAGAGGAAGACGGATTGATTGGTTCTAAACATCTTGCAGAACATTTACTGAAAGACCGAAAAGATATCAAAGCAATGATTAATCTTGATATGGTTGGCCGTTTGAATAAAGACAAAGAACTTACGGTTGGCGGTATTGGAACAAGCCCTGTATTCGGGGATATGATTAAGAAATATAAGCCTGCCGGATATAATCTTGCAATCGACAGTTCAGGTGTCGGATCTTCGGATCATACCTCATTTTATCTGAAAGATATTCCGGTGCTGTTTTTCTTTACAGGAACTCACGGAGATTATCATAAACCTAGTGATGATGAGGAACTCATAAATTATGGCGGCGTAAAAACCATCACAAATTATGTTTACGGAATTGCAAACGAAATTTCAAAAACAGAGAATCTTCCGTTTACCAAAACCAAAATGACGCAATCGAGAGTCGTTCCAAAATACAAGGTTTCTCTTGGAGTAATGCCAAGTTACGCAGATTCGAGTGACGGACTAAGAATTGACGGTGTTACCGATAACCGACCAGCTGCAGCGGCGGGCGTTCAACAGGGTGATATTCTTATGGCCATTGGAAAATGTGAAGTAAAAGAAGTTTACAGCTATATGGAATGTCTGTCGAAATTTAATGCCGGCGACGAAACCACCATCACCATACGAAGAAACGGTGAAGAAAAAGTTCTGAATGTAAAATTCTGATAAAAAGAAAAGCCACTGAAAAGTGGCTTTTTATCTTATACGATTTCGCTTGTTAATCCCCTTGAAATCAACTTATCATGCATTGGTTTCAGGGTTTCCATATCTCCTGTTTTCACAGTACATTTTCCTTTGTAGTGCACGAGGATGGTGCACTGTTCTGCCTGTTCCGGAGTGTGTTTACAGATTTCAATCAGACATTCGATTACAAAGTCGAAAGTATTGACATCATCATTCCAGAGGACGAGTTTATAAACTTCGTCTTCCTGCTCCATCAGCGCTATTTCCTCTTCATATTCACGCTGTGGATTATCGTAATTTTTTGAAAAATATATCTTTTCTAACATCTTTAATTTTAATTAATTCTCACCAAACTCATCAATGGTATCATCGGTAAGTTTTGGTTCATCATAAACCAGCTCAACAAGTTCAACGCTCTTGTTATTCATTTTAAGGATTTTGAAATGATAATCACCGATTTCAAATTCCTGATTTTCTTCCGGAATTTCTTCCAGCTCGTGAAGGATTAATCCGGCAAGTGTATTGAAGTCGTTGTCTTCAGAAAGTGGAAATTCTTTTGGTAAAAACTCATTGATCTCATCCAACGGTTGCGTTGCCTGAACCCAATATACATTTTCGCCCACTTTATCAACGATTTTATCTTCGTCGTCTTCCTCATCCTGAATTTCACCAACCAATTCTTCCAAAATATCTTCTAAAGTAATGATTCCTTCAGTTCCGCCAAATTCATCAATTACAATAGCCAAATGCTGCTTTTTCTGCTGGAATACTTTCAGTAAATCCGAAATCTTTTTACTTCCAACTACAAAAAATGCTTCTCTCATTAAACCGCGAAGAATTTCGTGATCGACCTCTCCTTTTCTGCGGATGTATTCGCGGATGATTTCTTTGGTATAAAAAATACCGATAATATTATCAATCGAATCATCATAAACCGGAATTCTCGAGTAACCGCTGTCCATGATTTCGCTGATGATTTCTTCTACAGGATCTTCAATATCTATGGAAAGAATGTTCTGTCTTGGCACCATAATCTGTTTTGCAGAATGGTCGGTAAAGTCAAAAGCATTCTTAATAATTTCATAATTTTCCTCCTGAATCTCACCCGAATCTGCGCTCTGCTTTACCAAAAGCTGTAATTCTTCCGTAGAGTGAATATCCTGATCGGATGCCGGATGAATTTTAATCAGTCTTAAGAAAGCGTTTGACATTTGATTCATCGTCCAGATAAACGGTTTGAAAACTGTATAGAAGATTCTCAGCGGCATAGAAATTACCATTGTCGTTGGTTCTGCTTTTCTGATGGCAATCGATTTTGGAATCAGTTCTCCAAAAACGATGTGCATTACCGTAATAATCAGGAAGCTCAACACCAACGAAATTGTAGTGATCAGCGTTTGATCCAAATCTAAATTGAAATTGACGAAAAGTTTTTCGATGAGGTGATGCATGGCGCTTTCCCCAACCCAACCTAACGCAAGAGATGCTAAAGTAATCCCAAGCTGTGTTGCAGAAAGATACTCGTCGAGATGCTTTATGATGTGCTCCGCCTGCTTTGCCATTGAGTTTCCTTCAGCAGCTTTCAGGTGGATTTGTGAGTAACGTACTTTTACGATTGAAAATTCAGCGGCTACGAAAAAGCCATTAAGTAATACTAAAAATAAGGCTAATAGAAGTTTGACGACGTCTGAGTCCATTTAAAAAATTAATAAACAATATCGTGCAAAGATACTCATTTTTCCTGAGTCATTACTTCTTAGTTTTCAAAAGATTAAACATAGAAAAGAGCACAC
>CAZPQV010000070.1:0-7689 GCA_964588705.1 uncultured Chryseobacterium sp.
TTTTCACCTGACTGCCAATATTGATATGCCCAACAATACCTACCTGTCCGCCGATCTGGTTCCAGTCACCGATGGTTGTAGAACCTGCGATGCCGGCCTGTGCGGCGATAACGTTGTTTTGACCGATTTTTACGTTGTGAGCAATCTGAATAAGATTATCGATTTTGGTTCCTTTACCAATGATTGTTGAACCAATGGTTCCACGGTCGATGGTGCAGTTGGCTCCAATTTCCACGTTATCTTCCACCACAACATTTCCGAGCTGAGGAATTTTGTTGTAACCGTCTTTTGTTGGCTGAAAACCAAAACCATCCGAACCTACAACAGTATTGGAATGAACAATACAGTTGTCACCAATCACACAGTAATCATAAATTCTTACACCACTGAAAATTTTACAGTTCTTACCAATTTTTACATTTTTACCAATAAAAACCTGAGGATAGATTTGTGAACCGTCTCCAATTCTTACTTTTTCAGAGATATAGGTAAATGCTCCAATGTAGATATCATCACCAAGAATGGCAGTTTCGTCGATGCTTGAACCGTTTTCAATCCCTGTTTTTCTGCCCTGCATTTCCTGATAAATATTCATCAGAATCTGAAAGGACAAATAAGCATCTTCAACTGCTATAATGGTTTGTGGATAAGAATCTTTTTTTAGAAGTTTTTCCGAAACAATAAGCACGGAACATTTGGAAGTATCGAGATAATTGGCAAATTTTCCCTGTGCGATGAAGGACATATGCCCTGCTTCTCCCCTTTCAATCGGAGAAACGCCGGTAATTACTGCGTTTTCGTCGCCAATAATTTTTCCGTTGATGAAGCCTGCAATCTGCGATGCTGTAAATTCCATATCCTGCAAAGATATGAAATTATGAAATATTGAAGTGTTTTTTTAAGGTTTTGGTATTTGTTTTAAATACAAGGTCGCAAAAAGATTTATTATAGATTGGATGGGACTTCTCGATACGATTTTTTATGAATATATACTCGAAGTGACATGATACTTAAATTCATTTATGAATCCTTAATAAAACTTAACTTTTTAATTTTCTTAATGGTAAAAATTTTTACCATTAAGATATTTTATATTGTAACACAGGTTAAGTTTCAGATAAATATGAATTAAGTGTGCCGTCCGTCCAAACGAAAATTTGTTTTAGAAATTTTTGGACCGTAACCTTTAAAGCGTGACTTCTCGATACGATTTTCTATGAAAATCTACTCGAATTGACTTGACACTTAAATACTTAAAGTAACGGAAAACTCAAACTTTCAACTGATTTCCCTCGGAAAATAAAGAATATATTTCGTATTGACTTCTGTAATTGATGCCGATAAAATCTGACTTTCAAACTGATCCAGTTCTACCTTTTCGCCATTCTTACGAAGCAGATAGATCGGTTGCTTTACAGCGTTGTAAGGTAATAGACTTCTCGAAATCTGCTCCACAACCCTGCTTCCGTTATTTGTATTGAAAAAATCGTTGGTTTTCGAAATCTTTTCGTTAATGAACTCTTCGGAAAACGGTTGTGAAGCGATAATTGTTTTAGGCAAACGTCGTTTAATAACAGATTTACAGAAATAAGAAAGAATCAAATCATCGCTGTTTTGCCAAAATTTCATGGCCTGAATGATGTCGTTATCATCCAGTTCTGTAAAGCGTTGGATATCTTCTTCGGTTGCTTCGGAAGACTTATTTTTATAAAGAAAATATTGCAGATTTTCTGATGCCGGAAGATCTTTTCCTTCGAGCGCCAGTTCTTTTGCCCGCTCCAAAATTTTAACCAAAATATGTTCGGAAAGCGCTGCCGTTTTATGATAATAAACCTGCCAATACATAAACATCCGCGCCGTCAGGTAGTTTTCGATGGAGTAAATGCCTTTTGCATCAATTACCAATTCATCATCCGAAACGTTCATCATCGAAATAATTCGCTCCGTATTCACATTTCCTTCCGTAACTCCTGTGTAGAAACTGTCACGTTTCAGATAATCCATCCTGTCAACATCAAGCTGTGAAGAAATCAGCTGATTGAAGAATTTCCGGTGGTATTTTCCTTTAAACATCTCAATTGCCATCGAAAGTTGGCCATTAAATTCCTTGTTTAGATTATCCATCAACAACAAAGAAAGCTTCTCGTGATGCCAGTCTTCCATCAGCATATTTTCAAGCGCATGCGAAAACGGTCCGTGCCCGATATCGTGCATCAAAATTGCCAGCATTGCTGAGGTTTCCTCTTCTTTTGAAATCTTTACACCTTTCAGTTTTAATGTTTCCAAAGCGGTAAACATCAAATGCATTGCACCAATGGCATGGTGAAAACGTGTGTGAGTTGCTCCCGGAAAAATCAGGTTCAGCAATCCCGTTTGTCCAATTCTGCGAAGTCGCTGAAAATACGGATGCTCAATGACATCAAATATAATTTCGGAAGTGATTTTTATAAATCCGTGAACCGGATCGTTGATGATTTTCAGTTTGTTCTGCACAGCTTTTATAAGTGATGGATGGTTCGTGATAAATGATGTTTGTAATGGCAAATTTAAGTATTTATGTTTAACTAATTTTAACTTATATTGACGATATTTTACGTTAAACTTAACGGTTTTTGGCCGTATTTTTGGACTTAATCATTTAATAAAAATAGAAGAAAATTATGCCAGGAAAGATTTTATGGATCGATGATGAAGTGGATTTGCTGAAACCACATATTGTATTTCTTGAAAAGAAGGGATATGACGTAACTCCGGTAAATAACGTAAACGAAGCTCTGGAACTGATTGAACAGGGAAATTTTGAACTCACACTGCTCGATGAAAATATGCCGGGAATCTCAGGAATCGAAGCGATTCCGATGATTAAAAATAAAAACAGTGCCCTGAAAATCGTGATGGTGACTAAGAATGAAGAAGAACACATTATGGAGCAGGCGATTGGATCGCAGATATCCGATTATATTCTGAAACCTGTAAATCCGAACCAAATTTTACTTTCGTTAAAGAAAAATCTTCAGGAAGAATCTTTAGTTGAACAAAAAACTATCCTCGAATATCAACAGGAGTTCCGTAATCTGAGTATGGAACTTTCCTATATCCGAACTTATGAAGAATGGGCAGAATATTATAAGAAAATCCTGAATTGGGAGATAAAATTCGATAAGGTTTTCGATAATGAATTTGCAGATTTGTTGCAATCGCAAAAAGAAGAAGCGAATATACAGTTTGCGAAATTTGTTGAAAGAAATTACGAAGACTGGCTCCACGGAAACGATAAACCGATGATGAGCCACACGTTGTTTAAAGATAAGGTAAAAGCAGAGGTTGAAAAAGAAAAAGTTCTTCTTCTGATGATTGATAATCTTCGATACGACCAATGGAAAGTGATTGAACCGCTGTTCACAAGATTCTACAACAAAACTTCAGAAGATTATTATTACAGCATTTTGCCGACGGCAACACAATACGCAAGGAACTCATTTTTTGCCGGACTTTTACCTTCGGAAATCGAAAAACGTTTTCCGGATAAGTGGTTTAATGATAATGAAGAAGGCAATAAAAACGAATTCGAAAAGGATTTTCTTGAAGACCAGATGAAGCGTCTTGGGCTATCCGCAAAAACAATGAAATATCTGAAAGTTTTGAATGCTGATTTTGAAAGAAGAATTTTCGACGATTTCAATCAGCATAAGAACAATGATTTATTGGTAATCGTTTACAACTTTATCGATATTCTTTCTCACGCAAAAACCGATAATAATATCGTTGATCAACTCATCCGTGATGATAAGACGTTCCGCTCGCTTACCTATAACTGGTTTGAGAATTCATCTTTAATGAAAATCATAAAGGCAGCGGCAGAAAACGGTTTTAAATTAGTAATTACTACCGACCATGGAATGATTTACGTTAAAAAACCGAGCAAAGTGGTTGGCGACCGCGAGACTTCTACCAATATCCGCTACAAAACCGGAAGAAGTTTAACGTATGAAGATTCGGATGTGTGGGGCATAAGCAATCCAGAAAAACTGTTTTTACCGAAAGGTAATCTGAGCTCCAAGTATATTTTTGCGAAAAATAATATTTTCCTGGCCTATCCGAAAAACTACAATCATTTTGTGAATTATTATAAGGACACATACCAGCATGGCGGAATTTCGCTGGAGGAATGTATTATCCCGATAAGTATTTTAGAACCCAAATAGTTTTTTTTCATAGTTTATTTGATTTTGGGTTTTATGGCGGAGGAAATCTTTGGATTTCTTCCGCTTTTTTTGGGAACACAGAGTTTATGGTGGTATACACGGCGTATTGAGAGTTTTTACCACGAATGCACTAATCCTTATTATTTTCTGATATCAGGTTGAGCGTAGTCGAAGCCTCTTCCGTTTTTTGTGAGTTTCATTGTTTTTGCAACACAGAGTTTATGGAGGATGTCACGGAGCACACGGAGGTTTTTGCCACGGATGCACTAATCCTTATTTTTTTCTAATGTCAGGCGGAGCGTAGTCGAAGCCTTTTCTTTTTTAGTAAATAAATTGCAAATTATCATCTCTGCATTTTCGTTTTTCATCCCTCTTTGAATTCAGCTTTTATTTCAATATTTTTGAAAGATGAAGATTATCAGTTACAACGTCAACGGAATTCGGGCCGCATTTACGAAAGATTTTGTGGGATGGTTGAAGACCGCCAATCCTGATATTATTTGTGTTCAGGAAAGTAAGGCCGGAAACGATCAAATAGACATTGAAAGTTTTGAGAAAGAGGGTTACCACAGTTACTGGCATTCGGCGCAGCGAAAAGGTTACAGCGGTGTAGGCATTGCATCGAAAGTGAAGCCAAACAATGTTATTTACGGATGTGGAATCGAGCAGTATGATAACGAAGGACGTATTATTAGAGCAGATTTTGATGATTTCTCGGTAATTTCGGTTTATGTTCCTTCTGCATCCAATATCGAAAGACTTGATTTTAAAATGCAGTTTTGCTACGATTTTTTAGATTATATCAAAGAACTGAAGAAAACCATTCCAAACCTTGTGATTTCCGGCGACTTCAATATCTGTCATAAACCGATTGATATTCATAATCCGGAAGGCTTAAAAAACGTTTCAGGATTTCTTCCCATCGAACGCGAATGGCTGAGCAAATTTATTGACGAATGTGAACTGATTGACAGCTTCCGGTTCTTCAACGATCAACCAGACAATTATTCTTGGTGGAGTTACAGACAAAATTCGCGTGCAAGAAATAAGGGATGGCGTTTGGATTATAATTTCGTTTCACACTCCATGAAGGACAGGCTGCAGAGAGCAGTAATTCTGAAAGAGGTTTTTCATTCGGATCATTGTCCGGTGTTAGTGGAGATTTAATTTGAGGTTCGAGTTACGGGATACGAGTTACGAGATTCGGGGTTCGAGCTATGGGCTTAAAAATTATGATTCGAAAATCAGTTAAAAGTTCTCGATACAAAAATTTCTTCCATTCTATTTCAGAAGTTTTCACTCGAACTGACAACAGACTATATTACAAAAAAAAATAAAAAAAATCTGAACTGACAGAAAATAAAAAAGCCTGCGTTGATGCAGGCTTGCTTTTTTAAAACGTAAAAATTTTAGTCGATAACTTGGTATTCAATCGGCATTGTACCTCTATCTAGATTTCCAATTTCATCGAATGCTGCTTTGGATAAATCCAATGCTCTTGATTTGTGGAAAGGACCTCTGTCGTTAATCGTTACTACAACACTTTTTCCGTTTCTAAGGTTTGTAACTTTTACTTTGGTTCCGAATCTAAGGGTTCTGTGTGCAGCAGTCATCTTCGAATTGCTGAAGATCGCACCGCTTGCAGTTTTTCTACCATTGAATTTGTCGTGATAGTACGACGCATAACTTGTTTTCACCTCATCATTATCGTTGGCATTGTATTTGAAAGAATACAGTCCAAGAGTTGAAATCATCATTATGATTACGAGAATAACTCTTTTCATCATTTTGAATATTTTATTGGTTTTGACGAGGCAAAGGTAAAGTCAACTCGAAACCACCAAAATTCATTTAGTTAAAACCTCCCAATAAATTGTTAAATTTTTGTTAAATACCCTCAAAACCCTTTTGTTTGTGGGAAACGACAAGAATTGTTAAAAAGTGTTAAAATTAGATTATAAAAGTTAACTAAATTAACTATTTATTGAATAACATATCGAATTCTAATCCATATAAAACTATTAATCAGCATATTATAAAATTCAATTAAAGTAAAAAGCCTTTCAGTAATCTGAAAGACTTTTTTTTATATTCTACTTCAATTTTAAACTAATTCTCCATAAAGATCAAATTCTTCAGCGGATATAATTCGCACATCTGTAAATTCTCCAACAGGTATATAGGTGTCTTCCGCCGAAACCAAAACTGTATTATCAACATCCGGAGAATCAAATTCGGTGCGGCCAACAAAATAATTTCCTTCTTTACGGTCGAATAGGCATTTGAACACCTTTCCCACTTTCTCCTGATTTTTCTCCCACGAAATCTGAGACTGAAGCTCCATAATTTCCTCTACTCTTTTTTCTTTTATTTCCTGCGGAACATCATCTACCAACTGGTAAGCAGTGGTATTTTCCTCGTGAGAATAAGTAAAACAGCCCAATCGGTCGAATCTCTGCTCGCGAACCCATTCTTTCATTTCCTGAAAGCGTTCTTCCGTTTCGCCGGGATACCCGACAATCAGAGTGGTTCGGATAGCCATATCCGGAACTTTTTCTCTGAATTTTGCCAAAAGTGCATTGGTTTTCTCGTGAGTTGTTCCACGTTTCATCGATTTCAGTAACTCAGAATTGATATGCTGTAACGGAATATCGATGTAGTTGCAGACTTTCGGTTCGTTTTTAATGACCTCCAGAACATCTTCCGGAAATCCGGCTGGAAACGCGTAATGCAAGCGAATCCATTCGATTCCGTCCACTTTAATAAGTTCTTTCAGTAAATCTGCTAAGGCACGTCTTTTATAAATATCAAGTCCGTAGTACGTTAAATCCTGAGCAATCAGAATCAGTTCTTTAGTCCCTTTTTTAGCAAGATTTTTGGCTTCAGTAACCAAATCTTCAATTGGTTTCGAAATATGTCCACCACGCATCAAAGGAATCGCACAAAACGAACAGGGTCTGTCGCAACCTTCGGAGATCTTAAGATAAGCGAAATGCTTTGGTGTCGTTGTAAGTCGTTCACCAACCAGCTCATGTTTGTAATCTGCGCCAAGTTGTTTTAACAATAGTGGTAAATCTCTCGTTCCGAAATATTGGTCTACATCCGGAATTTCTTTTTCTAAATCGGGTTTATATCTTTCGGAAAGACAACCCATCACAAATACCTTTTCGATCTCGCCCCTTTCTTTGGCTTCCACAGCATCCAAAATCGTATTTACAGATTCTTCCTTGGCATTATCGATAAAACCACAAGTATTGATGACAACAATATCTCCGCGGTCTTCGTGCACCACTTCTTTTCCGTTGGCTTTTAGTTGTCCCATCAGAACTTCGGAGTCCACAACATTTTTGGAGCATCCTAAGGTGATGATATTGATTTTCTTTTTACCGATTGATTTTGTGCGCATATTTAAGGTTATGCTGAGGCCGCGGTTACGATTACCCCTTCGACTATCTTCAGGGTCATTGCTCGTTAACTTACGCCT
>CAZPQV010000070.1:7699-9838 GCA_964588705.1 uncultured Chryseobacterium sp.
TTGCTTTTCCTGTTCGTATATAGCTCTTTTAAGCCCGGAACTGGAGAAGCGGTGATCGCGTTTATTGTAATAAATTTCAATGCCTTTTTCTTCACAGTAAGTTTTTCCGGTGAAATCTTTATCCCGGTAATCGTCACCGATAATTCTGACATCTATCACAAAAGAACGCAAAATATCTTCCAAATCCTGCTCCGTAACATAGGGAACAATTTCGTCCACATCTTTGCAGGCTTTCAGCTGAATATATCTTTCAACAATACTTTGCGTCGGTTTATTTTTATGAGCTCTCTCCATCGACGGATCGATTTGCAGACCAACGATCAGATAATCACAAACTGTTTTCGCTTCTTCAAGCATTTTGATATGTCCGGCGTGAAGCAAGTCGAATGCTGAGAACGTGATTCCAATTCTTTGTGTTTTCATTTTAAACAGTTCGATTAAAGGAGTAAATTTAATAATAAATGGTTGTATAAAAAACCCTTGCAAAGTTTAAACTCTGAAAGGACTCTCTTTTAAAAACTTTGTCAAAGTTTAGAACTTTGACAAAGTTGATTAAGCTAATGATTTCAAATAATCACCATAACCGCTTTTACCATATTTTTCAGCGGATTTTAGCAATTGTTCTTTGTTGATAAAACCTTTTTTGTAGGCAATTTCTTCAATACAGGATATTTTGAATCCCTGTCTTTTCTCCAAAACCTTTACAAATTCGGAGGCATCGTGAAGCGAATCAAACGTTCCGGTATCCAACCAAGCGGTTCCACGGGACATTACACCAACTTCCAGTTCGCCTTTTTCAAGATAAATTTTATTGACGTCTGTAATTTCCAGTTCTCCTCTTGGGGAAGGTTTAAGGTTTTTAGCAATTTCAACCACTGAATTGTCATAGAAATATAATCCCGGAACTGCATAGTTTGATTTTGGATGTTTAGGTTTCTCTTCAATCGAAATAGCTTTGAAATTTTCATCAAATTCGACCACGCCATATCTTTCAGGATCTGAAACAGGATAAGCAAATACACAACCTCCTTTAACTTTGGTTTTGCTGCTGAGAAGTTTTGGTAATCCATCACCATAAAAAATATTGTCGCCCAAAACCAAAGCCACTGAATCATCACCAATGAATTCTTCACCCAAAATAAATGCCTGCGCCAAACCATCCGGCGAAGGCTGAACTTTATATTCGAACTTACAGCCAATTTGAGAACCGTCTCCAAGAAGTTTTTTAAAAGCTTCCTGATCATGAGGCGTGGTAATAATCAGAATTTCTTTTATCCCTGCCAACAATAAAATTGACAATGGATAATAAATCATTGGCTTATCATAAACCGGCATTAACTGCTTGCTAACAGCAATAGTTAGTGGATAAAGTCTGGTTCCTGAGCCACCGGCGAGAATAATTCCTTTCATTTTAGTGATTAAGTGGTTAAGTAGTTCAATGGTTCAATGGTTCAGTGGTTGTTTATTGACCGTTTATTATTTATTTCTTGGGTGGAAAAGTCCACTTGGCTGAGTTGATAATCATTGAATTGAGCATTGCTAGAATTTCTTCATATTTCTGATAAAGTTCAGAATATTTTTCCTCCGGGATATATTCGCAAGCAAAAGCAAAATCTAACCAATTTTGGGTTTCTGCCGCTTCGCCATCTGCATCAATCATCTTATTTTCAAAAAGCTTGGGATATCTTCTCTTTCTCCATCCTTCAGAAATATTACCACAAACAGACCGGGATGATCTTCGGATTTGGTCTGTTAAGGAATATCGTTCATCAGCCGGAAAAGTTTTAACCAATTTAAAAATTTCCATAGCAGCTGAAAAAGCATCTTGATAAACTTTCAATTCTTTATGATTTCTTATTAACGACATAAGCTTTTTGATAATTCACAAAACTACTACTTTTCCTCTGAACAATTCGACCATTTGTACACTAGTCCATTCGGTCTATGAACTACTGATATTGTTTTTCATAATATTTCTGATAGTCTCCCGAAGTGACATGCTCGAGCCATTCTTTATTTTCCAAAAACCAGTCGATCGTTTTTGAAAGTCCTTCTTCGAAAGTGACGGATGGCTTCCAACCCAGGTCGTTTGCAAGCTTGGTGGCATCGATTGCGTAGCGCTTGTCGTGTCCCGGCCTG
>CAZPQV010000071.1:0-9719 GCA_964588705.1 uncultured Chryseobacterium sp.
GTCTTGACGCAAGAGATAAAAACCCACAGTCTCTAGGAGAAACAATAACTCATGAGCTAGCGTTGCACGGATATAAAGTTGATGAAATAATCAAAGCATATGAAAAAGGAGGAATGGAAGCGGTTAATAAATTGATGCCAAACGATCGTGGGAATTCTGACCATAATGCTTTAAAAAATAACAGCCAAAATCATCAAGGTGTTAAAAAATATAATGAGACAAAAAATGAACTTATTGAAGTTAATCCAAAATACAAGCAAGAATTTGAAAAGGCAAAAAAGGAATAACCTCATTAGATTTAATGTCTTTATTCCGTGTATATTAATCTTGTTTATTTCTTGTAATAAAAATAATAAAGTAAAGTTTGCTAGTAGTTTTCCAGAAGAATATGAGGTTGATTACAGTAAAGATACTATAAGGATAGTTTTTAAACATTTAAAATCTAAAATTACAGACACTTTGGTTTGTGCTAAATTAGGAAATGATTTTTTTGAAGTAGACAAGAGTAACAATAAGAATTTGTTTCTTTCAACAAATAAGGACACTTTATACTCTGTCAATGATGATGGATCTTCATATAAAACAGAAATAAAAAAAGTTAATGACTCATCTTTTAAAACATCTACAATCTTAGTAAATGATTTAGGGAGTGAGGTTTTGTTATCATCTATTTATTATGATAAAAATTATAAAATATTAAAGATAGAAAAACAAGGTACGGTTATTTTTCTTCCTCAGAACAAATAAAAGACAACTCCCGCCGATTGGCGGGAGTTTTATTTATATCGCAAGCGCATTAGAGAGCGTTTTTTTAAGTTTTAGGTTATAGAGAGCCATATCAATAATACTGAATATGGATTCTTTTTGTTTATCGTCCAGCTGTTCTATCAGTTGGACTTTTTCTATTACCGATTTATTGAGAGAATCAATCTCAGAAAATACATTATCAGAATTTACAATATCTGCGATGCTTACGCCTAAAGCGTTTGCAATTTTTTCTATTGAGGAAAATTGTGGGTCTACTTTACCGTTCTCAATTTTAGAGTATTGGCTTGGGTTCATACTCAAAGTTAGGGCAACTTCTTTTTGAGACAAACCTTTTGCCTCTCTTACTTTTTTTATTTTCTCGCCTATATTCATTTGTTGAGTATTTATAATAACACGAATTTACTAAAAATAGACTAAATAATACATAATTAAAAAGTATTGTAATTTTATAATGTATTTATAAATACATTTTGTAGATTTGTAAAATAGACATATAAATACAAAACTTTATTTTTATGGAAATCCCCGAAATAAAATCCCAACTCACACTCGCCACTGTTCTGCACTATTACGGTTTAAAAGCAGACAAAACCAACAGAATGCATTGCCCTTTCCACGAGGACAAAACCCCGAGTTTGCAGGTGTATTATAAAACCCAAACTGCATATTGCTTTTCTTCCAACTGCAAAACCCACGGCAAAAGTATGGATGTAATCGATTTTATTTTGCACAAAGAAAACTGTACAAAACACGAAGCAATTAAGAAAGCACAGGAAATTTTAGGACACCAAGAACCCAACAAAAAAGACCGTTACCAAAAGGATTTAACGAGAGAGCAATTTTTAGGAAATATGTTCCAGTATTTTAGAAATGCCATTAATAACAGTAAACCTGCAAAAGATTATTTACAGAAAAGAAATTTAGACTATACAAAAATCGAGGTCGGTTATAACTCTGGTCAGTTCCATCACGGGGAAAGGAAAGATGAAAATCTAATCAACCAATGTTTGGAATACGGATTGCTGATTGATAAAGGAATTACAGGAAGAACAGGCGGAAAAGCATACGGAGTTTTTGGAAAATGGTCTATCTGTTTTGCATTGAAAAATAGAGAGAATGAAGTTACAGGATTATACTTCCGCTCTACTTTGAACGATGATAAAGCCAAGCATTTTTATTTAAAAGACCGAAAAGGTTTATATCCGGAATATCCAAATCCAAACACAAAAAAACTGATATTAACGGAAGCGATTATAGATGCAGCTTCATTACTTCAGATAAAAGAGATTGCAGAAAAATACAGTATTATAGCGTGTTTTGGAACAAACGGACTGAATGAAGAAATTTTAAACGCAGTCAAAGAATTAGAAAAACTGGAGGAAATAATTTTTTGTTTTGATAATGATGAAGCCGGAAAAGAAGCGGTTTTGAAATATGGAAAATTGTTGCAGGAAGAAATGCCTGGAATAAAAATAAGTTCCGCAGAACCGATAAATAAAGACATTAACGAAACTTTGTTACTGCACAATGAAGAACTATTTTTGGAATTATTAGAGAAACGGAATTTTTTATTTTCAAATGAAAAAAAAGAAAAAGTAACAGTTACAGACGCAGAACCAAAGGAAGAACCAAGAGCAGAACCGAAAACTATCACAGAATTTTTAGAGCAAAAAGACTTATTAAAATCACTGAATTATTTAATCGAAAAATCCGGAATAATCGGCGAGGAAAACAGCCGAATGTTACTGTTTTTAATCATCATCAGTTATCTGAACAGAAACCCATTACACGCATTAGTACAGGGAAGTTCGGGAAGCGGAAAAACCCACATAATAAGTAGAATTGCGGATTTAATGCCACAGGAAGACGTATTAAGATTTACGAGAATAACGGAAAGCAGTCTGTATAATTGGGGCGAGTTCGACCTGTTCCAGAAGATAATCATCATTGAAGATTTAGACGGATTAAAGGAAGACGCACTTTATGCACTTCGGGAATTTATCAGCAACCAAGTATTAAGAAGTTCCGTAACCATAAAAGACAAAAAAGGAAATAACAAATCATCCCATAAAATTGTAAAAGGACAGTTCAGCAGTTTATCAGCGACAACGAAAGGCGAAACGTACGAAGATAATATGAGCCGGAGTTTTTTAATTGCAGTTGATGAAAGTAAGGAGCAAACGCAAAGAATTATTAATTACCAGAACCGCAGAAATGCAGGGGAAATCAATCCTGATGAACAGCAGAAAGCGATACACTTCATACAGAAATTAGTCAGAAATCTAAAGTTTTACGAAGTGATAAATCCTTATGCAACAAAACTCAATCTTCCCGAAAAAGTGCATAAAATCAGAAGACTCAATGAAATGTACCAAGCCGTAATTAAGCAAGTAACATTTTTAAACCAATACCAAAGAAAGCTCACAAAAGACAATCAGTTAATTACGGAAATCGAAGATATAGAACAGGCAACGGAAATCCTTTTTGAAAGTATTGTTTTAAAAGTTGATGAATTAGACGGAAGTTTAAGGCAGTTCTACGAAAGACTGAAAAAGTTTGTAAAAAACGAAAAGCAGGATTTTGTTTTAAGAGAAATCCGGCAGGAATTTAATATCAGTAAAACGCAAATGTTCCGCTATATACAGACTTTAACGGAGTTGGATTATATTAAATCAATCGGAGGTTTTGCCAACAAAGGCATCAAATATAAAATCTCTTATTGGGATAATTATCAGAAACTAAGAACTGAAATCAAAGACTTTTTAATGTTACAAATACAGCAGTTGAAACAGGAACAAACCGCACCCTCAAAACCCAAACATAAAAAACTAAGTACGATAGTAAGCGAAAGTATTTAGGAACACCACGAAACACAAAAGGAACGCTAAAAGATATATCTATGATAATAAGAAATCCGATGAATAATGGATTTACAGAGAAATTAAAAGTTAGCGGTCCAAATTCCACGAGAATGAGTAAGGAAAAACGTCATAGCAATGGAAGAAACTTTAAAAGATTACTACAATTACTTACTGATAAAGGGATATATCGAAGAAACAGCAAGAAAAAGATACAACGACATCAGAGAATTTTTAGAATTTACTGGTAAAGATTTTAGAAAAATAATTGAGCAAGATGTTTTAAAATATTATGAATTTTTAAAGCAAAGACCCAATAAAATTACAGGAAAAGGAACACTGAAACCCAATACTATTATACAGAATATTCTTTCTATTACAGGGTTTTACGAAATGCTCTACGAGCTGGGAAAACTCCCCGAATTATTACAAATCAACATTAATTATCCAAAGCATTACGAGAATGATTTTGTAAGAGAAATCGTAACACAGGAAGAAGTAAAAAAACTTTACGAAATCGCAGATTTACAGGAAAAAGTGATTTTAAATTTAGCGTATGGTTGCGGACTCCGAGTAGCAGAATTAGTAGCCGTGAATAAAGAAGATATTTATCTGAAGGAAAATTTATTAATCGTTCCAAAAGGAAAATTTAATAAAAGAAGAATTGTTCCATTTACCGAGAAAATCAGAAAAGATTTTGAAGAATTTATTTTTTCATCTGAAAACAAAAGTTGTTTAATAACCAACTCAAAAGGCGATAGAATGCAGGAATGGACGTATAACAGCACTTTGAAAAACTTACTCAAAAGAATAAAGATAAAAGAGGAAAGAATAAAGAAAATCAGTATTCATAGTCTAAGGCACAGTATTGCAACACATCTTTTAGAAAATGGGATGGAGCTCGAAAAAGTCAGAGATTTTTTAGGACATAGCCAACTAGAAACCACAGAAATATATACGCACATCAATAAAAATCAACTCAAAAATTTAAAAGAATATGGATAATGAAATTAGAAGATTACTTGAAAGAAAATTATAAAACTAAAAACCTAAAAACCTTAATTAAAAGATTTACAGATTATCAAAACGGAAAAGAAAAAACCGCAAAACTGAAAGATATTTTAGAATACATCAACTATTTAAGAAAACAAAATCTAAATCCGAAAACCTTAAGAAATAACCTTTTTGCAATAAAAATCTACTACAAATATTTAATTGAAACAGGACAAAGAAATGACCATCCTTGTTTAAAACTGAACTTAAAAGACAAAGTAAACCGAAGCATTGCAACCGAAAAATTATACAGCAAAGAAAAATTAGAAAACCTTTTAGAAAACCATAATCCGAAAGATAAAACTCTCAAAACAAGAAATTTAGTCATCATAAGTTTACTCATTAATCAAGCGTTATTAGTCAATGAAATAACCGATTTACAACTAGAAAATTTAGATCTGGAGAAAGCAGAAATTTTCATAAAAAAAGGAGGAAAAACCAATGCAAGAAAACTTCCTTTAAAAGCCAATCAAATTATTTTGTTCCAAAACTATTTAGAAGAAAGACAGGAAATTTTATCTAAAAACCAAACACTAAAAACCAACAACTTTTTTATATTATCAAAGTTCGGAATCGCTTTAAATCCACACGGAATAAGCCGTTTAATCAATGAAAATAAACCAAAACAGGAACGAATCCAACCGCTAAAAATCCGCCAATCCGTAATCGCAAATCTTTTAAAATCTGGAAACGATTTAAGAGTTGTACAAATATTCATCGGACATCGCAGAAGTTCCAGCACAGAAGAATACAAACAAACCGAACTCGAAGCTTTACAAAACGCAGTCAACCAATACCACCCTTTGAAATAATTGTTAGATTGCTAAATTGTTAGACTGTTACATTGACGAAGTCCATCGCCTGCATTTTGAATTAAATATCCCGCCCTCCAAATAAAAAAGACATTTTCCTCCAACCCTTTTCCAAAACTTTGCCGAGCTTTAAATGCCACAGCAAGTAACATAATCGAAATTATACGCACGTCCAACGCAATCGGAGAGTTCGTCCAGTTCCTTCCCTCACAAAACCGATGGTGCCTATAATTTGGGATTATGTAAAATGCTTTCCTACGCTTCGTTTTTGAAAAAAACTCCGCTTCCACCGCTTTTAGCCAACACCTTTCCCGACTTCTTTCCCAATCCGGAAAAAGACTTTTTTGCCAGCACCTACAACCACCCGAAATAAGGAAAAATGCGCCAAAGCTCTGAAAGTTCTCCGATTGGAATTTTAGTTATCAAAACCACGAAAATGTGGATAAAGCCAGCGCTTTTTCCTCTGCTATTTTACCCACATTTACAACAACACCGACAACAGTTCTTGAAATCATTTTCTAACCTTTATTGAATTGCTTGCAACAATAATCAAAACTGTAAGGGAAATGATAAAATAAATTACTTCGTTCATAATATGAATTTTTTTAAATTTTCTTTTTTTTGACAAATATAAACTCAAGCTTTAGCGAAATTGGTTTTGCTTAATATTGTCCGTAAACAACTGAAATCCAGAGTTTTTTTTATTTTTTTAAAGCAAAAGTATTTTAGAAGTCGGAGAAAAAGTGTTACGCGGAAACGAAAAAAGTTCGGAAATACTGAACGGTTATTTGCCGGATTAAAGAACAGAAGCAAAAAAATTATTAGTAGTTGGAAAAGTCTATTTGCGGAGCGAAAACATAAAATTTATTATAGTCGGAAAAACGAATGTTTTCTCCGACTATAATTAAGCGTATTTTATGTTACTTAGACTTTATGGGGACATTTTTCTGCTTCTGTTTTTTAGAATATCAATCCATTTATTTTTTTTCAAATGAAAAAGAAAAATTTTATCTTTACAAAAGCGAGCAAGAGCAGACGATCACAGTGTAAAGCCTCGCGCGAGGAAAATGTTGAGTAGAGTTAGTAGAATGTTGACCCGTTAGCGGAGAAAATGCCGAGCTGGTCGCCGTATAACTATACCTTTAACAATCCAATGCGATTTATTGATCCCGATGGAAGGGCTCCAATGCCACCAGATGATCATTTTAATCAGTTTGGCAAATATTTATATACAGATAATAAAAAGACAAATAACATAATTATCCATTTTCAAAACCCATTCAATGGAAAATTGAACACAGCACCGTGGCTTACTAAAGAATTAAAAGATTATAGATTTGACGAGAACAATTTAGATGTTCTCGCGAACATAATGAACCATTATGCAAAAGATGCAAAAATTGATTTAAAAAATATATATGGGAATAGTACATCTGTAGCCTTGTACGAATATACAAGAGTCGCAAATAACCTTACACGTGGAAAAATCTTCACATATAATGATGGTGAATTTAAAAAAGATGCATTAGCAACCGGTATTTATGAGAGTAAAAAAATCACATTTATGGTGGAAAATAATTATGTTTCACCATTATTGAATGATAAAAATAATGTTATTTCTGCACTTGAACATGAAGGAGGCAGTGAAGTAAGTCACTTAACCCTTCCTCCAACTTATAAAAATCATAAAAAAATTTATGAAAATCAATTCAAATCTCCATATTTTAAAAATGCCACAAAAGATTTCCAAGATCAAATGAAAAGAAATTATAATGAATGATGAAAAAGATTTTTAATTTTGACAATAAGAAAAATAGAGCAATTTACATATTGTGGCTTATTTTAATTTTATCAGTAGTAACCTCATGTAATGAAAAAAAATATGAAGCTAATATTTCCTATCAATATATTATTTGTGATGAATCAAATGATCCTATAAAAATTAAGTATGTTGAAACTTTTATCGTATTTAAAAATTTGACAAATGATACTTTAAAAATTCCAATTAAATCCATTACTAGTAATTATTATCATGTTTTTAGTAAAGATACATTAAAGATAAGTTTCGAGAAAATTGATTCAATTTTTATCTCTCCAAAGGATTCACTTGGATTAGCATGTGCGTCAAAAATTAATAAAACATTTACTATAAATGATTCAATTTTCTCTAATGGATTTAATATTTATGATAAAAAAAGTAAAAGAAACATAAAGAAGATTCTTCGCACAAAAATGCAAAAAAGAGAAGATTTTCAAATATATAATAATTGAAAAATGTTGACCCGTTAGCGGAGAAAATGCCGAGCTGGTCGCCGTACAGTTATAGCTTCAATAATCCTATTAATTTTACTGACCCTGACGGAAGAGAACCTGAACATATTGACCCGAGTAAAATATTTGAAAAGAATAAAGATGGCTCTTACAAGAATCCCAATTTAGTTAAAGCGTGGAATCACTATGCAACATCTAAAGAAGGAATTGCTTTTCTATCAAAATATGCGGCTCCTAATCAGAAAGTAGCAGGTGTTCAATATGGAAAAGATGGAGGGGAATATCATAATAAAGGTGTTGATTTAATTGTTGGAGATTTTGGACTCACAAAAGATTATAATTCTACAAATCTTCTACCTGCAAGCGGAATGACTGTTGATAAGATAACCAAAGATGGTGTTGATATAACTGTGGATATATTAGGTTCTGGTAGTGCATATTCAAATTTAGAAACTATTATACACGAGACGGTAATTCACGCTGAAAAAAGTGCAATAGATTATTCTGATAACAAAAAAATAGATCAGTCAGCAGGTTATGACAAAGATTTAGTAAACTTTGGTAAGAAAAATAATTACTCTAAAAGGTACTACGATCATTATCAAGAAAGAAGGGATAATAAAAGACTACAAATAGGAGTGCCTATAATTAAATCTTTTAATCAGAAGAATAATATAAAAAAGAGTGATACTGATATAAAAAATGATATGAAATATGGGGATTAATAAAAAAGTTTATTTCATAGGGATTTTTATTTTATTATTTGGATGTACAAAACGTAATGACAATGCTATTTTTGTTCAAGAGAATAATAAAAATCATTCAAAATATAATTTTATTGTTGACAACCGTTTAAACTTTCCAATAAAAAGAGATTCGACTATCCATACATTAAAAACAGACACATTGTACTTGAAGTATGACGATGAGATTGTAAAATATCATAAACTAAATCTTGGAGATATTAACAAAGTGAATTATGATAATTTATATATATCTTTTAAAAATATAATTGATGGTCCTTTTAATTTCGATTATGACATTACTATATCTTCAAATGGTCAAGTGTCAGTTAAAGTTTATGATTATGCGGAGAATAAAGAATTACTTGTAAGAATGTCAAAACCATTTGAGGATTGGGTGCATTATACTTTACAAGACTTTAATAAATATGATAAATTTTATGGAACAAAATCAGCAGATGATAAGTCTGAAATGATAATTATATTAAAGAACAAAAATAAAAGTAAATTGGTTTATGGAGATTTAAATGCTTTACCTCCTAAAATACAATTATTAGCTTTTGTTTTAGAGGTTTATTTAAAGCAAAATTTTAAAAGCAAAAATTTAACCAAAGAAACAGGCAATTTTCTCTCTGGGGATTCATTGAAATTTTATGCTCAAAAAACAGGTATTGGAAAGGGGCGAATTCCTCCTCCTCCAGTAAAATAAAACAAAAACTCCCGCCAATCGGCGGGAGTTTTTGTTTTAAAAAGCAGCAATATCTTTAAGTTTAATAGACTTGATAAAAGCGTCAACCTGCTCTACGAAGTTTGTAACTTCGTAGCACAAAAAAACGACAGCAGAGGGATACTATGATTACGAAAATAAACGTTATATTTACCAGTACAAAGACCACCTGGGAACTGTACGTTTAAGCTACACCAAAAAACCAAGTGGCACAGGAGTAGATGTTCTTGATAAGAATGATTATTATCCGTTTGGATTGAGTTTCGTTAGAAATGGATTAACTGAAACGATTTTTGACCCGCTGGCGGTACCGTATAATTATAAGTACAACGGAAAGGAGCTGCAAGAGACGGGAATGTACGCAATGGACTTCCGTCATTATATGCCGGATGTGGGGAGATTTATGGGAATGGATGCTTTGTCTGAAGCGTAGGTAATGTTCCAAAAGTGTTGGAACCCTTTATCCATCAGGCATCGAACAGATATT
>CAZPQV010000072.1:0-9560 GCA_964588705.1 uncultured Chryseobacterium sp.
GTTGGCAGAAAGTCATTGATATCAACCTTTCCGGTGTGTTTTATGGAGTGAAATACCAGGCGCCGGAAATGGTGAAAAATGGAGGCGGTTCAATCATCAACATCGCATCCATTCTTGGTCAGGCTGGTTTCGCCACTTCCTCAGGATATGTTGCCGCGAAACACGGCGTAGTTGGACTCACGAAATCTGCCGCATGGGAATATGCTCCTGATAAGGTGAGGATTAATGCTGTTGGTCCCGGTTTCATTTATACCGGTTTGGTCAATGAAGAAACCATGGGTAAAGAAACCCTGAATTTCCTGGAAACCAAACACGCTTTCGGAAGATTGGGACAACCTGAAGAAATTGCAGCAATGCTTCTGTTCCTGGCTTCAGATGACGCATCGTTCGTTACCGGTTCGTATTATCCTGTTGATGGAGGTTATTTAGCAGTGTAAAATAAAATTTCAAAAGAATCCTCAGTATTAATTTGCTGAGTGATTCAATTAACTAAAAAAATAAATTATGGCAAAAAAAATCGCAGTATTGGTTGGAAGCTTAAGAAAAGAATCTTTCAACCGCAAAATCGCAAATGAATTGATAAGACTGTCTTCAGATGCATTGGATTTGGAAATAGTTGAAATAGGAAATCTTCCGCTTTACAGTGAAGATTTAGATCAGAACCCACCACAGGAATGGACGGATTTTCGTGCTCAGATTAAAGCTGCAGACGCAATTCTGGTAGTATCTCCGGAATACAACAGAACCATTCCGGGTGCATTGAAAAATGCAATTGATGTAGGCTCAAGACCGTATGGAAGCTCAGTTTGGCCTGGAAAAGCCGGCGGTGTAATCACATCTTCAGTGAGTTCCCTGGGAGGTTTGGCAGCTAATCATCATATTCGTCAGGCATTCGTTTTTGTAGACGTTCCTTTAATGCAGCAGCCGGAAGCTTATATCGGAAACTCTGCTAAAATTTGGAAAGAAGACGGAAAAACTTTGGTGGAAGACACCGAAAAATTCCTGAAAACCTGGATTGATGCGTACGAAAAATGGGTAAATAATTTTTAACAGAAAATAACCCATAGTTTTTTTATACTGGACTGCAGATTTTATTCGCAGTTCAGTTTTTTTTGAATTAAATTTGAGGAGAAATTCACAATATGCAAAAACTTTTCAAAGAACTTACAGTGCAGCAGGGATTGGTGATTCTTTCGCTGGTTTTGGCACTGCTTATCGCATTTGAACTCAATTATTTTATCACAGGATTTTTGGGAGCGGTAGCACTTTATGTCGTAACCCGAAGATTTTATCTGAACTTGGTTGAAAAGAAAAAATGGAACAAAAATCTTGCGACTTCATTTGTTATTTTCCTCATCATCGTCAGTTTTGGAATTCCAATCTGGATTATTCTTGAAATCCTGATTCCGCAAATCAATGATTTGGTGCGCAATCCGCAGGATATTACCTCGAAATTTCAACCGGTAATTAAATGGATTCAGGAAAATGAATTCATCCAACGCTTCGATTTTGAGATCGATAATCAGCAGATTATCAATATTGTAAATAAAGTTTTAGCATACGTTCCATCAACTTTGAATTGGGTTGGACAGTTGTTTGCCAACATTTTTGTTGCTTTATTCATCCTCTATTTTATGCTGATAAGCAACCGCAGAATGGAAAATTATCTGAAAGATATGCTTCCGTTCAAAGAAAGATCAAAACAGTATTTCATCAAAGAAAACTATGATTTAATCCGTTCAAACGCTTATGGAGTACCTATTTTAGCAATTGCACAGGGAATTATTGCCATAATCGGATATACCGTTTTTGGTGTCGATAATGCGGTGTTCTGGGGGTTAATGACGGGTTTGGCTTCTGTAATTCCGGTGGTTGGAACGATGGTAATCTGGATTCCCATTTGCATTTATCAGATTGCAACAGGCGATGTCAACGGCGGCTTAATGCTGGCGTTATACTGTCTGGTTTTAGTGGGAGGTATCGACAATGTTCTGCGCTTTACTTTACTTAAAAAGATGGCAGATATTCACCCGATTATCACTGTTTTTGGGGTGTTGCTTGGTCTTCAGTTGTTTGGTGCCATGGGATTGGTTTTTGGTCCTTTAGTGCTTTCACTGCCGGCGATTTTCTATAATGTTTACCGGATTGAAAAGGAAGAAAAAGAGCGGGAAGATCAACAGGAGTGGGAAATCCCGGAAGAATTTTTAGTAAAAGATGAAACTGAAAAGTTGGATTCTAACGATAATCTTCCATCTGCATAACTTTCTTACCATACATCAATTTTATCTGAATAATGTCGCAGTAAATTTGCATCATTAAATAGATTATCATGGGAAAAAATAACGATTTAGGATTAATGATCCTCAGAGTATCATTGGGAATGCTGATGCTTCTTCACGGAATTGCAAAAATCCAGCACGGAACAGGTTTTATTGAAGGTGTTTTCGAACAAAACGGCTTGCCAAAATTCTTCGCTTATGCCGTTTACGTTGGTGAAATTATTGCGCCATTAATGCTGATAGTAGGTTACAGAACGCGTTTGGCTGCAGTTCTTCTTGGCGGTACAATGGTGGTTGTGGTGATTACTGCTGCAATGGATAAAATCGGAAAACTGACCGAAGTTGGAGCTTGGGCACTGGAAGTACAGGCGCTGTTTTTCTTTGGAGCGTTGGCATTATTCTTCACCGGTGGTGGTAAATATGGTATGTCGCACAAAAATCAATGGGATTAAAAATAGTTTAGATTAATAGTTTAACAGAAATCGGTTCATCAGTAATAGTGAGCCGATTTTTTTGTAACATTTTGTTGTGGTTTTTTACTAATTTTACAGTATTAAAAAAGTAAAAATTATGAATAATCACGAAATAGATTACAAAATACACGGCGAAGAAATGCAGTGTGTAGAAATAGAGCTCGACCCGAATGAAAGTGTAATTTCGGAGCCAGGAAGTTTTATGATGATGACTGAAGGAATCCAGATGCAAACGATGTTCGGCGATGGAAACGAAAAAGGTTTAATGGGAAAACTGTTCTCCGCAGGAAAAAGACTTCTTACCGGTGAAAACCTTTTTATGACGGTATTTACCAATCAGTCTTCAGATAAAAGACAGGTTTCGTTTGCAGCACCTTATTCGGGAAAAATCATTCCGTTGGATTTATCTCAACTTGGTGGAAAAGTAATCTGTCAGAAAGACTCATTTCTATGTGCAGCCAAAGGCGTTTCCGTTGGAATTGAATTTCAGAAAAAACTCGGAACCGGGCTTTTCGGTGGCGAAGGATTCATCATGCAGAAACTGGAAGGTGATGGAATGACTTTCGTTCACAGTGGCGGACATGTGATAGAAAAGCAGCTTCAACCCGGTGAAATTCTGAAAATTGATACCGGCTGTATTGTAGCATTTACCAAAGATGTCGATTACGACATTCAGTTTGTCGGAGGGATTAAAAATACCATTTTCGGTGGTGAAGGTTTATTTTTTGCACAACTTCGCGGTCCGGGAACAGTGTGGATTCAGACGCTTCCGATTGCAAGACTGGCGAGTAGAATTTTACAGTACGGAACCACAAAGAAAGGAGAACAGGGCAGTGTGCTCGGCGGTTTAGGAAATCTTCTTGACGGTGATGGAATGTAAGCCGTTTTCATTAAATATTCTTCCAAAATAAAAAAGACCGCAAAAACGCGGTCTTTTTTACGTAAAGTATTTGGCATCCAGCTTACTGCTTCAAGCCAAAGTGTCCCAAAACTTTTCCACAAAATTTTTCTCCAAAAATGCAAATCGTTATATTTGTAAGTTATTGATTTTATTATAGGAGAAAAGCATTTATGAGCGAAAACAACACAGTTCAATATACCGAGGACAACATCCGCACGCTGGATTGGCAAGAACACATCCGTCAGCGCCCGGGGATGTACATCGGGAAACTTGGCGACGGATCTTCAGCAGATGACGGAATTTATATTTTACTGAAAGAAATTATCGATAATTCCATTGACGAATTTGTGATGAAAGCCGGAAAACGCATCGAGATAAAAATCGATGAAGGCAAGGCAGTTATTCGTGACTTCGGTCGTGGTATTCCTTTAGGGAAAGTGGTTGACGCTGTTTCCAAAATGAATACAGGAGGTAAATACGACAGTAAAGCCTTTAAAAAGTCTGTTGGTTTAAATGGAGTTGGAACAAAAGCTGTAAATGCACTTTCAGATTATTTTAAAGTAAAATCTGTAAGAGACGGGAAAGCTAAAATTGCAGAATTCTCGAAAGGAAATATTACTGAAAATCATAACGAATCAGATTCTTCTGACCGAAACGGAACCGAAATTACATTCGTTCCCGATCACGAGATTTTCCCGCACTTTAAGTTCAGAAAAGAGTATGTGGAACGGATGCTCCGCAATTATGTTTATCTGAATCCGGGGCTGAAAATTACTTTCAACGGTGAAACCTTTTTCTCAGAAAATGGTTTGAAAGACCTTCTTCAGGAAGAACTGGAAGGAGACATCCTTTACCCGATTATTCATCTGAAAGAAGAAGATATTGAAATTGCAATCACGCATTCGGATAAATCACAGTCGGAGACATATTTTTCTTTCGTAAACGGGCAGAATACAACTCAGGGCGGGACGCATCTTAATGCTTTCAAAGAAGCTTATGTAAAAACCATCCGTGAGTTTCTGAATAAAAATTATGAAGCAGCCGATATTCGTAAATCAATTATTGCCGCAGTTTCCATTAAAGTCATAGAGCCGGTTTTTGAATCGCAAACGAAAACGAAATTAGGTTCCAACGATATGGAGCCCGGAAAGGAAACCATCAGAACATTCATGAATAATTTCATGAAAAAAGCACTGGACAATTACCTTCACAAAAATCCTGATGCAGCTGAAGCCATTCATAAAAAAATTCTTGTTTCAGAAAGGGAGCGTAAAGAACTTTCCGGAATTCAGAAATTAGCGAGAGAAAGAGCAAAAAAAGTTTCGCTTCACAATAAAAAACTTCGCGACTGCCGACAGCATTACAACGACCAGAAAGCTGTTCGTAAAGCCGAATCGCAGATTTTTATTACCGAGGGAGATTCGGCATCTGGTTCCATTACCAAATCACGGGATGTTGAAACTCAGGCTGTATTTTCGCTTCGTGGAAAGCCATTGAATTCCTATGGACTGACGAAAAGAGTGGTTTACGAAAATGAAGAATTCAACCTTCTTCAGGCCGCTTTGAATATTGAAGATTCTCTGGAAGATCTACGTTACAATCAGGTGATTATTGCAACCGATGCCGATGTTGACGGAATGCACATCCGTTTGCTGATGATTACTTTTTTCCTTCAGTTCTTCCCGGATTTAATTAAAAACGGACATCTTTATATTCTTCAAACCCCACTGTTCAGAGTTAGAAATAAAAAAGAAACAAGATATTGCTACACCGATGCTGAAAGAGTAAAAGCATTAAATGAATTGGGTAAAAATCCTGAAATTACTCGATTTAAAGGTCTTGGAGAGATTTCTCCGGATGAGTTCAAGCATTTTATCGGTAAGGATATCCGCTTGGAACCGGTGGTAATTGGTAAAGACCAAACCATTGATCAGCTGCTGGAATTTTATATGGGTAAAAACACGCCGGACCGCCAAACTTTTATTTTGGATAATCTTGTTGTTGAAAATTCAGATATTGATAAAAAAGAAATTCACGATGAAGTAAGCGCATAAAAAAACTAAAAAATAAAAACTAATAACTAATAACAATGAGACTGAGTAACCGCCATAAAAGTGGTATCTACAATTTTGTTAATACATTGATGTATGTGATACTGGCTTCTGGAGTATTGATTTTCCTGTATGAAAGGTATAAGCATGATTTTTTAGGAGCAGAATCTTATCTGTTGTTGGTAATTCCAGTTTTGCTTATACTGCTTTTTAATTTTCGTGGAAAGCAGATTTTTGAGTACGACAGCGATGGAGAGGCGCTTAATTTTAAGAACAGAAACTTAGTACAATTGATTTCAAAACCGATAAATGATGAGTTTCCAAAGTATAAACTAAAAAAGTATGAAGTAGTAAATGGCTTATTTTTTAGAAGGTTATATATTACTATTATAAGTAAAAAGGAACATCATATTATCCTGAAATACGATATTTCATATCTTACAAAAAAAGAAGTGAATGATTTGAAACACTCGTTGTCGAAAGTGGTAAAAGAGAATAAAGAAAAAAGAGAGAGTCAACAGACTATAACGAATGAATGAAGAACATCTACACGAAGGAGAGAGTTTAAAAAAAGTTTCCGGACTATATAAAGATTGGTTTTTGGACTATGCGTCCTACGTAATTCTCGACCGTGCGATTCCGTCGGTTTTTGATGGATTTAAGCCGGTACAGCGAAGAATTATGCACTCGATGCGTGAACTGGAAGACGGCCGCTACAACAAAGTCGCCAATATCGTGGGGAATACCATGAAGTATCACCCTCACGGAGATGCTTCCATTACCGATGCGATGGTGCAGATTGGACAGAAAGAACTTTTGATCGATACGCAAGGAAACTGGGGAAATATCTATACCGGAGATTCCGCCGCGGCCGCCCGTTACATCGAAGCGCGTCTTACACCGTTTGCGCTGGAAGTTGTTTTTAACCCAAAAACGACAGATTGGGTAAAATCATACGATGGCAGAAACAACGAACCGATTGATTTACCGGTGAAGTTCCCATTACTTTTGGCTCAAGGAGTTGAAGGAATCGGGGTTGGACTTTCCACAAAAATTCTTCCACACAATTTTAATGAATTAATTGCGGCTTCCATTGCTTATCTGAAAGGAAAGAAATTTCAGGTTTTCCCGGATTTTCTAACAGGAGGAATGCTGGATGTTTCTGAGTATAACGATGGTGAAAGAGGCGGTAGAGTTCGTGCGAGGGCAAGAATTATTCAGAAAGACAGAACCACTTTATCCATTACCGAACTTCCTTTTTCAAAAAATACCGGCGAACTGATTGACAGCATTGTAAAAGCCACAGAAAGAGGGAAAATCAAAATCAAAAAAATTGAAGACAATACATCAGATAAAGTTGAAATTCTGATTCATCTTCACAACGATGTTTCTCCGGATAAAACCATTGATGCGCTTTATGCATTCACGGATTGTCAGGTTTCCATTTCACCAAATGCCTGCGTAATTGTGGGCAATAAACCAATGTTCCTTTCGGTTTCAGAAATTCTGAGAATGAACACCGATCACACAGTTTCTTTACTTAAAAAAGAACTGGAGATTGAACTGCACGAACTTCAAGAAAGTTGGCATTTTGCTTCATTAGAAAGAATTTTTATTGAAAACAGAATTTATCACGATATCGAAGAAGTAAAAACCTGGGAAGAAGTTCTCACCACCATTGATGAAGGTCTGAAACCTCACACCAAACATCTTTTACGTGCGGTAACTGAAGAAGATATTGTGAGATTAACAGAGATTCGGATCAAAAGGATTTCGCGTTTCGATTTAGATAAATTTAAGGAAACCATTGCCTCACTTGAAGACAGAATTGCCAAGTGCAAACATAATCTAGAGCATCTTATTCCTTATGCGATAGATTATTATACCAATATTCAGAAAAAATACGGGAAAGACAAAGAAAGAAAAACGGAAATCCGCGTATTCGATACCATTGTGGCGAGCAAAGTTGCGGTGGCCAACGAAAAATTCTACGTGAACCGCGAGGAAGGTTTTATAGGAACTTCGCTAAGAAGAGACGAGTACCTTTTCGACTGTTCTGATATTGATGATATCATCACCTTCCGGAAAGACGGAACTATGAAAGTGGTAAAAGTTGAAGCCAAAACGTTCATCGGAAAAGATATCCTGCACGTCGGAATCTGGAAAAAAGGTGATGCGCGAACGGTTTATAATATGATTTACCGCGAAGGAAAAATGGGACCGTACTACATGAAGCGTTTTTCCGTGACAGCGGTTACCCGAAATACCGATTACCCTTTAGCATCCGACCAAAAGGGTTCGGAAGTGTTGTATTTTTCAGCCAATCCGAATGGTGAAGCGGAACTTGTAACAGTTTTATTGAAACCAAACGCAAGAATCCGTAAACCAAAAATTGATATCGATTTCTCTGAATTGGCCATTAAAGGAAGAAATTCCCGCGGAAACTTAGTAACGAAGTATGCCGTTAAGAAAGTCGACTTGAAAGAAGAAGGAGTTTCAACTTTAGCACCGAGAAAAATCTGGTTCGATGAAACCGTACGCCGCTTAAATGTTGATGCTCGCGGAACCTTCCTTGGAAACTTCAAAGGTGACGATAAAATCCTGACAATCAACGCACAGGGCGATGCAAAATTGGTTACATTTGATCTCATGAACCGTTTCGATGATGAATATCTAATTCTCGAAAAATGGAATCCGGAGCAACCGGTAACCTGTATTTATTTCGATGGTGAAAAGGAAATTTACTACATCAAACGATTCCTTTTCGAGAACAATACCAATGTTCAGGTATTTATGCCTTCCGAGCATCCGAAATCGTTTATCGAATTGGTAATCACGTCAAGCAATGCAACCGCAGAACTGATTTTTGCCAAAGAAAAAGGCAAGGAGAAAGAGCCTGAAACCATTAATATTGATGAGTTTATTGCGGTGAAAGGTATTAAAGCCATCGGAAATCAACTGACGAAAAGTAAGGTGAAAAACATCAATCTCACCATTCCTGAACCGCAAGAAGAAATTAATCCCGAATTTGATGAGGTGGAGCAGAATGAAGACAGTGTTTCCTTCATCGATCAAGATGTGAAGAATGAGGATTATCCGGAGGAAGGAACCATCGGCAGTCTTTTTGATGAAGAGTAAAGTAGGAACGCGCTTTTAGCGCGTTCAATATTATAAATAAAAAAATATGAATTCAGTTTTATTAATCATAATCGCCGCCACGGCCATCATCAGTTATTTCGGTTTCAACAATGTTGGAATGTTCGAAAAATACAAGTTCAATGTCGGTGCCATCAAAAATAATAAGGAATATATCCGTCTGATTTCGGCGGGATTTCTGCACGCCGATTTAATGCATTTGCTGTTCAATATGCTCACGCTGTATTTCTTCGGACCTATTGTGATACAGGCGTTTGGCGTGGTTGGATTCTTGGTTGTTTACTTTGGCTCCATTATTTTAGGAAACTTGTTTTCGCTTTATCTCTATCAGAAACAACCTTGGTATTCGGCGATTGGCGCGAGTGGTGGAGTTTCCGGAATTTTGTTTGCAGCAATTGCGGTTTTTCCGCACCTCGAACTGTTTCTATTTTTCATTCCGATTCCGATTAAGGGTTATATTTTCGGGGTGTTGTACTTCGGATATTCGGTGTACATGATGCTAAATCCGCGTCCGCACGACAATATTGGTCACGCCGCGCATTTGGGCGGAGCATTTTTCGGTTTGGTGTACGCTGTGGCAACTGCGCCCGAAATGGCGATGAACAATGCGATGTATCTGGGAATCATGGCATTACCGTTATTGTAGCTCAGTTTCGAGATATTTATTCGTAAAAGAATAGGATAGTTTTTTTCAGGAGCT
>CAZPQV010000073.1:0-9463 GCA_964588705.1 uncultured Chryseobacterium sp.
GAACATTCTACCTCGCATCAACTTTTGTGGTGTATTGACAGTTTTGTGCTCCGAATTGAAAATCACGAACACCAAAATAAAACAACAAAAAGTGAGTAAATCCGCCACTGCGCCAAGCTGCAAACCGTTAGCTGACATTTTAGAAGGCAGAATAAAACCAAATAAAGATATTGAAATGAAGACATTATATTACGTTTTTTTGATAGTAATTTTATACTTAACAAGTTGTTCTAATACGTCAAAAACAAATGATCCAATTCCCAAACACGAAACTTTTACTATTAAATCTAAACAAGTTAACGAGGATAGAGTCATTAATGTATGGACACCTGAAAATTACAAAACAAATACGGATTCTTTATCAGTAATCTACATGGCTGATGGAGGAACAAAAGAAGACTTCCCTCATATTGCAAATACGCTTGCAAAACTCATCAAAGAAAAAAAAATCAAACCAGTTATTCTTGTAGGAATTGAAAATACTCAAAGAAGACGAGATTTAACAGGATTTAGTGAAATTGAAGAAGACAAAAAAATTGCACCAATTGTTGGAGGTTCAGAAAAATTTAGAGCATTTATTAAGGATGAACTTTTTCCTCAAATAAACCAACGTTACCGAACAACAAAAGAAAAAAGTATTATAGGAGAATCAGCTTCTGGGCTTTTTGTGATGGAAACATTTTTTCTAACGCCTGAAATGTTCGACAATTATATTGCTTTTGATCCATCATTATGGTGGAACAATCATTATTTAGTTAGAACGGCTAAAGAACATTTAACGAAATTTCCTACAACTAACAAGCGACTTTGGTTTGCTAGCTCAAATGCCACAGATATTGTACCTTATACAAAAGAATTAGCAGGTATATTAAAAACAGAAAGCCTTGCAAATTTGAAATGGAATTACTCTGACGAACCAAAAGAAAAACACACTACAATATTTAGAGCAACGAAAGAAAAAGCATTAATTTGGACTTTAAACAAAGCTGAATAAAAACGTCAGCTAATATTGTATTTGCAAAAGGAGGGGTTGAATATTTATAAATAACTTGAATCCTTTTGTCGCACCTGCTTTTCCATTGGCAGAAATTTCAATCCACAAAAATCCATCAAATGACATCCTGTTCAAGCTTTAAACAAAAGAATTTCTACAGAAATGATTAAGTAATCTAATCAAAGACTTTCATACTTGAAATCTTACCATTCCCTGCCAAAACCATCGTATCTCGGTCAATCCACTCGCCAACGTAAAAACCTTTTTCTTCGGACAGAACTTTCCAGGTTTTGCCAAAATCGGTGGATAAAGAGACATGTTGGTCGCCAATTGCAATAATATCTTTGCCTCGAGAACCGGGACGGATTTTCACACAGGTTGTGTATCCGGCATTATTTCCGGAAGCTACAATTTGCCAGGTTTTTCCGGCGTCGTAAGTCACAGCAAGGTTGTTGATATTTTCGTTTTGTTTGGTGTAATCGCCTCCTGCGGCAATTCCAAATTTATCTTTAAAAAAATCGATGGAATAAATGCCCTGCGAAGACGTCCCCTGTACAAAAGGCGTATTAAACACTTCAAAAGTTTTCGTTCTTAAATTCATCCTGAAAATCCTTGAAACCTTCCCTCCTGTTGCCAACCAGAGATATTTTCTAGATGTGGCAATGTTGGTATTGCTTGCTGCAAAAGCAGCTTCACCCTCGTTCATTTTCGGTTCGCGGAATTCTCTTTTGTAAAACCCGTCTTTCCATACGTTGAACGAAAGGAACTTTAACCATAAATCTTCATTCGGATCACTGAAAGTGTAAAACATGCCGTTGTGGTAATGAAGTGCATCGTAGAAAGCATTTTTATCGAAATCTCTGTAAACGGTTTTCACAGACCAGTCCGATTTTCTGATCTGAAAAAACTCGCCCGGACTTTCAATATTTATCGTATAAAAGTAATTTCTGTCCTGTGCTAAAGTTCTGAACTGCAGATTTTTTTCGGATAAACGCATGTCCTTTTTATTATCAGGATTCTTCAAATCAACATATCCAAACCTGGAATCGGTTCCGGCATACCAAACTTTACCGTCATAAATTTCAATTGCGCGAATACTGATTTTATTGTTCAGCAATATTTCTATGTTTTGCGCAGAAACCATTATTGCGAGGAAAGCGGTAATTAAGGAAAGAAATTTTTTCATTTTATAAGTTTTAAACCTTTCTGTTATCCAAAAATAAAAAATCCCGGCCACATTTGCGACCGGGATTTCTATCGATTTAATTGTTTTTATTTTCTGTTTTTCAAGTAGTGATAACCGTAGTAAATGGTATGAGTAACCACCATTATTGTGGAGAAAATCACAAGACCGGTGTCATCTACCGTTGCATCCTGATGATGCAGATAAGTTAAAATAGCCAATGTAGCCGTTAGTCCAAGACCTGAAATTGCCGACACACTGTAATTCTTAGGATCGTTAGTCGTTCCATTTTGTTTACCAAGGAAAGAATTTTTAATTCCTCTGTAAATATAAACATCAAGTCCAATCATCATCCAGCAGATCAAACGGATCCAGGTGTCAAACGGAAGGAAAGCCATCATCCCGAAACACACCAAAATACCGGCAACAGGTACAAACGGTACCAACGGAGTTTTGAAGGCTCTCGGTGCATCCGGCTGGGTTTTTCTCATCACCAATACGCCAAGACATACCAGGATGAATGCGAACAAAGTCCCGATACTCGTCATCTCACCAACTACTCTTCCCGGAACAAAAGCAGCAAAAAGACTCACAAAAATCAGGAAGAAAATATTGGATTTGAAAGGTGTTCTGTATCTGGTGTGAATTTCACTGAAAACTCTTGGAAGAAGTCCGTCCTTACTCATCGAATAAAATACACGGCTTTGCCCCATTAACATTACTAAAATTACTGAAGCATAACCCAAAAGAATTGCCAGTATGATTGAAGTATTCAACCAAGGATAGGCCGGAACCACTTTGCCGTTTACCACATCTCCCATCGCTTCAATCGCAATGGCTACAGGCGCAAGATGATCTCCGCCACCACCGGCTGTAAACTGCTTGTAATGTACCACACCTACCATAACGTAAGCGAAAATAATATAAAGAACCGTACAGATCAGCAGCGATCCCAAAATACCGATTGGCATTGCTTTCTTAGGATTTTTAGTTTCCTGTGCAGCCGTCGACACTGCATCGAAACCAATATAGGCAAAGAAGACGATTGCTGCGGCCCGTATTATTCCGGACCAGCCGTATTCTCCAAAATTTCCGGTGTTTTCAGGAATAAGCGGTGTGAGGTTTTCCGGCTTTATATATTTAAATCCAACCACGATGAAAATGATTACGATAGCCACTTTCATCACCACAATCAATCCGTTTACCCAAGCTGATTCGTTGGTTCCTTTTATTAAAACCAAAGACATTATAAGAACAATGAAAACCGCAGGTAGATTAATGAGTCCTGCTTCACCTGCCGATGTTAAATCAAACGGTGTAATCATTAAGTTTTCGGGAAAGGCAACACCAAATATTTTGAGGAATTTACCTAAATATCCGGACCAACTCGATGCAACAGTTGCAGCACCAACGGCATATTCCAGAACGAGATCCCAACCGATAATCCAGGCAATAAATTCTCCCATCGTTGCGTACGAATAGGTATAAGCGCTCCCTGCAACCGGAATCATCGATGCAAATTCTGCATAACACAATCCTGCGAAAGCACAGCCTAAAGCCGCAATTAAAAATGAAATCATAATACCGGGACCAGCATGATTGGCAGCCGCCATTCCTGTAATTGAAAACAGTCCGGCACCAATAATTGCCCCAATTCCGAGCGCTACAAGAGAGCCCGCGGTTAAGGTTTTTTTCAACCCTTTCTCAGATTCTTCGGCTTCTGCCAAAAGCTGATTAAGGGGTTTCGTTCTCCAAAGATTCGACATCGTTTAATTTTTTATGATTTCCAAAAATATAAAAATTTAGTTATTCTTAACATTCTTTTGGTAACTAATTTTGCTTCTTATTGTGAAGCATTCTTCATATTTCTGAAATTCAATCATTTTTATCAAAATATCAACACACGATTCCTGAACTGAATAAAAAAATTATCTTTGGGAAATGAATTTCTACGACCTCTTTCTGAAGCCTTACGAATCTTACGAAACGTTTGATATTGCCCTGGAAGCCACTGCAACATCTTTTGGCTTGCTGAGCGTTTTCTTCTCCATCAGAAAAAATATTTGGGTGTATCCTACCGGAATTATTTCAACCACGATTTACATCTACATTCTGTTTGTATCAGGGCTTTTGGGAGATATGATGATTAATGTGTACTACACCATTATGAGTGTTTACGGATGGATTCTTTGGTCTAAAAGTTCGGAAGACCACATACACGTCAATGTTTCATGGGCAAGAAAAAAGGAGTGGATTATTTCTGCGGTTTTGTTCATCTTAAGTTTAGGACTGGTAACGCTTGTTTATTTCTACAAACCTTTTATTGATAATGGTTTTTCTATGGCTGGTGTCGATATGGGACTATATCATCTCGATTGGGCAAATTGGCTGGACGTATTTACCACCGCTGTTTTTCTGGTCGGAATGTGGCTGATGGCAAAACGAAAAATCGAAAACTGGATTTTTTGGATTATCGGAAACATCATCTGTATACCCATGTTTTTGTATAAAGGATTAGGGATTACATCTATTCAATTTTTCGTATTTACGATTATGGCTTTTATTGGCTATTTTGAATGGAAAAGAAGCCTTAAACCGAGGACAAGTTCCAACTAATCATTTTGTGATTTACTTAACACTTTTTCCAAGCGAATTTTGATATTTTTGCCAATTACAAATCAATTGGTTTGAATTAATTTTTTATTTAATGAAAACTTTACAGTTTTACAAATACCAGGGAACAGGAAACGATTTCGTAATGATCGATAATCGTGATTTGCATTTCCCAAAAGATAACAGTCTCGTTGAAAAACTCTGCGACCGCCGTTTCGGAATTGGGGGCGACGGATTGATTTTATTGGAGAACGATGAAAATGCGGATTTCAAAATGGTGTACTACAACTCCGACGGAAAAGAAAGCACCATGTGCGGAAACGGCGGAAGATGTATTGTTGCCTTCGCACATTTTCTGGATATTTTTGAAGAGAAATGTACTTTTAATGCCATCGACGGACTTCACGAAGCCGAAATAAGAAACGGCATCGTAAAATTGAAAATGATTGATGTTGAAAATATCTCCAAAGACGGCGATGCCACGGTAATGAACACAGGTTCGCCACATTACGTGAAATTCGTGGAAGATGTAGAGGATTTTGAAGTTTACCAAAGAGGTTACGAAGTAAGAAATTCGCCAAACTACAGTAGAGAAGGTATTAACGTAAATTTTGTTGAAAAGATAAATAACGAAGAACTTTTCGTGCGAACTTACGAGCGCGGCGTGGAGGACGAAACATACAGTTGCGGAACCGGCGTTACAGCGGCTGCCCTCACCTATCTTACAGATCACGATGAAGACAGTGTGAAAATAAAAACATTAGGTGGCGATTTGAAAGTTTATGCCGACAAAGACGGAGAAAATTTTAAAAACATTTGGCTTGAAGGTCCTGCAAAACAGGTTTTCAAAGGAAAAATAAATATAGACTAAATGAAAAGAATCGGAATTATCGGACTTGCACTTTTTCTTATTGCAGGTTTTTTCGGAATAAGATATTACAACACTTTCAAGAAAAATAATGTTGAGAAAGAAGGCTATTTCTTTGTACCGACAGGCGCCAATTATAATCAGATTCTCGACAGTATTAAACCGTATGTAAAAGATTTTGAAACCTTTTCTAAAGTTGCTGAGAAACGAAATCTAGCCAAGTTCAACCATCCGGGAAGATACCGCGTGGTTTCCGGAAAAAACAATACCGAACTGGTGGACATGCTTAAAAACGGGAATCAAACAGATCTTACATTCAGAATTGGAGATTTCAACGATGTCTATCAAATGATGGGACGCGTTGCCAAAAAAACGGAAATCGATTCTTTGGCTTTCATTAAAGGTTTTGATAAAATCGCACAGGAAAAAGGCTATCAGAATGCTGAAGATCTCAAGAAATATTTCTTTATCGATACTTACAACTTCTTTTGGACGGTAAAACCGGACGAATTTTTCAAAAAATTTGAAGAGCAGTACAATGCTTTCTGGACTCCTGAACGTTTAGCCAAAGAAAAACAATCAGGATTAACGAGAAATCAGATTTACGCATTAGCATCGATTGTTTATAAAGAATCGGGCGGAAAACCTGATGAGCAAAAAACCATCGCCGGACTTTACCTCAACCGTGTAAAAAAAGGAATGAAACTGCAGAGCGATCCAACGGTAATTTACGCCATAAATAAAGAAAACGGTTTTACAGAAGAAATCAGAAGGGTTTTATACAAACATCTTCGCCATCCTTCGCCTTATAACACTTATGCAAGCGAAGGAATTCCACCGGGGCCAATCTGCGTTGTAGATAAGAATTCTGTAGATGCCGTTCTTAATCCGGAGAACAATAATTACATCTTCATGGCCGCTGATCCGAACAAATTTGGTTACCATCGTTTCACCGCAAGTGATGTGGAACACGCCAAAAACGCACGAGATTATCAGCAATGGCTCAATTCTAAGAACATCAAGAAGTAAACTTTAACACTTTTTAAGACAATTCCGGTTAACAAACCGGAATTTTTTGCGACTACTTACGTAAGGATTCGGAGTATCGGTTCCCAATCCTGTGAAAACTAAAATAAAAAAGTGGAACAAAGCCTGACTAAAAATGGGGTCCGGCAAAAATTACAATTAATGATTCAGACAGAAATTATTCAGAACATTACAAAAAGAACCTTGGGACTTACATTCGTGCTTTCTGCAGCAGCACTTGCATTCGCTCAGGAAAAAGTAAATGTAACAGGAAATGTTGTTGCAAATGGAGGAACTGGAGTTCCTTACGCATCGGTTTCCTTCAGTCACAAAACCAATAAATTATTCAGCGACGCTGCACTTACTGACGAAAACGGAGTTTATCAGCTTCAGCTTGTGCCTGGAAATTACGACGTAACGATTGAAGCTATCGATTTCAAAAAACTTACCGTAAACAAAGCGGTTACAGGCGGTAGATTGGAGAGCATCCGCATTGAGCCGGAAGATGCAGCGACACTTACACCAACAAAAGATATACAAGGCGTAACGATTACCGCGCAGGTTTCAAAACCTTACCGTGTAGAGCTTGATAAAAAAGTTTACGATCCGGCTCAAGATGTAATCAGTAAAGGAGGAAACCTTCAGGATGTATTGCAGAACGTGCCTTCTGTATCGGTAGAAACCGACGGTACTGTTTCAATGAGAGGTAATTCTAACGTAAGATTCCTGATTAACGGCAAGCCATCTTCCATGCTTGGAATTGATGACGGTGCCAACGCAATGCAGGCTATTCCGGCAGATCAGATTGAAAGAATTGAGGTAATCACCAACCCTTCATCAAAATTTGAAGCTTCAGGAACGGCAGGTATTCTGAATATCATTCTTAAAAAATCAAAGAAAATGGGCTTCAACGGAAGTGTAACCGGTACTGTAGGCTATCTTCCAAATACCGGACTGAATACCAACCTGAGCTGGAGAAGAGGCAACGTAACCTGGTTCTTAAACGGTGGTGGAAGCTACAGAAGATCGGAAGGTGTAAACAATTACGAAGCCTGGTTTAAAGATACCGGAAGACCAAACCAAATGCTTACTCAGAAGGCAGATTCGGAGAACCCGAGTGAAATGAAAAGCTATAACGGGACTGCAGGAATGGTTTACGATTTTAATGACAAGACCTCCGCCAATATTTCCGTTTCTGCACGAGCTTTTGAAAATGAATCGAACAACAATATTACAACGTTGATGACTTATAACGGAATTGATGCGGGAAATACCAGCTTCCTTTATCCGTTGAGTAAAAATAGAAATACTAAAGGTTTCGGACAGAACCGTTCGTTCCAGGGAGATTTCGGGATCGATCATAAATTTGATGATAACGGGCAGAATATTGCTTTCTCATTAAGTCTTCAGAAAAACAACTCAGAAAACGAAAGCGGAATTACAGAATTACGTAATAATATCCATTATCGATTCGACGAAACTGCCAGCACCACTGAAAGCAACAACATCATCGGAAAAATTGACTATGAACTTCCGATTGGTGAAAAATCTAAACTTGAAGCCGGCTACCGTTTCGACAGAAACCAAAACGACTACGACTATTCCGTTTGGAATGCAGGCATTGTAGATCCGGATTTTACAAGTATTACGAATTACAAAGAAATGTTTAATGCATTCTATGTTCAGTTCAAAAGTAAGATTGGCGAAAGATTTGGTTATCAGTTAGGTTTAAGAGATGAGATTTCTAAAGTAAATGTTGATTTTAGAAATTTGGTAAATCAGGAGCCGGCAATTGATAAAACGTATAACAACATCTTCCCTTCTGTATTCTTAAGCTATGATGTTACGGACAGCAGCCAGATTTTATTGAATTATTCCAAGAGAATTAACCGTCCGAGATCGTGGTTCCTGGTACCGTTCAGAAGTTACAGCGATAGTGATAATATCTTCAGCGGAAACCCGGACCTGAACCCTTCTTTTGTAAATTCATTTGAATTGGGGTACAGCATCCAAAAAAGAAAAATGACCATTAATCCAACGGTTTATTTCAATCACGAAACCGACGAAACTCAGATGGTGAACATCTATAATTTCGAAAGACAGCGATTTGAAACCAAACCATATAATATTGGAACAGAACAGAGATACGGTCTTGATATGAACTTTACATACGATCCGTTCACATGGTTGAGATTTATGGGTAATGTTGATTTATTCGGGTACAAATCTGATGGAGAATTTAACTACACTACGCTTTTAAACGACGTTCAGACACCTGCAAGTGTTTCTTTTGAAGGAAACGGATTTTCAACAAGAACGAGACTTACAACGACTTTCCGTATCGACAGAACGTTTAATGTTCAGCTGCAAGGATTCTACAGAGGCGGACAGGAAACTGCGAACTCCAAATCTGATCCTATGTATGCGCTAAACCTTGGAGCATCCAAAACCATTTGGAACGGAAACGGAACGTTTAACTTCAACATTCAGGATATTTTCAATACCAGAGCACGTTCTTACTACACTTTTGGTGAAGGCTTCGAAAGAAAATCCTTTATGCAGTGGGCACCGAGACAGTTTTCGATTTCGCTTACCTACAGATTTAAAGAAGGAGATCAGGTTACACAACCAAGACGTAAGAAAGATATCAACAGTAATGCAAACGGTGGCGACGACGAAATGCCACCAATGTAATAACAAAATCCCGAAGGTTGCTTCGGGATTTTTTATTTCTTATTTACAGATTTAGCAGAGTAATATCACTCTTATCTCTTATCTC
>CAZPQV010000074.1:0-9370 GCA_964588705.1 uncultured Chryseobacterium sp.
AGTTCCCAAAAGAAAAAATTGAAGGTATTTCCTTCTACCAAACCAACCTCGAAAGTGCTCCGTTTTCATTTTTCAGAAACCTGTTCTGGAAAAATTCTATTCTCCTGAACTCCGATTTGGGACGCCAGATTCTGAAGCACGAAATGGTACACATCGAACAGAAACATACCATTGATAAAATTGTGATGGAAGTGGTCACCGGACTCCTTTGGTTCAATCCAATATTCTGGTTCATCAAAAAAGAAATTCATCTCATCCACGAATATTTGGCTGATAAAAAAGCCGTAAAACATATGGACACCAAAGCATTTGCGCAGATGCTTTTAGCGAGTCACTTTTCCGGAACGGTGATTCCTGCGACCAGTCCATTTTTAAATTCCAACCTTAAAAAACGTTTAAAAATGTTACAGAAACCCAACACAAAATTCGGCTATGTGCGCAGGAATTATGGCTTTGCCACTGGTGTTTTCCGTTGCCTTTGTTTATATGGTGAATGCCAAAAACAAAGAGATTATCGAAACCAATGAAGCCATTGCCATTGCAGTTTCGGAGATGAAAACCGATACTGTAAAAGCAAAACTTCCGGTAGAAGATGCGATAAAACTGAATCAGGAGAAGCTCGAAAAAGCATCGGAACGCATCAAAAAAGATAATGAAAAAATCAACGCTTTAGCAGAACAAACCAGAGAAAAATCTACAGAACTTAAAGCCATTGAAAAAGAAAAAGGAGTAGATAATGCAGAATATACCGCTAAAGTAAAGGAAATTCAGAAATTGGGAGATCAAATTGATAAAATTGCCAATTCGGAAAGCTATTGGAAAAACTGGAAAGAATTTGATTTGAATTCCGAAGAAATACGCAAGCATTTTCAGAATCCTGATTTGTGGAAAGAACTGAGACTGAGTAAAGAGCAGATTGATAAGATGATGAAGGAGTTTAATTCAACCGAAGGAAGGGCGACATTGTATGTTGATCCTAAAAATCTGGAGAAATTGAAAAACAGTTTTGATTCCGATGAATGGAAAAAAACTATGGAGCTGCTTCAAAAGAACAATTTCGAAACACCTCCACCACCTGCACCATTTTTTAGAGCGAATCCGGAAAACTCTGTTGAACGCGCAAAAGAATTTGCCGAAAGAGCTGCAAAACAATCCGAAATAGCGAAGAGAGTTGCAGAAAATTCCACAAGAAAAGAAAGATCTAAAGCTAAAGAAGCAGCAGAACTCGCAAAACAGCGCGCTAAACTCGCAGCTGAAAGGGCAGAACTCGCAAGACAACAGATGGAACTTCTAAAAAAAGAAGCAGAACTGAAAAAGAAAAGTGGCACAGAAATCCAATATAAAACATGGATTAATGGACTTGGCACTCAAACGCCGGCAAAAGGCATCACTTACCAGAAGACCTTAAAATTTACTCCGAAAGAAGATGTAAAAGTCATGTCATCCGGAACTATTGACAAGGTGGTAATAAATACGCCGGACGGAAAAAGTAAAACTTATAATCTGAAAATGGTTGAAGGAAAAAGCAATTATAAAATCTATATTGATGATAATGAGGTAACGAAAGAAGAAATGAGCGAGTTGTCACCAAAACAAATTAAGAGTATAACTGTTTATACTAGAAATGCTGATAGCAAAAGAACACACGATGAAATAAGAATCAACACAAAAGATTAATCAGGCATTCATATTCAAACTTTGGTAAAGCTTCACGAGACTACTTTACCAAAGTTTTTTTATATTTAGAAAAAATCAAAAATGAAGCAATTAGCACTTTTATTTCTTTTTATTGGTTTGAATTTTCAGGCGCAAACGAATCGATTTGTATATGAATTTAAATACAAGAAAGATTCACTTTCGGATAAAATGGAGAATAAAGAAATGTTTTTGGATATCAATACTAAGCATGTTCTATTTTATGAAGCTTGGGCAGTGAAAATAGATTCGATAAACAGAACAATGGGCGGCGTCTCACAATATACATTTCCATTTGCTAAGTTGAAAAGAGATCTTTCTTCTTCAAAAAATATGAATCATTTTATGATAGGAGATAGTTATTTCCAATTTGAGACCGATGAAAATATCGATTGGAAAATAACTCCTGAAACCAAAACCAAAGAAGAATGGAATTTACAAAAAGCAACCACCAATTTTGGAGGAAGAGCGTGGGAAGCTTGGTTTACAACAGATATTCCGATTTCCGAAGGACCTTACAAATTCGTTGGATTGCCTGGTCTAATTGTAGAATTACGAGACACAAAGGATAATTTCTCATACGACCTTGTAAGAGTTGAAAAGCCAGCTAATGCCAACCCGGATATTGTAGAAATGTTATTTAAGAAAAAACCAATTAAGATTTCGATGAAAAAATATCAGGAACTGCTCATTGCCTATTACAACGATCCGTATTCCAGATTCCGGCAAATGAAGCCCGGATCTTGGTCCATTGGAAGATCTGATGACACTTTTGTTGATACCATTGAAGGTCTTGCAAAGATTACCAAAGAAGAGCAGGAAGAAATTAGAAAAAACAATAATCCGATAGAATTGGATAAAGCCATTAGATATACGGAGTAAAAAAATAGTATGAAAAAATTATCACTGTTAATGCTGTTCGTTTCAGCTGTTTTATTCGCTCAGAATCAAAGATTTATATACGATTATAAATTTCAATCCGATTCCACAAACACAGAAAACGTCAAAAGCGAACTGATGTATTTGGATGTTACGTCAACCGAATCAAAATATTACAGTTACGATACTTATCAGCAAGATTCTATACGACGTGCAGACTTCGAAAAACAAATTCAAGCCACGGGAGCAATGAATGTTGTTGCAGCACCGGCTCGGAGAGGTTTTGTACGTTATTCAGTAACTAAAACTTATCCTGATTTTAAAACTTTCATGAAAACGAATGTAGGGACCGATTCTTACAAGGTTTTTGATGAAAACACTCAAAACTGGCAGATTAAAGCTGAAAAACAGAAAATTGGTGATTTTGAAGCACAAAAAGCTACCACTTATTTCCAAGGACGAAAATGGACGGCTTGGTTCGTCACTGAAATCCCAATTCAGGATGGGCCATACAAGTTTCGTGGACTTCCTGGACTGATTGTAAAAGTTTACGACGAAAATCAAACCCATCTTATGGAATTGAAAGCCGTGAAAAAACTCACAGATCCAATGGATTTCAGTAAGACTTTCAACAATAAAGATATTGAAGTAGATTATAAAACGTATGTAAAACTCTTTAAAGAAAACCGAAACGATCCCGGGAAGTCGATGCGACAAATGATTTCCAGCGGGACATTAAGGGAAGTAAGAGATTCCAATGGAAACCCGATGGATATTACAAAAATGATTCGAGATATGGAAAAAAATGCCATAGAAAGAAATAAGAAAGACAATAATCTCATCGATTTATCACTTGTAAAATAAATCAAAACAGGAACTTGCTTCCTGTTTTTTTCTTAACTTTAATACCAAACCAATAGATATGATTCCTTCCTTAAAGACTGAAAACACGCAATTGCTGATTATTGATATTCAGGGAAAATTGGCTGATATTGTTGTAGATTCCGAAACCGTTTTAAAAAATACCGAAACGTTGATTAAATCAGCAAGAGTCTTAAATCTTCCAATCGTTTGGGTAGAACAGAATCCGGAAGGTTTAGGCAGGACTCACGAAAACCTAAAAACGCTTTTGGAAGAGCAAAAAGAAATGCTTCCGAAGCATACATTTTCTGCTTTGAAAAATGAAAATATCAGAAAACAACTCGCAGTAAACGCAAGAAAACAAATTCTCGTTTGTGGTGTGGAAGCGCACGTCTGTGTTTACCAAACTGCAATGGATTTGCTGAACGAAAATTACGAAGTTCACCTCATTACCGATGCCGTTTCTTCTCGAACCGAAAAGTCCCGGGAATTAGGAATTGCGAAAATGTGCAAATTCGGAGCAGTAGAAAGTTCAACAGAAATGGCACTTTTCGAACTGATGAAAACGCACCAACATTCCAATTTCCGCGAGATCCTGAAATTAATAAAATGAGGGGTTTGAAGTTTGAAGCTCGAAATACGAAGTTTGATGTTTAAAGTTCTAAGCCACAAAAAAATCCGGAAATATAAAAACCTCCGGAGTAATATTATAAAATTCGTAACCAGCAACCAGTAACTAGAAACTAGCAACCAGCTAAGCCATCTTCTTACTGTCCTCAATAAACTGCGCCAAACCTTTGTCCGTCAAAGGGTGGTTCAGCAGAGAAAGAATCGGCGCAAGTGGCGAAGTAATCACATCGGCGCCAATTTTCGCACAGTCGATAATGTGCATTGAGTGGCGGATGGATGCTGCAAGAATCTCAGTATCAAATCCGTAGTTGTCATAAATCGTGCGGATTTCGTCAATAAGGTTCAGTCCGTCCACAGAAATATCATCCAATCTTCCAAGGAAAGGCGATACGTAATTGGCTCCGGCTTTAGCAGCAAGAAGTGCCTGTCCTGCAGAGAAAATCAGGGTGCAGTTGGTTTTAATTCCTTTGTCCGAAAAATATTTCAGCGCTTTCACACCGTCCTTTATCATCGGGATTTTCACCACGATATTTGGGTGTATTGCCGCCAGTTCTTCACCTTCCTTTATCATTTCTTCGTAAGTCGTCGAAAGCACTTCCGCTGAAATGTCGCCGTCCACAATCTCGCAAATCGTTTTATAGTGATTTCTAATGGCTTCTGCGCCGCTAATTCCTTCTTTCGCCATCAGCGAAGGGTTGGTCGTTACGCCGTCCAGAATTCCAAGGTTCTGCGCTTCTCTGATCTGATCAAGGTTGGCTGTGTCGATAAAAAATTTCATTTCTTCCTTTTTATTATAATTTTTGCAAAGATAAGAAAATATTGACTTTTTTGTTTTATCGGGAGCATTACGTTTTCTGCTTTTTCAGTAAATATCAACCCGCTTTCCACTGTATCTTTTGCTCCGCTGCGCTCCGCAAAAGGATACCGTTGCAATCGGGGCTATAACTTCTTTCCTCATTTTTCAGGCGTTTCCGTTTCAACGAAGGTGATTAATTAACCAAAGCATAAGCAAGGATTTTACTCAAATATTTTCTGGATGTATTCCTTTCAACAACATTATTTTCTAAATTTGATAATCAATCCCAATCCCGGCATTATGAAAACACGTTACTATTTTTCTCTCATCGGAATATTTATCTTCACCTTCTTTTTTTCTCAACAGAAAACCTATTGCAATCCGGTAAACATCGATTATGGCTACACACCGTTTGAAGTGTTTTCAAAACAGGGAAAACACCGCGCAACCGCCGATCCTGTAATTGTGAATTTCAAAAACCGGTTGTATCTTTTTTCTACAAATCAGGAAGGGTATTGGCACAGCGAAGACATGCTGAGCTGGAAATTTGTTTCCCGTAAATTCCTTCGGGACAATAAGTATATTCACGACCTCAATGCGCCGGCAGCTTGGGTGATGAAGGATACGCTTTACGTTTACGGTTCAACATGGGAATCCGATTTTCCAATCTGGAAAAGCACCAATCCAACCGTCGACGATTGGCAGATTGCCGTAGATACCCTGAAAGTAGGAGCGTGGGATCCTGCATTTCATTATGATGAAGACACCAACCGACTTTTTCTGTATTGGGGTTCCAGCAACGAATGGCCGCTTTTGGGAACCGAAATTAATACCAAGACCATGCAGAGCGAAGGTTATGTAAAACCAATTGTAAAACTTCAGCCCGAAGATCACGGTTGGGAGCGTTTCGGAGAATATAATGACAATACTTTCCTGAAACCGTTTATAGAAGGGGCTTGGGTTACCAAACACAAAGGAAAATATTACATGCAATATGGTGCACCCGCCACAGAATTCAGCGGATATGCCGACGGCGTTTACGTTTCCAAAAATCCATTGGAAGGCTATGAATATCAGAAGCATAATCCGTTTTCTTACAAACCTGGTGGTTTTGCTAGAGGTGCCGGACATGGTGCGACATTTCAGGATAATTTCAGCAATTACTGGCATGTTTCCACCATATTTATTTCAACCAAAAACAACTTTGAGCGCCGCATCGGAATTTGGCCTGCAGGTTTCGATAAGGATGATGTAATGTATAGCATCACTGCATACGGCGATTATCCCACTTATTTACCTGAATTTGCCAAGGGAAAAGATTTTACCAAAGGGCTTTTCACCGGATGGATGCTGCTTAATTATAACAAACCGGTGCAGGTTTCATCAACTTTGGGAGGTTACCATTCAAACTATGCCGTGGATGAAGACATCAAAACCTATTGGAGCGCAAAAACCGGAAATGCGGGCGAGTGGTTTCAAACAGATTTGGGTGAAATTTCAACAGTCAATGCCATACAGATTAATTATGCGGATCAGGATGCCGAGTTCAGAGGAAAAACGTTGGGGAAAATGCATCAGTATAAAATTTACGGATCAAACGATGGAAAAAACTGGAAGGTGATTGTTGACAAAAGTAAGAACACTACTGATGTTCCGCACGATTATACTGAACTTCAAACCCCTGTGAAAACCCGTTTTCTGAAAATGGAAAATCTAAAAATGCCTACCGGAAAATTTGCATTAAGTGGTTTCCGCGTTTTTGGAAAAGGTTCTGGGAAAGTTCCGGGTAAAGTGGAGAACTTCGTTCCGCTTCGTGCTGATCCTAAAAAATATGGGGAGCGAAGAAGTATTTGGATGAAATGGCAGCAAAATCCTGAAGCAGACGGTTACGTTATTTACTTCGGAAAAGATCCTGATAAACTCTACGGAAGCATCATGGTTTACGGTAAAAATGAATATTTCTTTACCGGAGCAGACCGAACCGATGCTTATTATTTCCAGATTGAAGCTTTCAACAATAACGGTGTTTCGGAGAGGTCTCAGATTTATAAATCAGAATAACGGATATTTCTGTTTAGTTTTTCTATTTTTGTTATATGAAGAAGATTTTTTTATCAATTCTTTTACTGAGTTCAGTTTTAGCATTCGCACAGAACATCAAACTGGAAGATGCTAAAAAACAGTCCCCTTTAATTTTAGTGGATGGATTTGTTTACAGCTCCGATTTCAATAAAATAGCTCCGAACACCATCGAATCTATGAACGTTTATAAAGACGCAAAAAATCTAGATGAAAATCTGTCGGCTTTCAAAAACCTTGCAGATTTAGGCATCATCGCTATTCGATTGAAAAAACCACTTGAATATCCAACACATTTTCCGGTTTCAAAACTTAATGAAATTAATGGTCTATCTAAAGACAATCCTGTCTATCTGGATGGAATTTTATTAACAGACAATTCCGCAGAAATCTATGAAAACTCTGTAATAGAAATGAAAACCGTGGAAACCGATTCCGGAAAAGTTCTCAATATAAAAACGCTTACCAAAGAGCAGGAGCAAATGTTTTTACAAAAACCAAAAGAATCTACCGTGTTCGAAGTCCGCCAAAAAGAAAGACCGGAATACATTAAAGGAATCCAATGAAGATAGCGTATTTAGGTCCGGAAGCATCCTTTACATCTCTGGCTGCCGGACAGATTTTTCCGAACGAAGAACTTATTCCACAATCCAATATCCGCGACTGCTTTCTTGCTGTAAGCAGGGGAGAAGTTGATAAAGCAGTGGTTCCGCTGGAGAACTCCATTGAAGGAACGGTTTCAATGACGTTGGATTATCTTTACGATTTTGATGAAATTTTCATCGAGGCAGAAGCCATTATGCCGATTGCTCATCAACTGATGATTCATCGTGATAATAGCGGTTTCAAAGAAATTTTATCGCATCCTCAGGCGTTGGCGCAGTGCAATCACTTTCTGGACGATCATTATAAAGATATTCCGAGAATGCACTATCATTCTACAGCAGCTTCAGCAAAATATGTGTCGGAACATCCGGAAGAGAAAGTGGCTGCCATTGCCAATCATTATGCCGCTAAACTTTACAATCTGAAAATTGTAAACGAAAATATCCACGATTTTGAACAGAATCACACTAAGTTCATCATCATCAGTAAAAACCAAAATCAACTGAAACTGAACTTGGAAAAAGTCTCCGAAAAAACATCTCTGATTATCACTTTGCCCGATGATCATGCCGGAGGTTTACATCAGGTGCTTTCTGTTTTTGCGTGGCGAAAAATGAATTTATCTAAAATCGAAAGCCGGACTTTGAAAACTGCTCTGGGAAATTATTTTTTCTTCATCAATGTTGCCAGCGAATGGGATCCGATACATTCGGTAAACGCCATGGAAGAACTGAAAAGTATTGGTGCAAATGTCTATTTGCTCGGCCACTACGATGAATATCTTTTGAGTGAGTAATTAGTCTGCCACGAATTCACGAATGAAATTTCTTGAAAGAATCATTTTTTTTAAAACTGAAATTTTATAAAAAAATCACAATAAAAACATTCTGATTTAAAAAATATCTGTGCATTCGTGGCATATCAATATTTCCCCTTCCATTTTTTCTCCAACTCCTCCCGAATTTTCTTTTCCGTAGCGTTATTTCCAGGTTCATAAAATTTAGTTCCCGAAATTTCATCGGGTAGAAACTCCGATTCCACAAAATTACCTTCATGAGAATGGGCGTATTGATAATCTTTGCCGTAATCCATGTCCTTCATCAGTTTGGTTGGAGCATTGCGTAAATGGAGTGGAACTTGAAGATTTCCTGTTTTCTTCACAAAAGCCATCGCCTCATTGATCGCCATATATGTGGAATTGGATTTTGGAGAAACCGCTAAATAAACCGCTGTTTCACTCAGAATGATTCTCGCTTCCGGATTTCCGATGACATTAATTGCCTGGAAACAGTTATTGGCAATCACCAACGCATTCGGATTCGCCAAACCAATATCTTCAGCAGCCAAAATCAGCATTCTTCTCGCAATAAACTTGATGTCTTCGCCGCCGTCAAGCATTCTCGCCAGCCAATAAACAGCCGCATTTGGATCGGAACCGCGCAGCGATTTGATGAATGCTGAAATGATGTCATAATGCTGTTCACCATTTTTATCGTAAAGCGCCATGGTTTCCTGCAGCACCGACATCACATCCTCATTAGAAATTTCTTTCTTTTTCGAATTTTTAAATTGGTTGAGAACGAGCTCCAAAGAATTAATCAGTTTTCTGGCGTCACCTCCGGAATATTGTATAAAGGCCTGTTTGTCTTTTAACTTGAACTCTGTTTTTTCGTTTTCATTGAATTTTGCCAATGCAATTTCAGCCAGTTCTTCCAGTTTTTCAAAACTTAATGATTTCAAAACATAAACCTGCGACCTCGATAGCAATGCAGAAACCACTTCAAAACTCGGATTTTCGGTGGTGGCACCAATCAAAACAATCCA
>CAZPQV010000075.1:0-929 GCA_964588705.1 uncultured Chryseobacterium sp.
AATCCCATATCTGCAAATGCAGTTGCGACTACTTTTGCACCACGGTCGTGGCCGTCCTGCCCCATTTTAGCCACCATAATTCTTGGCCGGCGACCTTCCTGCTCCTCAAATTTCTGAGTTAAGGCAAGGGCTTTATCGAAATATTCATTTTTACTGGCATTCATAGCGTAAACTCCCTGTATGGTTCTAATATTGGCTTTGTAACGTCCGAAACTTTCTTCCATCGCATCGCTCATTTCACCTAAAGTAACTCTTCTGCGCGCCGCTTCTATGCAAAGTGCAAGAAGATTGCCTTCACCGGATTTTGCTGACTTTCTGATCTGATTCAGAATATCATCTACTTTCTCCGCGTCCCGTTCTTCTTTTATTTTATTAAGTCTTTCAATCTGTTTTCTGCGGACTTCTGTGTTGTCGATATCCAGAATTTCAATATCAGCTTGTTTTAATGTAGATTTAAAAGAATTTACCCCAATGATAAACTCTTCGCCGCTGTCAATTTTCGCCTGTTTTCTGGCAGCAGCTTCTTCAATTCTCATTTTCGGAATTCCGGCTTCGATGGCTTTGGTCATTCCACCTTCTTTTTCTACTTCATCAATGTATTTCATCGCTTCATCAATCATCTGCTGCGTCAAAGTTTCCACCAAATGACTTCCTCCCATTGGATCGACCACATCGCAGATTCCGCTTTCTTGCTGAAGAATAATCTGCGTATTTCTCGCAATTTTTGCTGAATAATCGGTTGGTAAAGCAATCGCTTCATCCAAAGCATTGGTGTGCAGAGACTGTGTTCCGCCTAAAGCGGAAGATAATGCCTCAATTGCAGTTCTGGTAATATTGTTGAACGGTTCCTGCTCGGTTAAAGACCAACCCGAAGTTTGAGAGTGTGTTCTTAATGCCAATGATTTCGGATTTTGCGGATTAAACTGGGT
>CAZPQV010000075.1:939-9351 GCA_964588705.1 uncultured Chryseobacterium sp.
CATTTTGGCAATTTCCATAAAATGGTTCATTCCGATTGCCCAAAAAAACGAAAGTCGAGGTGCGAAATCATCAATGTTCATTCCTGCTTTTATTCCGGTTCTTACGTATTCAAGACCGTCGGCCAAAGTATAAGCCATTTCCAAAACCGGAGTTGCTCCCGCTTCCTGCATATGATAGCCTGAAATCGAAATCGAATTGAATTTCGGTATATTTTGTGACGTATATTCAAAAATATCGGCAATAATTTTCATGGAAGGTGTTGGCGGATAGATGTAGGTATTCCTAACCATGAATTCCTTCAGGATATCATTCTGAATGGTTCCCGAAAGTTTTTCCTGTGAAACTCCCTGCTCTTCTGCTGCTACAATATAGAACGAAAGTATTGGTAAAACCGCACCGTTCATCGTCATCGAAACTGATATTTCATCCAACGGGATTTGGTCGAAAAGAATTTTCATATCCTCCACAGAATCAATGGCAACGCCTGCTTTTCCAACGTCGCCAACTACTCGCGGATGGTCAGAATCATAACCTCTGTGAGTTGCCAAATCGAACGCCACTGAAAGTCCTTTCTGTCCGGCAGCCAAATTTCTTCGGTAAAATGCGTTGGATTCTTCCGCTGTCGAAAAACCTGCATATTGACGAATGGTCCACGGTTTTTGAACGTACATTGTAGAATAAGGTCCACGCATATACGGCGCAATTCCGGCACTGAAGCCTTTGATGTCTTCATTTTTCACATCTGCTTCGGTGTATGAAGATTTCATATCCAGTCCGTCTTTCTCAAAAAAATAGGGAAGTTTATCTGTGAAATTTACCGTAAAGTCCGGATTTTGATTCTGAATTTTTTGGCGCATATTTTCGTCAGTTTACAATGAGTAAAGTTACGTTTTTTTGAGTGATTCTGTATTTCGGAATTGATCTAAACAGAAATTTTATTTCTTAAATTTTATCGTGCAGCCGATTGCTACAGTTTTGCTGACTTTTACTTCTTCACCTTTCAACAGGGCATCCACGGCATCTTCCACATAACGCTCCGTCACATCTTCAGGATTATCGTAATTGTTGTCGATTGCGCCGATATATTTTACAATATTCTTCCCTTTTTCTTTTCGGAGAATGAAAACGTGAGGCGTTCTAGTAGCACCATACTGCGGGTAAATTTTCTGTCCTTCATCTAAAACATAAGGGAAAGTAAATCCTTTTTCTTTCGCTCGCTGCACCATATATTCGAATCCGTCTTTCGGCTGAACTTCCGGATCATTCGGATTGATAGCGATGACAGGATAACCCAGTTTTTTGTACTTTTTATCTAATGCAATCATTCGGTCTTCATACTTTACCACGTAAGGACAGGTATTGCAGGAAAAGATGACGATGTAACCTTTTGCTTTTTTAAAATCGCTGAGCGAAACCATTTTCCCATCCACGTTCTTCAGTTTGAAATCGGTAGCAGCATCGCCAATTTCATAACCTTTATTGATGTTTCCGGTAGTTTGAGCGATAGAAATTCCCGCGAATCCGAAAATCATCAACAGGAGCGTAAGAAACTTGAAGTTTTTCATAATATTAATTTTCAGAATTTGTTAAATATTGATTGACAGCTGATTGCAGCTCTTCCAAACTCATTTCTCCGTTGTGAAACTGCACTTTTTTATTGTTTTGATAGAATAAAGTTACCGGAATTTCGCCTCCCCAGTCCTGCTGAAATCTTGGAATCCATGTGTTCATCCGTTTAATATCATCCAGAATAATAACTTCTGCAGAAAGATTTTTTTCTTTAATAAATCGTTTCACACGTTCCATGTCTTTTGCCCGGTCTAAAGAAACCAGCAGCATTTTGAAATCAGGATTTTCTTTTTGCTGTTCGTTGACAACCATGAAATCGGGAAGCTCCTTGATGCAGGGCGCGCACGTTGTTGACCAAAAATTTACAACCAGTAATTTCTGTTCAGTATTCTGAATTTTCTTTTCCAGTTCTTCATACTTCAAAACCGGAATCACCTGCTGAGTTTGAGCATTAAAATTCAGAAAAACTAAAAATGATAAGAAGGTGAAAAGCAATAATCTCATTCTCAAATTTAATCATTTAAAAATAAAAATGCAGTCCTTTCGAACTGCATTTGTTTGTATTATTTGGAGGCATCTCCGTCGCCGTCCGTGGCTTCTTTAATGTCCTGCTCTGCATCTTTTGCACCTTCTTTAAGCCTTTCGCCGGTAGTTTCCAAAGCCTCGCCGGTTTTTTGGGCGGCGTCCTTCACGCCTTCTTTTACATTCTGAGCGGTGGAGTCAATTTTCTCTTCGTCTAAACCAACGGTTTCTATCGTCGTTGTTCCACCGTCATCGTTTACTGTGGTTGTGGTCTTTTTTTCACACGACATCAAAAAAGCTGATGCAAGCCCTAAAACAAAAAGTGATTTTTTCATAATTAATTGATTTAATGGTTTAATGATGCTTCTGAACCATCAAAATCCAAACCAAAAAAATTAATAATTCTCCTCTTCTCCTTTCATCTTTTCGGCATTTTCAGCCATAATCACAGCATCAATCATTTCCTGGATATCGCCGTTCATATAAGCATCCAGATTATACACCGATTTATTGATTCTGTGGTCGGTAACTCTTCCCTGAGGATAGTTATAGGTTTTAATTTTCGCTGAACGGTCTCCTGTAGAAACCATCGTTTTACGCTGAGCTGCAATATCTCCCACCACTTCCTGAAGTTTGATATCATAGAGTTTTGCACGAAGCATTTCCATTGCCAACTCTCTGTTTGCCAATTGAGAACGTGCCTGTTGACACACCACTACAATTCCCGAAGGTTTATGCGTAAGCTGAACTTTTGTTTCAACTTTATTTACGTTCTGTCCACCTGCTCCTCCCGAACGCGAAGTCTGCATTTCGATATCTGCAGGATTAATTTCCACATCTACTTCTTCGGCTTCGGGAAGAACAGCAATAGTAATTGCTGAAGTGTGAACTCTTCCCTGAGATTCTGTTTCGGGAACACGCTGCACACGGTGAACACCGGATTCGAATTTCATAATTCCATAAACGCCGTCGCCTTCCACTTTCATTACCAGTTCTTTATAGCCTTTTGAAGCTTCGTTCGAATCGGTAACTTCGTGTCTCCAACCTTTCGATTTGAAATACATGGTGTACATTCTGTAAATGTCTTCCACAAAAATCGCCGCTTCATCACCGCCGGTCCCCGCACGCAATTCCACAATAACGTTCTTGTCGTCAGCAGGATCTTTGGGAATTAAAAGCACTTTCAGCTCTTCTTCCAGTCCCGGAATTTTTTCTACTGCTTCCTGTTTTTCCATTTTGGCCAGGTCCACAAGGTCTTTGTCGGATCCGTCTGCAATAATTTCATCGGACTCAGCAATTGCATCGAGTGCAGATTTATATTCATTATAAACTTTCACGATTTTTCCCAAATCGCTGTATTCCTTATTCAGTTGGGAATAGCGCTTTTGATCGGTAATGACGTCCGGTTGAATAATGAGATCCGCTACTTCGTTGTAACGCTGTTTTATGGCTTCCAGTTTTGGAATTAATGACTTTGACATTCTTTAAATTGAGATTTCAGACGCCTGATTACCGACGCCAGATTTTTATTAAAATTGAGTGCAAAGGTATGAAATTCTGTGCTTTTCTTCAGATTTAAGAATCGCAATAATGAACAGGAAAAAAATAATCCATTCAATTAATGAATGGATTACATTTTCAAATTTATATGTATAATAATTTACTGTTCTTCGGGCGCTGCTTCCGATACCAAAATTCTTGTTTCGTAAAGCTTCATGAACATTTTAGAAATTCTCATCAAAACCGCTTGAATATCACGGCTTTGCAGGAATACATTTGTTTGCAATATTCCTTCTTTAGTGCTCGGCTTTACGCGGTTGATATTAGAAATCTGGAAATCGAGTTTATCATTAATAAAGCTGCGCACTTCGTTGCGCTCCTTACGGATGTGATCGATGTTTTCATCAGCGGTTTGTTCAAGTGAAATTAAAACCAGATTGAAGAAATTTTCCATTTTATCATCCAATTTTTGAAGATCTTTCAGGAACTCCTTATCACTGATGACGTGAAGGTTTTTAACATAAAACAATGCCTCATCACTCAGAAATTTTGTTGACTGCGTTAGATCCTGAATAAAATCACTGCTGAGAACAATCACTTGAGTTGCCTGCTTATCATCAGTTCCGAGAGATTTCAAATAGCGGATACTTTGATTACGGAGTTTGTAACCGTGTTCCTCCAAATCAATCATTGTTCGGTTTGCTTTTTCAAGTTTAATGATATCTCCACCAATTAATCCATCTAAAATCAAATTGTAATTGGTAGCAATTTCCGAGATTGTAGAACTTACCAGCGACTGATATTTCTGAATAGCATTCAGGTCACCGTCTTCTAAAACTTTAAGTCTGTCTTTGGTTTTCTTGACTTTCTTTTCCTGCTTATTGAAACGGATATGCGATAAAATAATGAAGGTGAAAACGAATGCCATCAGACTATAGGTCCCGGTTTTTCCACCTTTATACATGATGAAAGCAAACAGCGCCGAAACCGTAAATGCAATAAGTGCGGTAATAAACCAACCTCCAATAACTGAAAGAACTCCGGCAACTCTGTAAACCGCGCTGTCTCTTCCCCAAGCTTTATCTGCCAATGAACTACCCATTGCAACCATGAACGTTACATAGGTTGTAGAAAGTGGAAGTTTCTCCGAAGTGGCCCAAGCAATAATACTCGATGCAACTACGAGATTGGTTGCTGCTCTCACAAGGTCAAACGCAGGGCTGTCGTGAGGTGTGGTTGCTTCTTTAAGTTTCTTTCTCTCGAAACTTGTATTGTATCGTCTTGTAATCCCTTCAGGAATGATAACTCCAAAGATTTTACTGAATGTAAGTGTTGAATTTACTATACTTCTGGAAACAAAATTTGGGCGGAAACGTTCGTCACCTTCCTCCTGTCTGCCAAGTGAAACTTCGGTTTCTGTCACTTTCTTTGCTTTAGCACTTAGCCAAATGGTAAGCCCCATAATAACTCCTGCGATCAGAAGCATGTAGTTTGGAACAACAACATCGTTTCCTGCAAGATATTCCATATAATACTCGTTTGCCGGAACTCCGGATGCTACCCAATTTTGATAAGACAACAAACCGGTAATGGGAACTCCAATAAAGTTCACTAAGTCGTTTCCTGCAAATGCCATCGCTAAAGAGAAAGTTCCGGCCAAAACCACTATTTTCAGTGGATTTACTTTTGCAAATTTTTGTAGCAAGTAAAGAATTATTGTCGATAAAACAAATAACGCTCCCAGAATGAGCAACGTATTTTCACTGATTATTTTTGCTGTATCTCCTTCTAAAAGAGTAGTTCCTTTAAGACCTTTAATTAATAAGAAATAAACAATTGAAGTGATTCCTATTCCGGAAAACAGCGCGCCAAACTGGTTCAGTTTATCCTCGAACTGAAAAGTAAACAACAGTCTGCAGAAATACTGAATAATCGCGCCGGCTGTAAATGCGATTAGTACCGAAAGGAAGATTCCTGAGACAATACTGTTAGTACTTTCAAAGTTGATGTATTTCCAGATATCGTTAATACCCTCATTTTTGGTGATCGAAAATAAAATTCCCGTCATTAGAGAAGCCCCCAATAATTCGAAAATAATGGAAACCGTAGTTGAAGTCGGTAACCCAAGCGAATTGAAAACATCTAGCAGTATAATGTCTGTAAGCATTACCGCCAGAAATACAATTACAATAATCTCAAACGTGAAATGCTGAGGATAGAAAATTCCCTTACGGGCAATCTCCATAATCCCACTTGAAAACACAGAGCCAATAATTACGCCGGCAATAGCGATGAGAATAATGGTACGATAGGGTGCCACCCGTGATCCAATTGCCGAGTTTAAAAAGTTAACCGCATCATTACTTACCCCAACAATCAAATCGAGTGCTGCCAAGAGTAAAAGTGCAGCGATAATAAATACAAAAAAATCCATTCAGAAAATTTGCCGCTAATTTACGAATGAACCTTCGGAGACTAGCCCTATGTTAACAAAACTTAATACTAAAAAACCACATCCAAAAGGAAGTGGTTTCATAATATATTGTTTTGCTTTGTGATCACTTTTCCCAGGATTAATGTGGGAAAGCGATGACATCAACTAGTGATGACCTGCGTGTAGGAAAGGACCTTCCCCCTTCGGATTGCTGTAGATAACTTCAGCACCTTGCTCCGGAAGTGTTTTTCTTCTAACGTCTTCTGGATCAAACGGTTTAGATTTACCGAAATACTCCATTAGACCTTCAGTAAGCCACATTGGGATTACAACACCAAAAAACATGAAAATACACCAGAATCCGATAAGGAACATTACTACGAAGAATACGAACCAAAGGAACTGATAAAAAGGCCAAAGCGCTAATACTGTTAACATCTTTCTTAGATTTTGAGCAAAAATAAGCTATTTTATGATATTACAAAAGTTTTTACTCTTGATTTTTCTTATTTAAAATGAATCTCAATTGTTTCTTACACCAAGTTTCACGAAGTGAATCAAAGAGTAAATGGAGTTTGGTTTATTAATACATTTACAATTTAATGTGAAATACTTGCAAAGAAATCATTCCCTTTATCATCTGTAATAATAAATGCCGGGAAATCCTTCACTTCAATCTTACGAACGGCTTCCATACCAAGCTCATGGAAATCAACAACTTCAACAGATTTGATATTGTCTTTCGCCAAAATTGCTGCAGGACCACCAATTGATCCAAGATAGAAACCGCCGTGTTTTGCACAGGCATCTGTTACATCTTTACTTCGGTTACCTTTGGCAAGCATAATCATGCTTCCTCCATGCGCCTGGAATTCATCCACATAAACGTCCATTCTTCCCGCAGTGGTTGGCCCGAAACTTCCTGAAGGCATTCCTTCCGGCGTTTTTGCAGGTCCGGCGTAATATACCGGATGATTTTTAAAATATTCCGGCATCGGTCTTCCGCTGTCGATGATTTCTTTGATTTTTGCGTGAGCGATATCTCTGGCAACAATCAGGGTTCCGTTCAGTTTCAGCCTTGTCTTGATTGGATATTTAGAAAGCTCGGCAAGTATTTCCAGCATCGGTCTGTTCAGGTCAATATTTACCGGCGCTTCTAAATGCGGAGGTGTCTCAGGTAAAAATCTTGCAGGATTTTCTTCCAGTTGTTCAAGGAAGATACCGTCTTTATTGATTTTTGCTTTAATATTTCTGTCAGCTGAGCATGAAACGCCCATTCCTACCGGACAACTCGCAGCGTGTCTTGGCAAACGGATTACGCGAACGTCATGGGTCAAATATTTACCGCCAAACTGTGCTCCAATTGCAGACTCCTGACAGATCTCCTGAATTTTTTTCTCCCATTCCAAATCACGAAAAGCACGGCCGGTTTCATCGCCGGTGGTTGGAAGATTGTCGTAATATTTTGCCGATGCTTTTTTCACGGCTGCCATAGTCGCCTCGGCAGAAGTACCTCCAATTACCAAAGCCAAGTGGTAAGGAGGGCAAGCTGCAGTTCCCAAATCGAGGATGGAGGTTTTAATCCATTCTGTCAACGATTTTTCGTTCAGTAAAGATTTTGTTTTCTGATAAAGGAAAGTTTTATTAGCTGAGCCACCGCCTTTGGTTAAAAACAAAAACTCGTAAGAATCACCTTTCTTGGCATAAATATCGATCTGCGCTGGAAGATTGGAACCTGAGTTTTTCTCATCAAACATTGTTAAAGGAACAACTTGTGAGTATCTTAAATTCTTATTTTGGAACGTGTTGTAAATTCCCTGACTTAAATGTTCCGCATCATCAACTCCCGTGTAAACATTTTCACCTTTCTTAGCAACGCAGATTGCTGTTCCCGTGTCCTGACAAGAAGGAAGTGCGCCTTCCACTGCAACCGCCGCATTCTGCAATAAATTGTAGGCAACAAAACGGTCGTTGTCGGTAGCTTCAGGATCTTCGATAATATTTCTTAAACTCTGCAAATGTGCTGAACGCAACATAAAAGAAACGTCCTCCATTGCTTTTTCAGCGAGCAATTCAAGACCTTTTGGATCTACGGTAAGGATTTCTCGGTCACCGAGTTGTTCAACTTTTACGTAATCTGAAGTGAGTTTTTTGTACTGGGTATCGTCTTTCTGAATCTGGAAAGGTTCCGCGTAATTGAATGCCATTTTTATTAGAAATTTAGAATGGTAAATTTAGGGAAAATTGATGGTTTCTGAAACCACAAAAAGTAATGAGTCGATTATGTAAATAATCGGCTCAAATTTTTATTAAAAGTGGTTTTGTGTAAGTTCCCCCGAAAACAGTACGGTTTAAAAGTATAAAATAATTAACTTTAAATCGTAAT
>CAZPQV010000076.1:0-8860 GCA_964588705.1 uncultured Chryseobacterium sp.
AATGAGTGGAGATGTAGGTGTAGAAAGAGTATTCCCAATTAACATGCCTGCTCTACAGAAAATTGAAGTGGACAGAAGAGGTAAAGTTAGAAGAGCAAGAATCTACTACTTCAGAGATCTTAGAGGTAAGAAAGCGAGAATTAAAGACGCTACTTTCAAAAAGAAATAAGATTCAGACAACAACAATAGAAAAACCACGCGAAGTAATTCGGGTGGTTTTTCGTTTTTTCGAGGAACACAAAGAACACGAAGTTTTGCACGAAGGACACAGAGGTTTTGTGTTGGATCTATGAAAATATTTGCTTTTTCTGAACGTGCGGAGGCACGTTCTTACAAAAAGGAAAACAAAAAAAGTGCAGAACATCCATCTGCACTTCAAAAATTTCATCTATAAGTTCTTATCTCTTAGTTCTTATCTCTTAACTACAAAGGTTTTACCAATTCCAGGAACCATTCTTTCACTTCTCCTTCTAAGTGTGGAGCAAGTTTTTCTTCAACCCATTTATGGTAATTGTTCAGCCATTCAATTTCGGAATCTGATAACAGTTCTTTTACAATGGCTTCTTTGAAGAACGGACAAATCGTAAGGGTTTCAAAATCGTAGAATTCTGCAAATTCAGTCGTTTTATATTTTCTTACGGCAATCAGGTTTTCGTGGCGGATTCCGTATTGGTTTTCGATATAAAGTCCAGGTTCATTAGAAACCACCATTCCCGGAATTAAATCTTGCGGATTCATATCCTTTCTGATATTCTGCGGTCCTTCGTGAACGTTCATAAAACTTCCAACACCGTGCCCAGTGCCGTGGTTATACTCTTTTCCGTCCATCCAAAGCGGTAATCTTGCGATGGCATCCAAATGAACGCCTTTTGTTCCTTTCGGAAATTTCACCATCGAAAGTCGAATCATTCCCTGCAAAACCAAAGTGGAGTCTTTCTTATACTTTTCGGAAACTTCACCAACCGGAAAAGTTCTTGTAATATCCGTAGTTCCTTCTAAATACTGACCTCCGGAATCCACCAAAATACTTCCGAAATTCGTAACTTCTTCACTCTCTGTTTCACTTGCCGAATAGTGAGGAATAGCATCATTTCCTTTGTAACCAACGATACTTCCAAAGCTCACACCCACGAAATTTTCTCCCTGTGCACGGAATTTTTCAAGTTCTAAACCAATCGAATATTCGGTCATAGGAATTTTTCCAACGTTGTGTTTCAGCCAATAAAGAAACTTCACCATTGCAACGCCATCACGAACCATCACTGTTCGGAAACCTTCCAATTCAGTTTCATTTTTAATGGCTTTCATCAAGTTTCCGGGAACCGGAGCTTTGATGAATTTATTTCCTTCCAAAGCAAAGAAAATTGCCTGATTGCTGTTTGGAGAAATCAGCACCGATTGGTTTTTCTGATCTTTCAGATAATCGAAAAATGAATCATAATCCATCGTATCAACCCCTGAATTTTGCAGATGCTGTTTAGCTTCATCATTCAATTTTTCCTTATCAACAAATAATATTGCATTATCTTCAGAAAGCACAACATAACCTAAAAATACCGGATTACATTCCACATCACTTCCTCTCAAATTCAGTGTCCAAGCGACATCATCCAAACTTGAAATCACGTGAAGCGTAGCATTTTGTTCAGCCATTTTCGCACGGATATCTTTCAGCTTATCAGCGACAGATTTTCCGGCTCTTTCCACAGGGTGCACAAAAACAGGATTTTTCACCGGAGTTCCGCGGTCTGTCCAAATATCTTTCAGCAGTGGCATATCCACCACTTTTATATTTTTTTCGGCAAGTTTAGTAGTCATTTCTTCCCAATTTGCATTAGATGTTGCCAGCGCATTTACTGCAACCGTTCCGCCTTCTTTCACTTCACTTTTAAGCCAGGTAATATAATCAGGAACGCCGTCTAGACCCATTTTCATCAGTTCAAAATCCGAACCTGCAAGTTCTTTCGGTGCCTGAATAAAATATCTCCCATCCGTCCAAACTCCAGCATTATTCTGGCTCAAAACTCCAAAACCTGCAGAACCCGTAAAACCCGTAAGCCAGGCACGTTCCTTCCATTCTCCCGGCAAATATTCGCTCATATGAGGATCTGCCGAAAACACTACAAACGCATCAATATTTTCTTTGGACATCGCTTCACGCAGCAACGCCACTTTGTCTTTTGAAGTCATAAATATTTTACTTTTTAAAGATTTAAAGGTACGAATTTTTGATTTTTTCTCCTCAAATTCTCTTCATCAATTTATAAATATCAAACCAAACCACTGAAATTACGGCAACAGAAAGTGCTGTCAGCAGTTCAGTCCCATTTAGTGCTGTCAGTTTGAAAAATTCCGTTACCGGACTGAAATACAGCATTAAAGCCAATAACACCAAAGTAATAAGCGTAATCCAAATCAGCAGCGGATTGCGTTTTTTGAAGCTTTCGAACATCGTGTAGAAAAACGAACGGTTCATAAAACTCAACAAAATATTAGCAAAAATCAGAGTGGTAAATACCATTGCACGAACTTTTTCTTCACTACCACCGTTTTGATAAGTCATTTGATAAACAAACAGAACGCCTGCCGTAATCACCAATCCCTGAACGATACTTACCATTAACTCCTTAAATGAAAGGAAAGTTTCCGTCATTGGTCTTGGTTTTCGCTGCATTGTATTGCTTTCCATCGGTTCGTTTTCATACACAATAGAACAGGTCGGTCCCATCACCAGTTCAAGGAAAATTACGTGAACCGGCGTGAAAATCTGCGGAAATGCCCAACCCAAAAACAGCGGCATCGACACCGTAAGAATAATCGGAATATGGATCGAAATAATGTACTGAATCGCTTTTTTGATGTTGGTATAAATTCTTCTGCCGGCAGCAATTCCGGTGACCAATTTATCCAAATCGTCGTTGGTAATAACGAGAGAAGCGGCCGCTTTTGCGATTTCAGTTCCTTTTTGTCCCATTGCAACGCCAATATGCGACGCTTTCAGCGCCGGTCCGTCGTTCACTCCATCGCCGAGCATGGCAACCACTTCCCCATTTTTCTTCAGAGCATTCACTACAGAAAGTTTGGCTTCCGGGAACATTCTGGTAAATAAAGTGGTTTTGTCGGCAACTGGTATCAGTTCGTTTTCATTCAAATCCTGGACTTCATTACCATTCTTTACTGTGGAACTGTTCCGGATTCCTGCCTGCTCTGCAATGGTTTTCGTGGTTTCGGCATTGTCTCCTGTGATGACTTTCACTTTGATTCCTGCATTGTAAATATGTTCAAAAACTTCGTTAATGCCCTTTTTCGGAGGATCATAAAATACGACGAATCCGAGAAATTCAAATTCAATATCCTGCTGTCTTTTTGGAAAATCGTTCCCTTCAAAATCCGATTTTGCAACGCCCAGAACACGGTATCCTTTCTTGCCAAATTCATTCACCTTTTCCCTCAGTTGGTTTTTCTCAGATTCAGAAAGTGTCGAAACCTGTATAATCACTTCAGGGGCGCCTTTCGTTGCAATAATCCGTTCACCATTTTCGTCTTCAAAAAGATGCGTCATCATTGGCGGTTTTCCTTCCAGCGGATATTCATGAAACATGTGAAAATCTTTCCGTAAATCCTCTTTTTGAGTGACTTCATACACCTTATGAAGTGTTTTTTCCATCGGATCGAAAGGCACAGGTTCACTGCTCCACATCGCATACCCAATGACTTCGGAATTATGTTCATCCTGAAACTGGTCTTCAGAAAACGTGCGGTTCGTTTTGAAATCATATACCGATTTCAGCTGCATGGAATTTTCGGTAATGGTTCCGGTTTTATCGGTACAGATTATTGTGGTACTGCCTAACGTTTCTACAATACTTGACTTTTTGATGATGATTCCTTCGCGCATCAGTTTCCACGCGCCCAAAGCCATGAATGTGGTAAAAGCGACCGGAATTTCCTCCGGTAAAATCGACATAGCAAGTGTTAAACCATTCAGCAAACTCTGGATTAAATCCCTCGTTTGATAATAATTCACAACGCAAACCATCAGAAACACGATAATTCCAATGACAGCCATTGTTTTCACAAATTTTTCAATCTGAATCTGCAGCGGCGATTTTTCATCTTTAATATTCTGAAGCGACTCGCCGATTTTCCCCAATTTGGTTTCTCTTCCAATCTGTTCCACTTCAAAAACTGCTAATCCGGAAACCGTCAGCGTTCCACTATAGACTTTATTATCTTCAGATTCACTGTCTTTAAACACTGAAAAACTTTCACCGGTCAGTGAAGATTCATTCACCGAAAAATCGTTGCTGTGAAGGATTCTGCCATCGGCATTGATGATTTTTCCTTCTTCAGTTAACGCCAAATCACCAACCGCAATTTCGTGCGTGGGAATTTCAATAATCTTCGAGTCGCGGATGACTTTACTTAGTGGTTCATTCAGTTTCTCAAGCTCTTCCAACGCCTTTTTACTTCGGTTGTCCTGATAGAAAGAAATTCCTGAAACCGCCACAATTGCGCCCAGCATAAACAGTGCTTCGCCATAATTTCCGACAATCAAATAGATAATCGCAATGGCAATGAGAAGGATGAGCATGGGCTCTTTCAGAATGTCTAAAAGCAGACTGAGCCACGAATTCTTCTCCATAGCTTTCATCTGATTGTAGCCAAATTTTTCCCGTGAGATTTCGAGTTCGGCTTTGGTGAGACCTTTTAAATGTTCAGGAATGTTGTAAGGCATTTCACTTAAAAAAATAATAAAATATAAAGTTATGAAATTTGAGCACCGAAAGCCAATGCAACGATAATTTAACATACCGATTCTAACTGTTTTGAATATTTATAAATAATTTTGTTTAAAATCAATTCAATGACTTTAAATAATCTTCTGAAATCGAACGACCATCTTTTGTCATTTTATTTCTCATCCTTAAAAATATTCTGCTTTTTTATCTTCATTACAACTCTTAATTCCTGCCAGATTCAGCAGGCAAAAGTTGATGACATTTCAAATTTCACATTAAAACCATTTACTGAAATAAAAGGTGTTGGCGCAGCTTCAGGACTAATCTATGGAGAAGATATTATTTATATTGTTTCTGATAACTCTGATGTTTTGTACCAATATCAAGTGAAAACGCAACAGTTAAAGAAAACAAGCTTACGGAGCGATCAACAGACTTTAGAGAATATTGATAAAAAAGAAAAATCAGATTTTGAAGCGATTGCGTTTGATAACCAATATCATATTTTCGGTTCGGGATCCGGGAAGAATCGTAATCAGCTTTCAATTTTGGACAACATTCAAGGAAATCTTACAGTAAAATCTTTAGACAAACTGTATGAAAGCTGTAGAAATTCGGATGACATCAGTGAAAAAGATTTCAATATTGAAGGTGTAGTTATTGATAAAAATTCACTTCTACTGTTTAACCGAGGAAACGGGCCCAATACCAAAAACGGTATTTTCAGAATCGAAAACTGGAAAAAGGATGATTTCGATAAGCCGGTATTTTATCCTATTCCTCTACCGACCGTAGCAGACACGGCTTTCGGTTTTACCGACGTCATTAAGATTAAAGACAAAATCTATTTTCTTGCTGCTGCTGAAGGTGTTTCATCCACGTATCACGATGGCGAAATTCTGGGAAGTATAATTGGGATTATCAATTCAAAAACGATGACTTTAGAAAAAACACAAAATATCAGCAATCATCATAAGTTTGAAGGAATCACTCCTTTTGAAATCGATGGAAAATCCAAAACATTTCTTTTGTGTGAAGATCCTGACAATGGCCAACCGGAAACTGTAATTTACCAGCTGTCATTTAGGATTTTTTGAAACGCAAAGATTTTTAATTTTTTATTTAATCTTTTAGCTAGCAAAGATGACAAATAAATTCGTCGTGAAGCATTCGCTTTGTCAAATTCGCTAGCGAATTATTCCTTTGCTCTCTGAAAATTTTAGATTCTATTTGGAAACTTTGAGTTTTAAAAATACAAAGCGTCTGTTACTAGCTATTTACATTAAATATGATTATTGAAGCCTAAATGCGCAACAGGTTGTAATTTATAAACTTATTATCGGTAAAGAACTGGTTTTTACATTTAAATTATTTACTCCTATTCTGACTTTCAATTTTTCGAATTCTTAATTTTTTTTTATCTTCCCACATCTAAATTGAAAAATATGAAGAATTACGGAAAGTTTTTATTGGTTTCTGCCGCCTTGGCTTTTAATTTTTCATTTGCGCAGTCTCAGAACGATGTGGTAAAATCCATCATGGATGAGACATACAATAATTCGCAACTGGAAAAACTGGCTTTTGAACTGGTAGACGGAATTGGACCCAGACTTGTGGGAAGTCCGAAAATGCAACAGGCGCACGACTGGGCGGTAAACCGCTTCAAAGCCTGGGGAATTGATGCCCGAAACGAACAATGGGGCGAATGGAAATCCTGGGAAAGAGGAACCTCATCTGTTGAAATGGTACATCCATATGTGAAATCTTTGGAAGGAATGCAGCTGGCTTTCAGTCCAAAAACATCGTCAAAAGGTGTAACTGCAGAAGTGATTGCACTGCCGATTTTTAAAAGCAAAGCAGAATTCGACCAATGGCTTCCAAAAGTAAAGGGAAAATTGGTGATGGTTTCGCAATATCAGCCAAGCGGAAGACCGGATTATAACTGGAAAGAATTTGCAACACCGGAATCCTACGAAAAATACAAGAAAGAGAATGAAGACCGTTCCAAAGAATGGAACCAATCCATGCAGGCAATCGGACATTCATGGCGTACACTGAACAAACCGTTTGAAGAAGCCGGTGCTGCCGGAATTGTTTGGAGCAACTGGAGCCGCGGTTTTGGAGTAAATAAAATTTTCTCTGCCGGAACGAAGAAAATTCCTGTTGTGGATGTTTCCCTTGAAGATTACGGACAACTGTACAGAATGCTGCAAAACGGCATCACGCCAAAACTGAAAATTGTTGCCAACAGCAAAGATCACGGTATGGCACCAACATTCAATACTGTTGCAGAAATTAAAGGAACCGAAAAACCTGATGAATACATTATTCTTTCTGCACACATCGATTCTTGGGATGCCGGGACCGGAGCTACGGATAACGCAACCGGAGTTATTACAATGATGGAAACCGCAAGAATCCTGAAGAAACTTTATCCAAATCCTAAAAGAACCATTATCGTTGGTCTTTGGGGAAGTGAAGAACAGGGACTGAACGGAAGCCGTGCTTTTGTATCGGCACACAAAGATAAAATGCCAAAAGTTCAGGCACTTTTCAATCAGGATAACGGAACCGGAAGAATTGTAAATGTCAGCGGACAGGGATTCCTTCATTCATACGATTACCTTGGAAGATGGTTTGCTGCGGCACCAAGAGATTTAACCAAAGACATTAAATATACATTCCCGGGGTTCCCTGGAGGTGGCGGCAGCGACCATGCTCCTTTCGTGGCTGCAGGAGTTCCGGCGTTTATGCTGGGTTCTTTAAACTGGGCGTACGGAGCGTACACATGGCATACACAGAGAGACACGTATGACAAAATTGTTTTCGATGATGTGAAAAGCAATGTAGCGCTGATCTCAATCCTTACGTATATGGCAAGCGAAGATCCGCAGAAAGCGTCTAATGAAAAGATTAATCTTCCGGTAAATCCGAGAACCGGCGAACCGATGCAGTGGCCAAAAGTTGAGGAGCCAACCAGAAAAGGAGGAATTGATTAGGAAGGTGCAGGATGATGGATGATGGAAGGTGCATGGTGCATGTTGCATTAACTAAAGAGAAAAAAATCAGCAGAGTTTGTTCTGCTGATTTTTTATGCTTTGATGCTGGTTTCTATTTCTATTTCGAGCCAGTTGTTTTGTTCATTCCATTTTTTGGAAACCACTTTTGTGGTGAATTCTTTTCCGGCGTCCATTAACCGTGCAATCACCTCGTTTTGTGTTTTTGGAAGATAGCCGATTTTACCGTCTTCAAGGTGCAGGGCGACAGCAAACTTATCGAATTTATTATCGGGTTCGCGCACCATTTTGAGAAGAAGGTCTTTCTTGATAATCGGTTCAAATTCGTGAGGTTCATAGTACATCGTTCCGGCTACTTTTGTTTCCAGAACTACAATATCCCGAAGCAGAACGTTCAGATTAATCGTTCCTTTTGAAAGAAGCGATGCGATGCCTTTTTCGGGTGGTATCATAAAATTACTGTCTGCCATATCCTTCAGTCATTTCATCAAATTTAGTAATTAATTCCTGAAGGTAAACTTCGTGAATCATAATCTCTTTATCTATTTTTTCGTTTTCAATTTCGATTAAATCGTCATTTCGCAGAAGAGCTTCCACCGTGTATGGAAAATTGCTTAAAACCACAGAAATTTTATCATTCAAACTTTTAATTGAAGATTTAAGAAATGCTATTTTTTCTTTTATTATGTCTTCATCCTCCTCCTGCTCTCGGATGTTTTTCAGTTCATCAGCATAAACAATTTCAAGAGATTTCAATGCTTCGAGATCTCCTCTGTTGTATGCTTCAAGCACTAAGAGCCAAATACTATTCAGTTTATCTGAATCATTTCCGCTTACATCCGGATGAAGTTTTTTGGCGAGTCTGCGGTAAACCTCTTTCAGTTCCTTCGGATTTGCAGGAATAATCAGGTTATTGAGAAAATCACCTGCTGCGACAATCATTTCTTTCTGTTTGGTAAGCTGCTCTTTCACTTCCGTCATTTCCAACAAAATTTTAGCATTAATCGAAGCGAGACTCGGGGTTTCACTCCGCTGGAAACAGGCATTTAATTCTTCAATTTTCCGCTGCATCGATTTGATTTCCAACTGCAGATTGAGCAA
>CAZPQV010000077.1:0-8813 GCA_964588705.1 uncultured Chryseobacterium sp.
CTCTATTACTGGTAGAGGTACTGTAGCAACTGGTAGAATCGAGGCTGGTGTTATCAACTCTGGTGATCCTGTAGATATCGTTGGTATGGGTGAAGAAAAACTTACTTCAACTGTAACAGGGGTAGAGATGTTTAGAAAAATCCTAGACAGAGGTGAAGCTGGTGATAACGTAGGTCTACTTCTTAGAGGTATTGAAAAAACTGACATCAGAAGAGGTATGGTAATCGCTAAGCAGGGATCTGTGAAGCCACACAAAAACTTCAAAGCTGAGGTTTATATTCTTTCTAAAGAAGAAGGTGGTCGTCACACTCCATTCCACAACAAATACCGTCCTCAGTTCTACGTAAGAACTACTGACGTTACAGGTGAGATCTTCTTGCCAGAAGGTGTAGAAATGGTAATGCCAGGTGATAACCTTACTATTACTGTTGAGCTTCTTCAGCCAATCGCTCTTAACGTAGGTCTTAGATTTGCGATCAGAGAAGGTGGTAGAACAGTAGGTGCTGGACAGGTAACTGAAATTCTAGACTAATTTCAAACTGAAATAAATAAAAGTTCCGTAAGGAAACTTGCGGAACTTTTTAATCTACGGGCATCGTCCAATGGTAGGATACCGGTCTCCAAAACCGTTGATCTGGGTTCGAATCCTAGTGCCCGTGCAAATATAAAATATGGGTTTAGTAGATTTTATTAAAGGTTCTTATACCGAAATGGTAGAAAAAGTAGAGTGGCCAAAATGGCCTGATCTGCAGTCGTCCACAATCGTGGTGTCTGTGGCAACGCTTATTCTTGCTATCATTATGCTGGGTGTAGATTCTTTTTTCAGTAAAGCAATCGAAGGTCTGCTTTCTATTTTAATCGGACTGTTCAACTAAAAAAATATTACGGAAATGAGTGATTTGAAATGGTATGTTTTGAAATCCGTAAGTGGACAGGAAAATAAAGTGAAAACTTACATCGAGAACGAAATTCAGAGAATGGGTTTCGAAGCCTACGTTACGCAGGTGGTAATCCCGATGGAAAAAGTAATACAATTAAAGAACGGTAAGAAAGTTCCTAAAGAAAAGCCATATTATCCTGGTTATCTGATGATTGAAGCTAATCTTGTAGGTGAGGTTCCTCACGTTATCAAGAGTATTCCGGGAGTAATTTCTTTCCTTAGTTTAACCAAAGGTGGAGATCCGGTTCCGATGCGTAAGTCAGAAGTTGACAGAATGCTTGGAAGAATGGATGAACTTTCAGAATTCGCTACCGATATGGCAATTCCTTATGTTGTTGGAGAAAGTGTGAAAGTAATCGACGGACCTTTCAACGGATTCAACGGAACCGTTGAAAAAATTCTTGAAGACAAGAAAAAACTTGAAGTTTCAGTAATGATTTTCGGTAGAAAAACACCAATGGAACTGAGCTTTATGCAGGTAGAAAAAGTTTAAAACGAATTAATTACTATATTTGAAACCACTCTTTACGGGTGGTTTTTTTTATGAAATACTTCTTTAAAACTAAAGACTCCACAATGGTTTTTCTTGGTTCAATGATTTTGTATTTAATCATTGGAAGTATTTTCGCAGTCAACACAAAACTGGTTCTCAACAAAGAATATATCTGCGATCTTTATTTCGGATTCGATAATGCGTTTTATGGAAGTAGTGCAGTGCGGCATCCGTTGATTTCGGTTATTTCTAAAATTTCAGAGGTATTTCAGCTGAATGACTCGTTGTTTCTTTCGTTAGTTATTGTTTTTATTTGTAGTTTATTTTTGAGCTTTCAAAACCTTTTTGTTTTTCGGATTTTGAATGAAATTTTGAAATTAACCAACAGGATATCAATTCAGATAATCACAATTTTTGCAGTTTATGGGGCTAATCTTTTATTGAGCTTTACCTTCGATTCTTACGTTTTCAGTGGAGCTATACTCTCAGCATTTTTCTTTTACTTTTTAAAATCTGAGAAGGAAGGCGTTCCATTGAACAGGACGAATTACTATTTATTTTCGGCTATCATTGGTGGAGTTACGGTGACGAATTTTCTTAAAGTTGCTTTGGTTTCTGTTTTGAGTAAGTTCAAAGCAGTTTATTTCAAAAGGCTGATTTGGTTTTTTGGGATAATCTTAGTTCCTGTTTTATTGTCTTATGATAAGGTTTTCAGAGTTCTGTCGTTCACACTTGAAAATTTTGCGAAAAGCAATTCTTTCTTTTCTGATGCATTTCACTATTTCTTTGGAAGTATATTCATCATTCCCAGCGTGGAAGCCGGGGAATTGAAGTATATCAATGGTGAAAACTTTATTTCTGTCGTTGGATCGGCACATTCATATTTCGAATCAGCATTATTGGTTCTATTACTGGTTTTATTTTCATTCATAATCATCAAAAACATCAGATTAAAAATCATCCAGTTCTGTCTGTTATTCTTTGCGGTAGATGTTTTCGTTCATTTAATTATGAAATTGGGGTTATCCGAAGCTTATATTTTTTCGGGTAATTATGCATTTCTGTTTCCAATAATTTTAGGGGCATCAGCAATGAATAGCAAGTCTTGGCTTCAAAAGAATTTTCAGATTCCCGCTATTATAATCATTGCTTTATTGTTGTTTTTCAATCTTCAGGAGCTGCACCATCTTTACAATTTTGGAGTGGAATTTTACCCAAGATAATCTTGAGAATTATTTTCTGTAAGTTTCATAAAAATCAACAATTTACCATTGCAGAATCAAAAATTATGCTTACTTTTGCAACCTCAAATATCTAATTGTGAGGTGAGATAAACAATTAGGTATGAATAAATAATGCTTCCAAACTCATTAATTATTCAATTTTTAAAACAACAAAATGGCTAAAAAAGTCTTTAAAATGGTAAAACTTCAGGTGAAGGGTGGCGCTGCTAACCCGTCTCCACCAGTAGGTCCTGCATTGGGTTCTGCCGGGGTGAACATCATGGAGTTTTGTAAGCAATTCAACGGAAGAACACAGGACAAGCCAGGACAGATTTTGCCGGTAGTAATTACCGTGTATGAAGACAAATCTTTTGACTTCATTATCAAAACACCTCCTGCTGCAATCCAACTTCTGGAAACTGCTAAACTGAAAAGTGGTTCCGGAGAACCGAACCGTAACAAAGTAGGTTCTGTATCTTGGGATCAGGTAAAGAAAATTGCGGAAGATAAAATGGCAGACCTTAACTGCTTCACTTTAGATTCAGCAATGACCATGGTTGCAGGTACTGCAAGATCTATGGGAATTAGAGTAACAGGACAAAAACCAACTAACGCTTAAAACTTACTGAAATGGCAAAATTGACGAAGAAACAAAAAGAAGCTTTAAGCAAGCTGGAAAAAGGTAGAATCTACAATCTTGAAGAAGGTTCTGCTCTTGTTAAAGAAGTAAATACTGCGAAATTTGATGCTTCTGTAGATATCGCTGTAAGATTGGGTGTTGATCCAAGAAAAGCTAACCAAATGGTAAGAGGTGTTGTATCTCTTCCGCACGGTACAGGTAAGGATGTTAAAGTTCTTGCGCTCGTAACTCCGGATAAGGAAGCTGAAGCGAAAGAAGCTGGTGCAGATTATGTAGGATTAGACGAATATTTGGATAAAATCAAATCAGGTTGGACGGATGTTGACGTAATCGTTACCATGCCTGCTGTAATGGGTAAATTAGGTCCATTAGGTAGAATCCTTGGTCCAAGAGGTTTGATGCCGAATCCAAAATCAGGTACTGTAACTATGGAAGTAGGAAAAGCAGTTTCTGAAGTAAAATCAGGTAAAATTGATTTTAAAGTAGATAAATACGGTATTATTCACGCGGCAATCGGTAAGGTATCTTTCGAGCCTGCTAAGATTAAAGAAAATGCTCAGGAACTGATCCAGACATTGGTAAAACTGAAGCCAACTGCGGCTAAAGGAACTTATGTAAAGAGCATCTACCTTTCATCAACAATGAGCCCGGGAATTGCAATCGATACTAAATCTGTAAACTAATATAAATCCTTAAGACAATGACTAAAGAAAATAAAGTTGTAGCAATACAAGAGATCAAAGATTTGCTTCAGGATGCAAAAGTAGTTTACGTAGCAGATCTTGAAGGTCTGAATGCTGCAAAATCTTCTGACTTCAGAAGAGCAGCTTTCAAAAATAATATCAAAGTAAAAGTAGTGAAAAACACACTTTTACAAAAAGCAATGGAGCAGATTGAAGGTGTTGACTATTCTGAAATGTTCACCACATTCAAAGGAAACTCTGCACTTCTGATTTCAGAAACAGCAAACGCACCTGCGAAACTGATTAAAGATTTTAGAAAGAAAGAAGAGAAGCCTGCACTTAAATCCGCTTACCTACAGGAAACTTTCTACCTTGGTGATGAAAACCTTGATACGCTTGCAAGCATTAAATCTAAAGAAGAAATGCTTGGAGAAATCATCGGATTGCTTCAGTCTCCAATTCAGAGAGTTATTGGTGCATTGCAAAACAAGCCTGAAACAGTGGAAGCTAAAGCTGAAGAAACAGCTGCGCCTGCAGAAGAAACAAAAGCAGAAGAACCAGCTGCTGAAGCTACACCGGAAGCTCCGGAAGCTGCTGCAGAAGGAGAAGCTCCTGCTGCTGAATAATTACACTCAAAAAAATATCATAATCAACAATTAAAACATTATTAAAATGTCAGATTTAAAAAATTTAGCTGAAACGCTAGTAAACCTAACAGTAAAAGACGTAAACGAATTAGCTGCTATCCTTAAGGATGAGTACGGAATTGAGCCAGCTGCTGCTGCAGTAGTAGTATCAGGTGGTGCAGGCGGTGGAGAAGCTGCTGAAGAAAAAACTGAATTCGACGTAATCCTTAAATCAGCTGGTGCTTCTAAATTGGCTGTAGTAAAACTTGTAAAAGATCTTACAGGTGCTGGTCTTAAAGAAGCAAAAGATATGGTAGACGGTGCTCCTGCTGCAATTAAAGAAGGTGTATCTAAGGACGAAGCAGAAGCTCTTAAGAAGCAGCTTGAAGAAGCTGGTGCTGAAGTAGAGTTAAAGTAATTCTTTTACCCAGATAAATTGAATATCCGCCCGAAAGAGCGGATATATTTTTTTTGTTAAATGTTCGAATGGAATTTTCCGTTTAACAAACTTTTAAGATATAGCAGTTTGTCTATTTATCAATTAAGTTGTATATTTGCACCTCCTTTGGCGCTAATAATTGTGTGTAGATCAGTAAAATATTGAAGATCTTCTCTTTCAAAAGATTTTGAAAGAGATTTCGTGTTTTATACACCACCTATTTCTTCTTCAAAAGAAATCAAAAAATATTTTGCACTACTCCGTGAAAAGATATACCGGCGTTGCAGTTAGAAAGAGCCAAGAGCAAAGAAAAAAGAGCAAAGACTACTTCTGATAGCGCCAAAAATCATTGAGTCTTCCATCTTCGGACTTCCATCTTCCAACTTTCTGATATTTTTTTAACCACAAAATATTTTTTAACCCACAACACTTTTTTATTACTTTATGAGTAAATCTAAAGCAACAAAAAGCACTGCTTCAGCGCCGAAAGCGCAGGAGAGAATCAACTTTGCAACCGCTAAAGGTGCAATGGCTGCTCCTGACTTTCTGGATGTACAGCTGGAATCTTTCAAAGATTTTTTCCAGTTGGATACCCTGCCTGAAGCCAGAGTGAACGAAGGTCTTTACAAGACTTTCCAGGAAAATTTTCCGATTACCGATTCCAGAAACCAATTCGTATTGGAGTTTTTGGATTATCTGGTAGACTCGCCGCGTTACTCCATCGATGAGTGCGTAGAAAGAGGACTGACCTATTCAGTGCCTTTAAAAGCGAGACTGAAACTTTACTGTACAGACCCTGAACACGAGGATTTCCAAACCGTTATTCAGGATGTGTATTTAGGACCGGTGCCTTATATGACGCCTTCAGGTTCTTTCATCATCAATGGTGCTGAGCGTGTGATCGTTACGCAGCTTCACCGTTCTCCGGGTGTGTTCTTCGGACAGACGTACCACGCCAACGGAACCAAACTTTATTATTCAAGAATTATCCCTTTCAAAGGATCTTGGATGGAATTTACTACGGATATCAATAACGTAATGTATGCGTATATCGACCGTAAGAAAAAGTTACCTTTAACTACGCTTTTAAGAGCAATCGGATACGAATCCGATAAAGATATCCTTCAGATTTTCGACCTTGCAGAAGAAGTGAAAGTTTCTAAAGCAGCTTTGAAAAAAGTAGAAGGAAGAACTTTGGCTGCAAGAGTATTGAACACTTGGTTCGAAGACTTCGTGGATGAAGATACAGGCGAAGTGGTTTCTATCGAGAGAAACGAAATCATCCTGGATAGAGAAACTGTTCTTGAAAAAGAACACATCGATATGATTCTTGAATCTGGAGCAAAAACCATCCTGATTCACAAAGAAAATTCAAACGAATTCTCAATCATTCAAAATACCCTTCAGAAAGACCCTACAAACTCTGAAAAAGAGGCAGTAGAATACATCTATCGTCAGTTGAGAAATGCAGATCCGCCAGATGAGGAAACTGCAAGAGGTATTATCGAAAAACTGTTCTTCTCCGAGCAGAGATATTCATTAGGAGAAGTAGGACGTTACAGACTGAATAAAAAACTAGGTCTAAACATTCCTGAAACAACTGAAGTTCTTACAAAAGACGACATCATTGCGATCGTGCGTCACCTTATCGAACTGGTGAACTCTAAGGCTGAAGTTGATGATATCGACCACCTTTCCAACAGAAGAATTAAAACTGTTGGTGAACAATTGGCAGGACAATTCGGTGTAGGTCTTTCAAGAATTGCAAGAACAATCCGCGAGAGAATGAACGTAAGAGATAATGAAATCTTTACACCGGTTGATTTAGTGAATGCTAAAACGTTAACATCCGTAATCAACTCGTTCTTCGGTACCAACCAGCTGTCTCAGTTCATGGACCAAACCAACCCACTATCAGAAATTACTCACAAGAGAAGATTGTCTGCATTAGGGCCTGGAGGTCTTTCAAGAGAAAGAGCAGGTTTCGAGGTTCGTGACGTTCACCATACACACTACGGAAGAATTTGTCCGATTGAAACGCCGGAAGGTCCAAACATCGGTCTTATTTCTTCTTTAGGTATTTATGCTAAAATCAACAGTTTAGGTTTCATCGAAACGCCTTATAGAAAAGTAGAAAACGGTAAAGTAGATCTAAAATCTGCACCAATTTACTTAAATGCAGAGGACGAGGAAGAGAAAACAATCGCTCAGGCGAATATCGACCTTAATGATGACGGAAGTTTCAGAACCGACAGAGTAATTGCCCGTCTTGACGGTGATTATCCGGTGGTTGAACCTACAGAAGTTGACTTAATTGATATTGCACCAAACCAGATTTCAGGTATTTCAGCATCATTAATTACGTTCCTTGAGCACGACGACGCGAACCGTGCATTGATGGGATCTAACATGATGCGTCAGGCAGTTCCTTTGTTGAAGCCTGAAGCTCCGATTGTAGGAACAGGTCTTGAAAAGCAGGTGGCTAAAGACTCAAGAATCCTTATTAATGCTGAAGGAACCGGTGTTGTAGAATATGTAGATGCAGACAAAATCGTCATTAAATACGACAGAAGCGAAGATGAAGACATCGTAAGTTTCGAATCTGCAACGAAAACTTATAAACTGACCAAATTCAGAAAAACCAACCAAAGTACAACCATTACACTTAGACCAAACGTAAGAGTAGGTGATAAAGTGGAAAAAGGACAGGTACTTTGCGACGGTTACGCTACTGAAAACGGTGAATTGGCTCTTGGTAGAAACCTTACTGTAGCATTCATGCCTTGGAAAGGTTACAACTTTGAGGATGCGATTGTAATCAACGAAAAAGTAGTTCGTGAAGACTGGTTTACTTCCATCCACGTAGACGAATATTCTCTTGAAGTTCGTGATACGAAATTAGGTATGGAAGAGCTTACAGCTGATATTCCAAACGTTTCCGAAGAGGCAACAAAAGACCTTGACGAAAACGGTATGATCCGTATTGGTGCTGAAGTGAAGCCTGGAGATATTATGATCGGTAAGATAACACCAAAAGGTGAATCTGATCCAACGCCTGAAGAAAAACTTCTTCGCGCCATCTTCGGTGATAAAGCCGGTGATGTGAAAGATGCTTCTCTGAAAGCCGACTCTTCTTTAAGAGGAGTGGTGATCAACAAGAAGTTGTTCGCAAGAAATATCAAGGATAAAAAGAAGAGAGCAGAAGAAAAACTGAAGCTTGAGGAAATCGAAAACAGCTACAAGGCAAAATTCGATGAATTGAGAAACACACTGATCGAGAAACTTGGAACTTTAGTAAATGGTAAAACTTCACAGGGAGTAAACAACGACCTGAACGAAGAAATTATTTCTAAAGGAGTGAAATTCACTACCAAACTTCTTCAAAGTGTTGAGGATTATGTGAACGTAAGTGGTTCTGACTGGACTGTAGATGCAGACAGAAACGACCTTATTAAACAGTTAATCCACAACTATAAAATTAAATACAACGATATCGCCGGAGTGAAAAACCGTGAGAAATTTGCAATTTCAATCGGAGACGAACTTTCTGCAGGTAGTATGAAACTGGCTAAAGTTTACATCGCTAAGAAGCGTAAACTGAATGTTGGAGATAAAATGGCAGGACGTCACGGTAATAAGGGTATCGTATCACGTATCGTTCGTGAAGAAGATATGCCGTTCCTGGAAGACGGAACTCCTGTAGATATCGTACTGAATCCGCTTGGTGTACCTTCACGTATGAACATCGGTCAGATTTACGAAACCGTTC
>CAZPQV010000078.1:0-8668 GCA_964588705.1 uncultured Chryseobacterium sp.
GAAACGGATTTCTTTTACCACTACTTTTACCTGCTTGGCTTTCAGTTCTTTTTGCTTCTTCTTTTGTTCGTACAGGAATTTTTTGTATTCCAGCACCCGTGCAATATAAGGTTCGGCCTTATCTGAAATGACTACCAGATCCAGTTCCTGATCTCTGGCAATTTCTAATGCTTTCGCCAGCGGATACACGCCCGGTTCTACGTTATCGCCCACCAAACGGACTTCCTTAGCCCGGATTTTTTCGTTGATCTGGTGTGCATCTTCCTGCACACGTCTTTGTGGACCTCTGCCTCTGTAATGAAATTTCTGTGCTATTGTATTAAATTTTAAGTTAACTTCTTTTTATGCTCCAAATTCAGCATTAAATTCTGCTGCTTTTTGGAAGTAGGTGATGAAATTTTCAATACTCATCGTACCAAGATCGCCTTCACCACGTCTTCTTACCGAAACTGTTTGTGCCTGTTCTTCATTTTCACCCACAATCAGCATAAACGGATATTTATTGATTTCGGCATCTCTGATTTTCTTTCCGGTTTTTTCGTTTCGGTCGTCAATCAGGCCGCTAATATCGTGATTTTCCAACAATTGTGAAACTTTTTTGGCATAATCCACATATTTTTCGGAAATCGGAAGGATGATGAACTGATCCGGTGCCAACCAAAGTGGGAAGTCTCCCGCAGTGTTTTCAAGCAGAATCGCGATAAATCGTTCCATTGATCCGAATGGTGCACGGTGAATCATCACCGGTCGGTGTTTTTCGCCATCGCTGCCGATATAATGAAGATCGAAACGTTCCGGTAAATTATAATCCACCTGAATGGTTCCCAACTGCCATTTTCTGCCCAAAGCATCCTTCACCATAAAATCAAGTTTCGGGCCATAAAATGCGGCTTCACCATATTCCACAACAGTTTTTAAACCTTTATTTTCTGCTGCCTGAATAATCGCATTTTCAGCTTTTTCCCAATTTTCTTCGGAACCGATATATTTATCTCTGTTTTCCTTATCGCGTAGGGAAACCTGAGTAACGAAATCTTCAAATCCGAGATTTCTGAAAACATACATCACCAAATCGATGACACCTTCAAACTCCTTCATCAACTGATCCGGTGTGCAGAAAAGGTGAGCATCATCCTGGGTAAATCCGCGAACTCTCGTCAATCCGTGAAGTTCCCCTGACTGCTCATATCTGTAAACTGTTCCGAATTCTGCGAAACGTTTCGGAAGATCACGGTAAGACCATTGTCCAACTTTATAAATTTCGCAGTGATGCGGACAGTTCATTGGTTTCAGCATGAATTCTTCACCTTCGTTTGGTGTTTTAATCGGCTGAAAACTGTCAGCGCCGTATTTATCCCAGTGTCCAGACGTAACATAAAGTTCTTTCGCCCCAATATGAGGCGACATTACGAATTCGTAACCGGCTTTTTTCTGCGCATCTGCAAGAAAATTTTCCAGTTTTTTTCTAAGTGCTGTTCCTTTTGGCAACCAAAGTGGAAGTCCCTGACCAACTTTTTCAGAGAAGGCGAAAATTCCCAATTCTTTACCCAGTTTTCTGTGGTCGCGGCGTTTGGCTTCTTCCAGTCTTTCAAGATATTCGGTAAGGTCTTTCTGTTTCGGGAAAGAAATTCCGTAAACTCTTGTCAGTTGAGGATTTTTTTCATTTCCTCTCCAATATGCGCCTGCAGCGTTCAAAACTTTTACTGCTTTTACAATTCCTGTTGATGGAATGTGGCCTCCACGACAAAGATCGGTGAAGTTATCGTGTGTGCAGAACGTGATTTCACCGTCTTCAAGATTCGAAATCAGTTCTGTTTTATAAGGGTTGTCTGCGTATTCTTTCAGTGCATCAGCTTTTGAAACCGGATAAAGTGAAAAAGTGGCATCTTTTCTTGCATTTTCGAGCATTTTCTTTTCGATTTTTTCGAAATCTTTTTCGCTCAAAACTTCATCACCGAAATCTACATCGTAGTAGAAACCGCTTTCAATGGCAGGACCAATCGTAAGTTTAGCATCCGGATAAAACTCCATAATCGCCTGCGCCAAAAGGTGAGCAGAGGAGTGCCAAAATGCTTTTTTTCCCATATCATCATTCCACGTTAACAGTTGCACCGTAGAATCTTCCGTAACTGGTGTGGTAACTTCTACCTGTTTTCCGTTTACGATTGCAGAAATTGTGTTTCTCGCCAATCCTTCACTAATGGATTTGGCCACGTCCATTGCGGTAACTGCGCTTTCAAATTCTCTGATGCTTCCGTCGGGAAGAGTGATTTTTACCATTGTTCGTCTTCAAAAATTTATTAGGTGCAAAAATAAGCAATTTTCTGTTACTTTTTTCTAATCAGCAAAGTGATTTCATAGGGCTCAGAAATTGTGAAATTTCCGGCTTTATCCACAGGAAAATAATTGATGCGTTTGAAGTAAGCTTTCATATCATAGCTGTGAAGCGTGAATTCTTTTGAAATTTCAGGAAGTTCCACCTGATTAGTTTTATTAATATTCTGATTAACAGTTTCCTGTATGAAAGGCATTAAATCAAAAGTTTCAGTGGTTTTAGACTGGTTTTCTAAACTGATTTTCAGATACTTTTCGTCTTTAAGATTGCGGTATTTTACGTTTAAGTTTTGATTTTCAAGCTGTATTTCCGGATTATCCATTGGGTTGAAAGTTACAGCATAATCATATTCTGAAATCGGGATAAACTTCATTGCTGAAACCAAAACAAGGCCATCGTAAGTGTTTTTCTTCTGTGTTCTGCTGATATTGGTAAATGCATTTCTGATGTCACCACGAATTTTCCAGGTATCCATTTTTGCAAAATTTTCGTTGAATTTTTTGTGATTTACTTCAGGAAGATAATTTAGAAGAAAATCATTCTGTTTGCGTCTCGCAAGAAAATCAAATTTGTTGGCAACTTCATCGGCAACGGTATCGGTAATTTTTTTACCGAAATCTATTTTTCCTTTTTCCAGAAGATTATTTTTAATTAAGACGTTTTGGAGCTCGGTTTTCTGACTTCTTTTTGCCACTGAAAATGTATTGAGATAGGGCATAATTAACGCAAATAATCCAAAGACAAACAGTGAAACCGGAACGAATTTAATCGTTGGCTTTTTATAAAAAATAAAATACAGAACAACACTTGAAAGCCACAGTGCGAGCATCAGAACGAAATATCTCGGTTCCGTATAACCGTATTCTAATATTCTTGTGAAAATCGCTACAAACAGCAATACAATTAATGGCAGTAGCGTGTAATAAAATATCTTGCTGAAAATTTTCACCCACGATTTAGTAGATTCTTCTTTCAGTGGATGAACCAGCAGTAATGCTAAAATTCCAACAACTGAATAGGCGAGAACAAGGTAAGAAACCCAACCTCGCGGAAGCTCCCAGTTGATGAGGATTTTTGCTGAATAGAAATATAAGATAACTGCGTAAATGAGTAGCAATGGAATGAGGACAAACTGCGTAAAAAATTTCAGAATCTGTGGATAATTACCGTCCTGCTCCAACTGTTTTAAACCTTTCTCAATAAAGATAAGGAATATGAAACAGCTCCCTAAAATTGCCAGGAAAAAGAATGTTTTTGGATAAAGATTATCTTTAAAATTAAAATCAAAAAGCTTATCAACCGCAAGAATTGCAAGCATTACACCGCCGACCAAAACTCCGGTGAAAACCGCCGTAAGAAAAATATTGATGAAAAGATTCTTGTTGTATTGCCAGAAATTCAGTTCGCGCTTTTCACCATAAAAAGCGATAAACGAAACCAAAAGATGCGATAGAATAAAAGTGCAAGCCAACAGATAACCGTAAACTTCCGTAAAGTTTTTCTCGGTTTTTGGCAGGATATAATAGAAACTCAAAAGAAAAAGAACGCCCGCAATTTGTAATGGAACTTCTTTCCAAATTCTTTGTGAAAGCATCTTCAGGGCAAACATCAAGGAGATTCCTAAACACGCCGTGAAAATCAAAGTAACAACGGAAAACTGATTTTCATAATTATCCATATCGATGGCAACGACAGAAGAAACTGCCGCGATCAATGCCATTGTTAAAACCATTGGGTAGCGCAAAACGATATCATCGGCTTTGCCCCAAATTTCTTTTAGTTTTTGTTTCATAAAAATTGCGAGGTTCGGGATTCGAGTTTCGAGATTGTTATACTGTCTTCGGTCTTCCTTCTATTTTTTCTTCTTTTTCTTTGACTTCGATTTTTCCTTTTTCTTCTTTTTCGGCTCGGTCAGTTCGTCGATGTACTCCAGAATTTTACTGGTTTCATGTTCTTTTTCCGGTTCGATAATCGGAACGACTTCAGTTCTTACTTCGAAGAATTCTTTTAAATCGGAAGGTTTAATCAGGTTTTCAGCAAATAAGTTTTTTACCAAATCGCTTGCAGAACCGTTGAAATAATTTTCAAGAAACATTTCAAGAACTAACTTCCGGTAATCTACGAAAAGAATTACAACATTGTACTTGAAGCTTCTGCCTACTTTTTCTGTGGACAGAAATTCTTTTTCAACCAATATTTTAAGATAAGTGGAAACTGTATTCTGATGTGGTTTTGGCTCGGGAAGTGCCTCCATAATGTCGCGCATAAATGGTGAATTGAGTTTCCAGATGACCTGCATCAGATGTTCTTCGGCGGAAGTTAAGGTATTTATTTTCATAGGATTTTCTGATTCTGAATGAAGACATAAAGATAGAAAAAAGAAACCAGCGAACCGAGAAATGCACCCATTATTACTTCTTTTGGTGTATGTCTCTTGAGAATAACCCTTGTAATTCCCACAATTATTGCAATAATTAGCCAAATAAAACCTACCGTTGGACTAAGCGAAAAAAATAGTGCTGCCGCAAAAATATTCAGTGAAGTGTGCATTGAACTTTTGATGAAAAGGTTACTGATCTGCATCAGAATTAAAAGAATCAGCAGGAAGAACATCGTGAAATCAATACGGTCATTTATTAAGAAATAAACCAAAAGATATACGGCAATTAAAATATCGATTACGATATAAAGACTGTTGCGCTGTCTGCGGTTCGACACATCCATATTGCTGTAATTTCCTTTTTTTACGTTCCAGTAAATCCAGGTTATTAACGGAATAACGATGAGGAGTAAAATTGGAAAAATTTCTTTTACGGCCTGATTTAAATCATTTATTCGATAATTTTTATAGATTAAAAAGAGAATCAGTGAGGTCAGTGGATTGAAGAAGTTTGAAATAAATTTCGATAACCTAATGATTAACGGGCTTATATTAAGGCGATTTGGCATAAATGTCTTTGTGAATCCAAAATTAACTTTTTTAAATTAATCCTGAATTTATTTTTCATTGTGTAAGGCATACAAAAGACGGAGAAAATTTACTATTTTTGCACAATCAATTTCAACAACAATGAAGGAATTTTCAAAAGAAGTTTATCTGCAGTGGTATGCCGATATGACGATGTGGAGAAGGTTTGAAGACAAATGCCGTTCTCTTTATCTGAAACAGAAAATCAGAGGTTTTTTACATTTATATAACGGTCAGGAAGCCATTCCGGCGGGTTTTGTACACGCAATGGATATGTCCAAAGACAGTATGATTACGGCTTACCGTTGCCACATCCATCCGATGGCAATGGGTGTTGACCCAAAAAGAATCCTTGCCGAACTTTGTGGTAAAGCAACAGGAACTTCCGGAGGTTTAGGAGGTTCTATGCACATTTTCAGTAAAGAACACCGTTTCTATGGAGGACACGGAATCGTTGGAGGACAAATTCCTTTGGGAGCAGGTATTGCTTTTGCCGATAAATATTTCGACAGAAAGGCAGTGAACATCTGTTTCTTTGGTGATGGTGCTTCAAGACAGGGGTCGCTTCACGAAACATTCAATATGGCGATGAACTGGAAACTTCCGGTAGTATTCGTTGTAGAGAATAACCAGTACGCGATGGGAACTTCTGTAAAAAGAACTGCGAACCACGAAGATATCTTCAAATTAGGTTTAGGTTACGAAATGCCTTGTCTTGCTGTAGACGCAATGGATCCTGAGAAAGTTGCAGAAGCAGCTTACGAAGCGATTGAAAGAGCAAGAAGAGGAGACGGGCCAACATTCATCGAGGCAAGAACTTACCGTTACAGAGGTCACTCTATGTCCGATGCTGAGCCTTACAGAACTAAAGAAGAGGTGGAAATGCACAAGCAGGACGACCCAATTCATTTGGTAAAAGAAAGAATTCTTGAAAATAAATGGGCTACAGAAGCCGAACTGGAAGAAATGGATAACAAATCGAGAGATTTCGTTGAAGAATGTGTGGACTTTATGGAAGCTTCACCGTTCCCAACTCCGGATAAAGTTTACGAATACGTTTATGCTCAAGAAGATTATCCTTTCTTAGATAAATTAGAAAACTAAAAAAGAGTTTCGAGATTTGGGTTTTGGAATTAATATCGAGCCTGAAGATCAAAATTAAATTCATTTTTTAAAACTAAAATTTTTCGGTTCAATCAGTTGAAACTTTGAACGCGAAACTTTAAACAAAATATAATTATGGCAGAAGTAATTACAATGCCTCGTCTTTCAGACACGATGACGGAAGGTAAAGTTGCAAAATGGCACAAGAAGGTGGGCGATGCAGTGAATGAAGGCGATGTTATAGCAGAAATTGAAACCGATAAAGCTGTTCAGGATTTTGAATCTGAAATTAAAGGAACACTGCTGTATGTTGGCGTGGAAGAGGGAAGCGCTGCTGCGGTAGATTCTGTTCTGGCGATTATCGGTGCGGAAGGCGAAGATATTTCGTCACTTGTTAGCGGAGCTAAACCTGAAGCCGCTGCAATTCCTGAAGAAAATAAAACACAGAACAACGTTACCGATGTAGAAACTACGGAACCAGTTGAAAAAGAAGATTCATCACCTGATGTCACATCGGGCGAAGTCGAGATGCCAAAAGGTGTTGAAGTAATTACAATGCCTCGTCTTTCCGATACCATGACTGAAGGAAAAGTTGCAAAATGGAACTTTAATGTTGGTGATGAAGTAAAAGAAGGCGACGTTCTTGCAGAAATTGAAACCGATAAAGCGGTTCAGGATTTCGAAACTGAATTTAAAGGAACACTTCTATATCAGGGCGTTGCAGAAGGAAATGCAGCACCTGTAGATTCTGTACTTGCCATCGTTGGTCCTGCAGGAACTGATGTTTCGGCGATTATTTCAGGAGGCGGTAAAAAAGCAGAAGCAAAATCTGCTCCGGCACCAACGGAAGCTGCTTCAAAAGAAGAAGCTAAACCGGTAGTTGCTGTTTCATCTACGGGAGACAGAATTGCAATTTCTCCATTGGCCAAAAAAATGGCTGAAGAAAAAGGAATTGATGTTTCAACCGTTCAGGGCACAGGCGAAAACGGAAGAATTGTAAAAAAAGATATTGAAAATTATCAGCCATCTGCAGCTAAACCTGCGGCACAAACTCAGGCAGTTCCAGTTGCGGCTGCAGCTCCTGCTGCTGCACAGGTTGCCATGAACTTCGTTGCCGGCGAAACCACAGAAACACCAAACTCTCAGGTAAGGAATATTATTGCGAAGAGACTTTCTGAAAGTAAATACTCTGCGCCACATTATTATCTGATGGTTGAAATAAATATGGATAAGGCCATTGAAGCAAGAAAGGAAATCAATTCTTTGCCGGATACTAAAGTTTCTTTCAACGATATGATTATCAAAGCGACGGCGATGGCGCTGAGAAAACATCCTCAGGTAAATTCATCATGGGCAGGAGATAAAATCATTCACCATGGAAATATCAATATTGGTGTAGCTGTTGCAATCCCTGATGGATTGGTGGTTCCTGTACTGAAGAATACTGATTATATGAACTATACTCAGATTTCTGCAGCGGTGAAGGATATGGCCGGAAGAGCAAAATCCAAAGGTCTGAAAGCAAACGAAATGGAAGGTTCTACATTCTCAGTTTCCAACCTTGGAATGTTCGGAATTGAAACCTTTACATCCATTATCAATCAGCCAAACTCAGCAATTCTTTCCGTAGGTGCAATTATCGAAAAACCAATTGTAAAAGACGGACAGATTGTGGTAGGAAATACCATGAAACTTTCATTGGCCTGCGACCACAGAGTTGTGGATGGTGCAACGGGAGCGCAGTTCCTGCAAACACTAAGAACTTATCTTGAGCAGCCACTGACTTTGTTGCTGTAATAAAAGGTATTTAAATATGAATTAAATCCTCCTCATTTTGGGAGGATTTTTTCATTTCACATAATCGTTAAAAATCACTATTTTTGAAGCTATGATCAGAGCAAAAAATATACATAAATCATACGGAGATTTAGAAGTTTTAAAGGGTGTGAATATCCATATACTGGAAGGGGAAGTGGTTTCGATCGTTGGGGAATCCGGCGCCGGAAAATCAACGCTTTTGCAAATCCTTGGTACGCTTGACACGCCAACAAATCCGAAAAATTTCGGAACTGAAATCGCTTTAGACGGGCAGTCTTTTCTAAATATGAGCGATCGTGAACTTTCGAAATTCCGTAATCAGAATATTGGTTTTGTATTTCAGTTTCACATGTTGCTGCCTGAATTTACTGCTCTAGAAAATGTGCTTTTGCCTACAAGAATTTCCGGCTTTAGCGAGAAGGATAGCCTTGAAAAAGCATACA
>CAZPQV010000079.1:0-8498 GCA_964588705.1 uncultured Chryseobacterium sp.
ATGAGACGGTAGGAACTGTGACTGCGCTTCAGTTCTTACCGACATCTGAGGGCTATTATGATATTACAAAAAATGCTTACATTTACAATTACATTGACCACTTGGGCAATGTACGGTTGAGTTATCGTAAAAACAGTGCAGGCGTTCTTGAGGTTTTAGAGGAAAACAACTATTACCCGTTTGGTTTGAAGCATGAGGGCTATAACAGCGTTAGTACTGCCACGCCATCGTATAAGTACAAGTACAACGGAAAAGAACTACAAGAAACCGGAATGTACGACTACGGCGCAAGGTTCTATATGCCGGATATCGGAAGGTGGGGAGTTGTGGATCCGTTGGCCGAAGTTCAACCGAACAAGACACCTTACCATTTTGTAAGTAATAATCCGATTAACAGAATAGATCCGACAGGGATGTTAGATAATCCTATTTATGATACTGATGGGAATTTCTTAGGAACTGATGATAGAGGATTACAAGGAGATGCAATTGTTATGAACAAGGGTAATTTTTCGCAAGGTATGGCACATAGTGAAGCTAAAGCTTATGATCTTTCTCCTAATCTTGGGTTTATGGATGAGAGTGCAAAATCGAAAATGAACACTCATTTTGCAGGACTAAAAGATAGACCTGATTATGATGGTTTTGTAACAATAGCTGAGGGTATAAAATGGGCTAAAGAACATCCCAATACATTGCCTGATAATATAACACCTGATAACTCTTTATACTTAGATGCTTCAAAACTGAATTTTGGGGATTTAAGTGTTCAAAATATAGGTTTATCTGAAGGACAGCAAGCAAACGTTAACTTATTTAATTATGTAAGCTGGACAAGCAGTTCATCAAGAGCAACAACTTATGCTTTGGGAAATACCCAAATCAAACTTTTAAATGCACAAGAAGGAAAAGTTAAGTTATTTTGGGACGACTATGATTGGGATGTACACCCTAATGGTAATGCAAATAGGAATAGACTTATTAGAGGGGAGCGAGCATTAAAAGGTTTGAATGACTCGCACGGCTTTAGAGTTTATATTTACGGAACTGGTACAATAAAGACAGAATAATATGAAAATGAAAAATATTAATATTGTTTTTATATTGTTATTATTTCAGTCTTGTATATTTATTCGACAAGATGACAGTATAGACTTAGGTAATAATTACAGGTTTATCCAAGATACACCACAAACTATTATTTATCATACAAGTGAAAAATATGACGGAGTCGGAATATCAGTAATCCCCCCGATTGTCCTATCTTATGATTTTGATGACAAATACATTATTGCTAAGTCTCAGGAAGTGGATGAGATGACAGGAAGCAAGGAGGGGAAACCCTTAAGATATTGGATTATTGATAAAAGTCTAAAAGGACAAAAAGTTGAACCGTTAGATTCTGTGGATTTTTATAATAATCTTAAGCTCTTAAAAGTGAATTTACAACTAAAAGAAGAATAGAACAAACTGCCAGGCTTACAGCTTGGCGTTTTTTTTTATTTACAACGCCGCCACATTTTTCTGAAAAAAGTCTTTAAACTTCTTTTTAGTTAGCATTGTTTCAATCATTCCAAAAATAATAGATTTATCTTTTTCGTCAAGTTCGGCAATTAGTCGGACTTGTTCGTTTGCGGTTTTATCTTCGAGTGTTATCTCGGCAGGCACTTCGCTACCCATATGAACGATTTGGTCAATGGTAATGCCGTAAAATTTAGCGAGCTTATCCAACAGCTCAACGGAAGCCTCTCTTTGTCCGTTCTCAATCTTGCTGTAATGCGAAATCCCTAAACCTACTTCGGTGGCTACTTCTTTTTGAAGTAGTCCTTTTTCTTCCCTTAAACGCTTTATGTTGCTTGCTAAACTCATTTTATTATCAGATTAAAGACAGTACAAATATAGCCATATAGTACATTTTATACAATAATTATCCGAATTGTCATTTTATTAGTTGCCTATATGTACATTTATATTTACTTTTGCGATGTACAAAATGGCAAAAAATAATTTTAGTATGGAAATAAGTGAGATAAAAGAGCGGTTAACAATGTCAAATGTACTGCATTATTACGGCTTAAAAACCGATAAGCAGCTTCGGTTAAACTGTCCGTTCCACGAGGACAAAACCCCGAGTATGCAGGTGTATTACAAAACACAAACGGCATACTGCTTTAGTTCCAACTGCAAAACCAATGGTAAAAGTATGGACGTGATAGATTTTATAATGTACAAAGAAAACAGCACCAAAGCCCAGGCGATTAACAAAGCTAAAGAGATTATTGGTTATACAGCATCCGCCAAAGGCGGACACGGCCCAAGCAAAGAACGCTACCAACAAGATTTAAGCAAAAGCCAGTTTTTGGCTAATATGTACCAGTACTTTAAAAATGCGGTGAGCAACAGCAAACCAGCAAGGACTTATCTGGAAAGTAGAAATCTTGATTTTAAAAAAATAGAAGTGGGTTACAATGCTGGGCAGTTCCACCACGGGACACGACGGGATGAAACTTTGATTAACCAATGTTTGGAATACGGTTTACTCTTGGATAAAGGTTTGGTCAGTCGAACCGGAGAAAAAGCCTACGGAGTTTTTGGGAAATGGTGCATTTGCTTTGCTCTGAAAAATAAAGATAATAAAGTAACAGGATTGTATTTTAGAAGTACGTTAAACGATAAGGAAAGCAGACATTTTTACTTAAAGAACAGAACAGGTCTTTATCCGAATTATCCTGATAAGAATACAAAAAAGTTGATTTTAACAGAAAGCATTATTGATTGTGCAAGTTTGTTGCAGATAAAAGAAATAGCAGATAATTATAGTTTATTAGCTTGTTACGGAACGAACGGACTAACCGAAGAACACCAACAGGCAATAAAGGATTTACCGCAGTTAGAAGAGATTGTTTTCTTTTTTGACAACGATACCGCAGGAAAAGAAGCGGTCAGGAAATACGGAGCAATGTTCAAAGCTGAATACCCGAAACTGAAATTAACCACAGCAGAACCGATAAACAAAGACATCAACGAAACGCTGCAAGGACACGATGAAAGTATATTTATCGAAATCCTGAACAACAGAACAGAACTTATTTTTTCAAATGAAAAAGAAAAAGCTGAAGAAAAAAATCTAACATCTAATATCTCAAATCTAACATCTTCAATCGACTTTTTAAAGAGAAAACATTTACTGAAGAACCTGAATACAGAAATAGGAAAAGCGGGCATAGTGGGCGAAGAAAACAGCCGTATGTTACTGTTCTTAATCATCATCAGTTATCTGAATAAAAACCCATTACACGCATTAGTACAGGGCAGTTCGGGAAGTGGAAAAACGCATATCATTAGCAGAATTGCAGACCTTATGCCACAAGAAGATGTATTACGATTTACAAGAATAACGGAAAGCAGTTTGTACAACTGGGGCGAGTTCGACCTGTTCCAAAAGGTGGTTATTATCGAGGATCTGGACGGACTAAAAGAAGATGCTTTGTATGCTTTAAGAGAATTTATAAGCAACCAAGTTTTAAGAAGTTCAGTAACCATCAAAGACAAAAAGGGAAATAATAAATCTTCTCATAAAATTGTAAAAGGTCAATTTAGTTCTTTGTCGGCAACAACCAAAGGCGAAACCTACGAGGATAATATGAGCCGTAGTTTTTTACTGGCAGTCGATGAGAGCAAACAGCAAACCAAAAGAATTATCGAGTATCAGAACCGCAGGAATGCAGGAGAAATCGACCCCAACCAAAGTCAAAAGGCAATCCATTTTATACAGCAAGTAGTTAGAAACTTAAAATATTATGAAGTCATCAATCCGTATGCTACAAAATTACATCTTCCCGAAAAGGTGCATAAAATAAGACGGTTAAACGAAATGTACCAAGCCGTAATAAAACAGGTAACGTTTTTAAACCAATACCAAAGAAAGCTCACAAAAGACAATCAATTGATAACTGAAATCGAAGATATAGAACAGGCAACAGAAATCCTTTTTGAAAGCATTGTCTTAAAGGTTGATGAACTGGACGGAAGTTTAAGGCAGTTCTTTGAAAGGCTGAAAAAGTACGTTAAAAACGAGAACCAAGACTTTATTTTAAGGGAAGTAAGACAGGAATTTAATATCAGTAAAACACAGGTGTTTAGGTATATGCAGACACTTACGGAGTTAGAATACATCAAACAAAATGGCGGTTATACCAACAAAGGCATCAAATATAAAATCTCTTATTGGGATAATTACCAAAAGTTGAGAGCCGAAATAAAAGATTTTTTGATGAACCAAATACAAAAGCTGAAAACAGAGAACAATATTGCACCGTCAAAGCCCAAGAATAAAACATTAAGTATGATAGTGAATGAAAGTGTTTGAAACGCTACGGAACACTAAAGGAACGCAAGAAAACAACATAAATAACTCATAACTAAAAACTTAACACTCATAACTCGTTTAGTGTTCCTAAATCCAAAATAAAGAGTAAGCAAAAGCATCATAGCAATACAAAACGTCATAAATGCCACTACCCAGCAGACATACTATTTACAGTGAGCTGTACCAAAAAGAAGCCAAAGAGTACAAAGATTATTTACTGTTATTGGGCTATGCGGACGAAACCTGTCAATCTAAATATTTATATCTGAAGGAATTTTTTAATTGGTTGGAAGAAATCGGGATTTATCAGTTGCATCATATTACAGCCGTAGAAATCGCCAATTTTTATGAATATGTACAGAACAGGAAAAGCACCAGAACCAAAGAAACCTTAAAGCAAAAAACCGTTTACGACATAATGCGAAGTATGCAACAGTATTTAGGTTATGCGTTGCATTTAGGTAAAATCAAAATCAATCCTTCATCACATTTAAAGTTTAACTACCCAAGCGAAGAAGTTCATCGGATTATTTTTAGCCAGGATCAAATCCAACAACTTTACGAAGTAACAGAAAATAACCAGGAAAAAGCCATTTTAAATATTGCTTATGGTTGTGGGTTAAGAGCCAGTGAAATCAGCCAATTAAACAAAGAAGATATACGGTTAACGGAAAACCTTGTTATTGTTCAGAAAGGCAAAAACAGCAAAAGAAGATTAGTTCCGATAAATGATACAATTAAAACAACATTAGAACTATTTATTTTTTCATCTGAAGTAAAACAAAAGGCAGTTTTTATCAATAGCAAAGGAAACCGAATGCAACAATGGACATTAAATAAACTATTGAAAACTATTATTTTAAGAACGGATTTTGGAAATAAAATGCCAGCGGAGGCTCTCCGCAAAATCGGAATGCACACATTAAGGCACAGTATCGCAACACATCTTTTAGAGAACGGAATGCCGTTAGAACAAGTACAGATATTTTTGGGACACAGCCATATAGAAAGCACCGAAATTTATACACACATCAATCAAAATCAAATCAATGAACTTATGCAATGACAATCAGAGAGTATTTACAGAAAAAGTACAGTAAAAGCACTTTAAACAGTAACTTGTACAACATTAAAAGATTTACGGATTACTACGATAAACGAGCCGAAACAGCCACTTACCAAGACGTTTTAAACTACATTGAATATCTACGAAAGAATTACGATTTACACCCGAAAACCTTACGGCATTGCTTATACGGAGTAAAAATATACTTTAATTATTTATTAGAAATCGGTAAACGGAAAGACCATCCTTGTAGTGAATTATACCTAAAAGACAAAGTAAGCAAACAAATACAAGTTGATAATCTGTACAGTTCTGAAACCTTGGAAAACTTCTTTGAAAGCTACCAAATCAAACGAAAAAAGCATCTTGAAACCCGGAATAAAATCATTATTAGTTTATTGATTTACCAAGCCTTAACCGTTAACGAAATCGCAGAATTAGAAGTTGAAAATATCAATTTAGAAAAGTGTGAAATCTTTATCAAAGGAAATCAAGAAATCACTTCTAAAAGTCCAAAATCAAGAACTTTACCATTACAAGCCAAACAAATTTTATTGTTTTATAAATACCTGACAGAAGACCGAAACAAATTACTGAAATACAATCTTAAAAATCCTGATGAACAAAGTTTTATACTTGGTCAATATGGCGAAAAAATAAACCCTCACGGCATCAGTAAAATGATCAATGAATACAGACCAAAACCCGAGCAAATCCAACCGATGAAGATACGGCAAAGCGTAATCGCCAATCTTTTAAAGAAAGAAAACGATACCCGAATTGTACAGGTTTTTAGCGGACACAAACGAGCATCTACAACGATACAATACAAACAAACCGAACTGGAACAATTACAAAATGCAGTCAATAATTATCATCCAATAAGGTAAAAAAATAAATGCTTTTTTTAGTGGGATGATTTAATAACCCGCCCACCAACACACAGGAAAAAGGCTGTTACAGACTGGTTTTGCAGTGCCCCCGTTTTTTTTTGTCATACTTTTTGCGTTGTTTATTGCCCACGCTTTATAGCACATTGTTTTTTGTTTTTAAGTGTTTGTTTTTCAGTTGAAAAAACAAAAAAACAAAGAGCTGTCCCAACGCTAAAAAACAAAGCAAAAAGACACCTGCGCTCCAACCACCACCACCGCTTCGGTTTATGCCAGAAAAAAAACGGGGTAAGCTATTTAACATAAAATCGCTTCCATTATGGTTCAAAAAACGATGTTTTTAATTGATTTTTAAAGGTGTTTTTTGAAACCATAATTCATTTTATGTTCAAGGGGATAAACCCAAATAGCCACTGACAAAACCGCCTGCACAACACTTTTCCCTTTCCAACGCTTCCCACCCGAAAGCGGTATCCCACTTAAAAAAAAAGCATTTATTTTTTGTTTATAGTGCCACTTCCTTCGGTCAGACAATGGCAGAGCCTGCGGCAGCAAGGAATTTAAAAAAAAACAAAAAAAAGGACAGCAAAGAAAAGTTCCGGAATAACAAAAAAGCAAGAGTATATAAATGCTCCGCTTTGCTTCGCACTCTTGCTTTTTTGCATTCCTCCACTTGAAAAATGGCTTTCTTTTTTTCTTTTTTTTCTTCTGAAAATATTTTAATCTATTCCAAATGCCAGAAAAATTAAATTTTCTTCTGCGTGCTCGTGGCAACAATGGTTTGTTCTTGGCATTTGCGACCAGTTTCTTTTCCGGGGTCGAGCCTCCAGTAAAAATCGGCCTCTAAGTAATAGAATTTATCTGTAATTCAACTCCCAGACTTTTCAGCCTGTCTACATAGGTCTGTATCTGCTTGTTTTTCTTGCGGTCATCAAGATATTCGTATCCTAAATCCTGGTATTCAACATTGTTTTTAATGATGTAATAACTCGCAATAAGAATCTTGTGCCCAAGGGCAAAAAGCGCTCTTTTCTTTCCTTTTCTTCCTATCAGCGACTCAAATTTTTTTCGGAGATAGCAATTTTTTACCCTTGTGGAACTCCATGCACACTCTACCAGAATGGTACGGAGATATGCGTTACCCTTGGTAGCCCTTGACGACTTTGTTTTTCCTGCGCTCTCATTATTTCCGGGACACATCCCCGCCCATGATGCAAGGTGATTCACTGTTGAGAATTTATCCATCTCTGCACCTATTTCTGCAAGAATATTTGTGGAAGAAATTCTGTTGACACCGGGAATGGTCTGTAAATGTTCCAGATGATTTTTAAAGGGCATAGACAAAGAGTCCATCTGAATCTCGATATCCACAATTTTGCTTTCAATCTCGTGGATGCTCAGCCGGATAGCCCTGAGCATAAACTTATGGTGTGCTGTAAGCGAGCCGGAAAGAGCCTGTTCCAGTTCATCCTTTTTAGACTTGATCCTTCCGTGGCAAAGCGGAAGGATTTCTTCAAAGCAGTTTCGGTCTTCCAAAAGTGCATCGATGATTTTTGTTCCGGTCTTGCCAAAAATATCGCTGAGGACTTTGCTGAGTTTAAAGTTGGCATCCTGAAGTATCCTCTCGAAGCGATTACGTTCGGATGTTGCCTGCTGAACCAGTTTTTTTCTGTACCTGCACAAATCCCGAAGATCCCGGATGATTCTTGGAGGAACAAAACTTGCCTTGAGCAGTCCGCTCAACAGGAGTTTGGCAATCCAGACACTGTCCTTTTTGTCTGTCTTGTGTCCGGGAATGTTCTTGATATGGTTGGCGTTGACGAGCAGGATTTGGAAGTCGCCGTCGAGGATATTGAAAACCGGTTTCCAATAAACTCCGGTGCTTTCCATGGCGATATGGGTGACCCCGTATTGTTTAAGCCAAACTCTAAGTTCCTTCAGAGAGTTGGTAAAAGTGCTGAAGGTAACGGTTTGCTGATCAATATCCTTGCCCATAATTGTTGCAACCACGGTATCACGATGAACGTCCATACCGCAACCTCTTTCAATGATTTGAGGAAAAATAATGCCTGTTTCCATGACTTTGTGCTTTAAAGCACAAAGTTACCACGCGCAGTTTCTATTTTCATCGGGGTTTGTGAAAGAATTTTTTTCTCTCATGTTGGTTTCTTTT
>CAZPQV010000080.1:0-8439 GCA_964588705.1 uncultured Chryseobacterium sp.
TGATAAAACCGCATATTGGGAGGAAAGTAAGCCTTATATGACGAAGTTTTTTCATATTATGAACGCCTCATTTGGCAGATATCCTTATCCAATCTATTCGTTTGTTCAGGGCGGTGACGGTGGTATGGAATATGGCCTAACCACGATGATACTTGGAGAACACCGCAGTTTGAAAAATCTTGTCGGACTGATGATTCACGAAGGAGCACACATGTGGTTTCAGCAGGTTCTTGCAAGTAACGAAAGTATGAAACCTTGGATTGATGAAGGTTTTACAAGTTATGCCGAAACGATGGTTATGCATCAGCTTTTTCCACCGGCAGAACCGGTTGCGAACCCTTTTGTTGGCACTTTAAACAGTTACATCAATTTTACAAAAACCGGAAAAGAAGCACCGGCATCCTGGTTGGCAGATCATCATGACGACGGGCGTGCTTACGGTGTTGCGAGTTATACGAAAGGAGAAACTTACCTGGTGCAACTGGGATATATTTTGGGCGAACAAACACTTTCTTTGGTGATGAAAGAATTTTTCAACCAATGGAAAATGAAGCATCCAACGGATAGAGATTTCCTTCATATAGCACAGAAACTTTCGGGGATGGATTTGAAATGGTTCAATCATTATTGGATTAACACGACAAAAACCATCGATTATGGAGTGAAGAATGTTTCTTACGGTGATGGTGCAACAACAATCACACTTGTGAATAACGGAGGTGTTCCTATGCCGGTTGATTTCAGTGTTTTAACCAAAGAAAATAAAGTGGTAAACTATCAGATTCCGATGAATATGACCCGTGAATGGAAGAAGAAAGACATCTACGGAGATTTTACCACATTGAAATACTGGCCTTGGACTTCAAAAGAATATACCTTTACCATTCCGTATACCAAAGATCAGATTTCTGTTCTGGGAATTGATTTCTCGCAGAGAATGGCAGATGTAAATCCTGATGACAACTTTGTAGAAGTAAAATAAAATATACCATAACCATTCAAATTAATGAAATCTATTGTAATAAACATCGGGAATACCAACATCAGATTTGGACTTTTCGACGATGATAACTGTGACGTTTCATGGATTATAAACTCGAAGCCTTACAGAACAAGAGACGAACTTTATATGCAGTTTCTCCTGCTTTATCAAACCTATAAAGTGGAGGTTGATGAGATCGATAAGATCATCATCGGATCTGTAGTTCCGCAACTGACACACGATATTGTGAGAGCGGTTGAAAGAATCCACTCCAAAAAGAAACTGAAAGCTGTTTTGGTGGACAGAGATACCAAATCGGGAGTTGAGGCAAAGTCGAAACAGATGGGATCGGACATTTACGCTAATCTTGTTGCTGCACACAATCTTTATCCCGGAAAAAAGAAAATCATTCTTGATTTCGGCACTGCATTAACTGCAAGCTGTTTAGACGAAAACGGTGAAACAGTCGGCGTAATCATCGCCCCGGGAATTATCACCTCATTGAATTCATTGGTTGGGCAAACTGCACAATTACCTGAAATTGAATTGGTAAGACCGAAAAGAGTTTTGGGTTTAGATACCGTGTCGTGTATGCAAAGTGGGATGGTTTATGGTTTTCTTGGGATGGTTGAAGGATTCATCGACCGCATTAATGAGGAGGTAAATGACGACTGTTTTGTGATTGCAACCGGTGGCGTTTCACATATTTATAAACCGCTGACTAATAAAATTCATGTTTTAGACCGGCTTCATACCTTAAAAGGACTTTATTATCTAGGAAAAGACTTGTAATTATCTTTTAGACTTAAAGAAATCTTTCACAATTGCTGAACACTGCTCCTCCAGAACGCCCAATCCAATTTCTGTTTTTGGATGCAGAGTGAGATTTTTATTGATGAATCCCCGCTGTTCGTCTCTTGCACCGATTACTACTTTTGAAATTTGCGACCAATTAAGTGCACCGCAGCACATTACGCACGGTTCCAAAGTGATATACATGGTACAGTTCTGAAGATATTTTCCTCCCAAAAAGTTTGCTGCCGAAGTTATGGCTTGCATTTCGGCATGTGCCGTAACGTCGTTCAGTGTTTCCGTTAAATTGTGAGAGCGTGCAATAACTCTGTTATTTGCGACAATAACGCAACCAACGGGAACCTCGTCTTTCTCCAAAGCATTTTCGGCTTCCTGCAGTGCCATTTTCATAAAATATTCATCAGTGAACATAAAAAAAACTTTAGTGCAAAACTAAAGTTTTAAATATAAAAAAAGGTCTTTTTTAAAATCGGTATCCAATTCCCAGCATTCCTTTGCCGGTAATTTTTTCGAGATAGTCTTTATCACTGAATCTCCTTCCGACACCTCCACTGGCTTCAAAAACAATATTTCTTTTTACAACCCATTTCCCTCCAAAGCCAATTCCGAAACCAATTGATGTTACATTTTCATCAATAGGCTGTGGCTGATTATTCGGAGAAAGATAAACGTAATCGTCTTCTTTAGTTGAGGTAATAGGCACGAAACCTTCCACGAAAAATCCTGAAGCAAATTTTTTCCCGAAATACATTCTGTAGTATGGAGATACCTGCCAAAAATCTGTCATCTCACGACCTAATCCGAAAATGGCATTAATTCCGAGCCCTGAATCCTGATTGAGGAGTCTTTCGTAAGAGATGTTTGCTGCAGGAGCGGCAATCATAAGGATTGGATCGATCATAATGTCATTCATGCCTTGTGTTTGTTCTGTTGTTTGAGCATTAATTCCCGTAAGGCCAAAACCGAGAATTATCGGTAAAAGAAGTTTTTTCATTATTACATTTTATTATTATTTTCAAATATAATTTATTTTAACTACAAACCGAAAACAAAAAACCTTCGGAAAAACCGAAGGTTTGAGAGTAAGATTTTCTTTCCTTAAAAACTGACTTCCGCAGTTTCTCTTCCGCGGAGGAAGTTTATTGTTTTCTGCTTTCCTTTATACGCAATATTCAATACATTTACCTGTTTTGGATAAGTTTCCAGCAGTATTGCATTTCTAATCTTTATGGTGCTGATGGCGCCAACACCATTCGCTTCAAAATATACCCAAACCGATTCGCCGTTCACTTGGCTTCCCGTAAAAGTCAGGGATTTTGGACTTCCGTTTACATGCACATCAAAGGTTTTGTTGACGTATTTTTTTACCTCTGCTTCAAAACCTGCTGTTTCTGGCCGGATTTTTATCGCGTTCGAAATGTGAGATGTATTTAATTTAGTGGTAAATTTCAACGTCTTATTTCCCTCGATATAATCCACTTTAGTCATTGAAGAAAAGAAGTCGAGAACATTAAAACTCATCATCACAAAAACGGCTAAAACTCCAAATATGTATAAAATTTTCTTCATTTCTGTTTTAAAAATTAATTACAAAAATATAATTTATCATATATTCTCAAATAATATGCCAACTAGAAATTAACATTTATCGTGTATTTGTCGTAGAATGCCTTAATATGTGCTACTGCTTCCTCCGCAGTATCTACAACTCTGTAAAGATTTAAATCTTCTTCCGAAATCATTCCTTTTTTCAGCAGGGTGTCTTTGAACCAGTCCAAGAGCCCACTCCAAAATTCGGATCCAAATAAAACAATCGGGAATCTCGCAATTTTCTGAGTCTGAATTAAAGTCATCGCTTCCGACAGTTCATCCAACGTTCCGAAACCTCCAGGCATTACCACAAAACCTTGTGAATACTTGATGAACATTACTTTTCTCACGAAGAAGTAATTAAAATCCATCGAATAATGCTTGTCGATATAAGGGTTAAAATGCTGTTCGAAAGGCAACTCGATATTCAGTCCGATAGATTTTCCTCCGGCTTTTCTTGCACCTTTATTTCCGGCTTCCATAATTCCGGGACCTCCGCCGGTGATAATTCCGAAGCCAAGCTCTGTAATTTTTTCTGCGATGTCTACTGCAATTTCGTAGTTCGGATCTTCAGGCTTTAACCTCGCAGAACCAAAAATAGAAACACAAGGGCCAATTTTTGCCAATTTTTCGTAGCCGTCAACCAGCTCGGCCATCACTTTAAAAACCATCCAGCTGTCTTTGGTAATGGTTTCGTCCCAGGTTTTTTCTTTGAAATGTTTCTGAACTCGTTGGTCAATTTCAAGTTCTTCTCCGGTTATAATTTTTGTGAGGCCTTTACCCCGTTTTATTTTTGCCATAGTTTATTTAAAATATTGTTCGGCTTCAAGCACAGATTCCGGTCTTCCGACATCTATTAAGTGAGCGTTGTGTTCGTATCCATGAATTTGTTCTGTAAGCATCAAATCCAAATATTCCTCCATAATGGAGAATTTGCCTTTTCTTTTCATTTTATTAAAGATTTCAGGATTAATGCAGTGAATTCCACTGAACGCCAATGCTTTAAATCCTTTGTTAAATTCTGCGAGCCGCTGCTCTCCGGTGTTGACATTCAGCCAACCCTTTAAAATCATTTCATCATTGAAAAATAATTTTCGGGAACTGTTCCGGTTTGAAACTGCAAGTGTAGCAAAATCTTCATTTTTTTTATGATAGTCTACAAAGTCAGTGATATTGAGATCTGTAAGAATATCGGCGTTCATAATGAGGAAATCCTCACCGTGATCCAGAAATTTTCTTGCAAAAACCAAACCACCTCCGGTTTCGAGCAGTTCTTCTCTTTCGTCCGAAAGTTCAATTTTTGAATTAAAATTATTGTTTTTACTTAAAAAATCAATGATTTGATCTCCAAAATGGTGGATATTAATCACGAAATCATTTATTCCGTAGGATTGAAGATATTTTATATTTCTTTCAAGGAGAGGAGTTCCATTCACCTTTGCCAACGCTTTTGGATGATGGTCTGTGAAAGGTTTTAGCCGCGTTCCTTTTCCTGCTGCGAAAATAAGTGCCTTCATTTTATGAGTGATGAATTTTTAATTTAGCTGAGGTTGTTCGTCGTGAGTTACGGAAACATTTACCTGGGGGTATTTTTCTCTGATGAATTCAGCAGTTTTTTCGGCAGCATAAACCGAACGGTGCTGTCCGCCGGTGCAACCAAAATTAATTTGTAAATGTTCGAAACCACGCTCAACATAATTGTCAATGGTGATTGAAATTACATTTTGAATATAATTCAGAAAGTTTGGCATTTCGGTTTTCTGTTCCAGAAACTCCTGAACAGGTTTGTCTTTTCCGGTTTGTGCTTTGTATTCTTCAATTCTTCCGGGATTGAGAATTCCCCTGCAGTCGAAGGTAAAACCGCCGCCATTGCCGCTTTCATCTTTCGGATAGCCGCCTTTTTTGTAGGAAAAACTGTGAATTTCTATGTTTAAAGTGTTCATTTAATATTAAGCTTTTATTTATTATTTGATTTAAACCATTAAGGGTTTTAAGTTTTGAAAATTTATTAAGGTTCAGATAAATCTGAATTAAGTTAATCCGGAAGATTCCGAAAATATTCATTTACAAGTGGCTTCATCGATTTAGTTATATTTTCTGTGAAGAAATTTATTAAAAGTCCCTGTGGTTTTTTAAGTATTTTCATGTAAATCAGCAGCTGAGCTTCATAAATTGGATGCATTTCTTCCTGAGCTTTTAATTCTACAATTATTGTATCATTAACCAATAAATCAAATCTTAAATCTGCATCAAAAACCATTTCTTCATACTGAATCGGAACGTTTATTTGTTGTTTTACATCAAAACCGTTTATTACTAATTCATAAGCAAGGCATTTTTCGTAAATGCTTTCAAGAAGCCCTGGTCCAAGTGTTTTATGAACTCTAATAGCACAACCGATAATCTCGTAAGATAACTGTGTAACTTCTTTTTTTGTCATTCCTTAATGAGAAATTTATTTCTCTTAACTTGCCTAAATATCTAAACTTCCTTAATGGTTAATCAGAACTTTAATTTTATTTAAAGTTTCTTCCGTATGCAGATTTTCAATTAATTTTTTCAATTCAGGGAATTCACCCATTTCATCCCATGATAGAGAAGTGTTATAAAGATTCTCGATTCCCGGAAAAATACTTTTTATGAAATGCTCTTTTCTCTGAATTAATCCTCTTAATCCATAAACTCCCAAAACCTGAATATTGCGGATTAATCTAATTGGCATTACTGATTTTCTTAGCTCAAGTCGGTCTTCCTCATTTTCAAATAAAGAAAAATAATATTCCAGCATTTCATTTCTGAACTCATCCGGGAAATTGGCTTTTGCCTGATACAAAAATGAAATCACATCGTACATCGCCGGACCTTCCATCGCCGCCTGATAATCGATAAAGAAAACTTCATCGTTATCATTTACCATAATATTTCTTGCCTGAAAATCGCGAATCATCAGAAATTTTGGACTGAGATTTTCAATTTTATCAGAAAGCGCTTTGAATTCGCTCAGCAAAGTCGATTTATGATAATGCATTTCCACAACATCCACGAAAAGAAATTTAAAATAATTCAAATCGTGAAGAATGGGAATGTCATCATATTTTGTGTATTCGAAAGTTTTGGAATAATCAATCTTTCCCAAAGTAGAAGTCTGTAACCGGTATAGCTTTTCTAAAGTTTGTTTTACTAAAGATTTCACTCTTTCCGACAGCCCTTCTTCAGTAATAATCTCAGAAAATGTTTTGCTTCCGAGATATTCCTGAGCATAAATTCTTCGGTCTTCGGAAATGCTGAAAATTTTGGGAGTATTAAGATTTAATTCAGAAAATAATTTGGTAAAATAGAAAAAACTCTCATTTTCCAAAAGGTTTTCGTTGGAAGTGATGACGAACGATTCGTCATTGGTTTTGCCAATAAAATTTTTTCTTGATGAACCACTTTGTGGCAAAGCAAAGAAATCTGAAGTGTTGTTTCCGGTAAACTTATCAAAGAAATGTCGGGCTTCTTCCAAAACTAAAGTGTATGTTACAAATATAACAATTTGAACGCTATTTTTCTATATTTGCAGTATGTTCGAAGATTTTAAACCCGTTCTGAAAATCCTTCTTAGGTTTCTTGTAATTTACCTGATTTTCCTGGGTTTATATCAGCTTTATCTCAATTTTTATTCTGGGACTGGCCTTGACCCGATTTCAAAATGGGTGGCCAATCAAACTACTTGGTTGCAAAATCTTTTAGGATATCCTTCTCAAATGGTTGATGTCCCGGAGCGAGAAACTTCCTATTTTTACGTCTCTGGAGATTACCGTTCGCGGATGGTAGAAGGATGCAATGCAATTTCGGTAATGATTCTGTTTTTAGCATTTGTTTTTGCGTTTTATAAAGGAACAAAAACATTTGTTTTTGCAGGAATCAGTTTGGTTATCCTTCACATTATGAATGTGTTGCGGATTGCTGGACTTAATATTCTTATCGTTGAAATGCCACAATATTCGAAGATTGGACACGATTATTTCTTTCCTGCCATTATTTACGGAACGGTGGTGGTGCTTTGGTTGGTTTGGATTAAATTTTTTGCTTTAAAAGATGAAAGCGCTTAGTTGGCTTTTTGTAATTCTTGGAATTGCCGGACTGATTGGAGTACGGGTGATGGAAGATAAAATCTTTTACGATCCATTTTTAGCATTCTTTAAAACATCAGATAAAGCTGATCATTTTCCGGATTTTGAATGGATGAAACTTACTGTAAGCCATCTGTTTAGATTTCTTCTGAATCTGTTTTTCTCTGCCTTTGTTATTCATTTTATTTTCAGAAAAAAACAATGGACAATTCAGGGAATTGCACTGATGGTTTTGGTTTTCATCATTACATTTCCGATTTATCTTTACTGTATTTATTCTGAATTTGAAGTAGGGTATCTGTTCTCATTTTATATGAGAAGATTCGTTATTCAGCCGTTGATTTTACTGCTGATTATCCCAATGTTTTATTACAGAAAACAGATTTTGCAGAAACAGAATTAACTGTCTTTTGTGTGTTTGTCCACTTGTGAGATGTTCTCGAGGGTCCATTCAACTCTTTTTACAAAAGTAAGTTCTCTTACAGGACATTCGAAAATTTCGCAGATTTCGCACGAAAATGTTTTGCAATCGTCCATATGAAAGTTGAACTCAACATTTCTGTCGGTGTTCGCTGCAATTTGCTTTATCATTTCTTCCATTTCGTTGTGCGCATCTCTCAGTTCAAAATACCATGGGAGCGTCATATGCGCGTCAATATGCAGTCTCGCACCATACTGCTGAATTCTTACGTTATGAATGTCGATCCATTCTTTCTTACGGTTTTGATTTAAAAACTCTGCAAGTCGGGCAACCATTGAAAGATCGGCTTCATCCATAATTCCGCTTAATGCTTTACGGATAATTCCGTAACCGATAAATATAATATATCCACCGAAAACCATTGCCACAGCAGCATCGATCCAGTTTATTCCGGTAAGATACACAAGGATTAAACTGATGACAACTCCACCGGTTGTAATAGTGTCGCTCTGAAGATG
>CAZPQV010000081.1:0-8385 GCA_964588705.1 uncultured Chryseobacterium sp.
TGCTTTCAATTTGTTGTAGCAGTTTTTAATTTCAAATGCCGGAAAAAACAAATCGCTATCCACAGCAATCAAATGGATTTCTGCAGTGATTTTTTTTAATTGAGACTCTTTGGCATCGATGGTCATCAATAATTGATTCATCAAATGATATGCTTTCAAACTAAATCTTTCGTTTAAAGCTTTTCCGTGATAATTAAGCCAGTCGTGGGATTTAAGCAGACCTTTTTCAAAATCATAATTTTTTTTGAATCGCTGATTCAGAGATTCCGGAGTACGGTAACACAACATCGCATGAATACGGGCTTTCTGCAGAGGTTCTTCATGATGATTCAGTAAAAATTCCTGAACGAGACATTGGGAATGCAGCCAATCTGTGGTTTTATAATCGCAGGCAACCGGAATGAATTTTTCTGCAAGATCATTCTCAATCGCCAACATTTCCCAACCGATGGCACCACCAACAGAACCGCCAATGATGGCAAAAAGCCTTGAAATATGGAGTACTTTTAATCCTTCAAGAAAAATCTTTGCAATGTCTGCTGTTTTGAAATCTTTGTAATTATCGATGAAAAATCCATCGTAACCATTTCCGGGAATATTGAAACAAATAACCGTGTAATGATTGGTATCAATAATTTTATTTTCGCCCACCAAAGTTTTCCACCAACCATGCTCTCCGGCAACGGTAGAGTTTCCGGTAAGGGCATGATTAATCAACACCACAGGTGCGAAGTGCAGCGGTTGGCCAAAGATTTCGTAGCTCAAAGAAATGTCGATTGTATTTCCTGAGGACGTTGTAAAATTCTGTAAAGTGATATGTTGCAGCGGTTTTTTCAATTTTCAAAAACTTAATTAAAAATTGAAAATGCTACCTGAAAAGTAAAGAAGTCCGTGTTATCTCTCTCAAAAAATCTGAGTAGAATTTAGCACCTTTCCGCTTTCGCGAGAGGTTGCCAAGGTTTCGCAGGGTCTATTCCCTCCACCTTTCTTGATAACATTTTCAATATGTAAATGAACAAATCTGAGTGCAAATATAAGGGCTTATTTTTGAATTGCACAATAAAAATGAAAATTAATATTTAAGGACTGCAAAATCGATATTCGAAAAAGTGATGATAAAACGTGTGGTATTGAAAAAAAATGAAATAAAACATTGAATAATTTATTTTTTCCAAATACTTTTCTGAATCATCAGCGAAACATACATTTCAGTAAGGAAAACCGTATTGCCTACCTTTGCACAAACGAAAATAATAATGGCTTACGATTATTTTGACCAGGTTCGGCACATCAGAACGGGGATTAGAGTTTACAGTGATTTGCTAATTGAAAGATCGCTGGTTGTATGGAATATTAAAACCCGAATTGGACTATTTTTCTTTTCGTTGGTCTTATCGATTGCGGGTGCATATTTTCTTTCACCTGATGTGTTTACAAAAGCACAGACTTATACGCTTTTCGTTTTGTTTTTTGCGATTCTTCTTTGGGCAACAGAAGCAATTCCTCCGTTTGCTGTACAGATTTTCATTATGGGATTCCTGATTTATACCATGCGAAATGTGGAAGGCGCAACCATAGGTCCGGAGATGATTTCAAACACGTGGTCCGACTCCGTAATCTGGATTTTCCTCGGTGGTTTTTTCCTGAGTGAAGGGATACGGAAAACTAATTTAGATATTTCGCTTTTTAAATTTTCGGTGTCCCTTTTTGGTAATAAACCAAAGTATCTGCTCGCAGGAATTATTGTGGTTACCTCATTATTGTCATTAATTATTTCAAATACAGCGACAGCTACAATGATACTGGCATCCGTAATGCCGCTTTTGGAAAGTGAAGGTAAGAAGTCCCCGATTTCAAAAGCCATTCTCATCAGTATTCCTGTAGCAGCGACGTTTGCCGGAATGGCGAGTTTAATTTCCTCACCTCCTAACCTTATTGTTGTTGATGCACTGAAATCCAAAGTTTTTAATGTTTCGTTCAACGACTGGTTGGTGCTTGGTTTTCTACCGGCAATTTTACTTTTGGCAGGTTTCTGGTATACCGTCAATAAACGTTATCTGAAAAACACGAAAGAAGTCGACCTTTCCTTTTTGGACGTGCCCGTGATTATGAGCGACAAAACGAAAGTACAGCGTCTCTTTGTGATCAGCATACTTTTTCTGACAGTTTTCTTTTGGGTAATGGGGACAAATGGCACATCCCGACCGCTTTAGTTGCATTGTTGCCTATTATGTTTCTTCCGATGTTTGGCGTAGTTACTGCCGAAGATGTTAGAAAGTTACCTTGGGACACCCTCATGCTGGTTGCCGGAGGTTTGTCTTTAGGTATTGCGATTAAAAAACTTTTAGCACCTTACTACTCAACTTATTTAGCTGATTTTCAGTTTAATAAATTTGTGATGATGATTATTTTTGGGTTCATCACTGTACTGTTTTCCAATATCATGAGCAGTACGGCAACGGCAACCATTATTATCAATATTGCAGTGGTGGTGTTGCCGGTTTCTCAGTTGCTTCCGGTAGCTCTTGTGGTGGGACTATGTTCTTCGCGCGGACTATTCCTTCCGGTTTCTACACCACCCAACGCTATTGTTTTCGGAACTGGAATGCTGAAGCAGAAGGACTTCAACCTCGGAGGAATTTTTGGTGGAATTGTCGGTTTGTTTATTTCCTTGACCTGGGTTTCGGTTTTGGATAATTTTACCCCTTTTATGGAAATTTTAAAAAACTATTAAATCTAAATATTTAATCTTCAACAAAAATAATCTCTTTCTCTCTCAGGTCTTTTGCTTCTTTTTCTTGACCAATTTCTGCAAGGCTTTTTACTCTTACTTCGATAAGATATTTCACCTTTTCGTAGAGTTCCTGTATAGTTCTGCCTTCGGTTCTTAAACCGTCGAGCTCTCTGGAGTACCCTGAATATCCTCTGATTGTAGGGTGATAAACGATGTGAATGGAGTTTGTTGTCATGATAATTTGATTGTACATAAAATTACTAATCACCTGATTATCTTGATATTAAATCTAATTCACAATCAATTAAGAATCCGTTAACCAAAAAAAATTTATTTTAGCGGTTTAAATGTAGATTATGAATGCAGAAAAGGAACGCTCACAAAACCCCGAATGGAAAAGTTGGGGACCGTACGTGAGCAACAGACAGTGGGGAACGGTGCGCGAAGATTACAGCCCGAATGGAAATGCATGGGGATATACTACTTATGAGGATGCACTAAGCAGAACTTACCGCTGGAACGAGGATGGAATTGCAGGTATTTCCGATCATAAACAAAGATTGTGTTTTGCGTTTTCCTTCTGGAACAAGAAAGATAGATTTATAAAGGAGCGTTTTTTCGGGCTGAGCAATTATCAGGGAAATCACGGCGAAGATATTAAGGAAGTTTTTTATCATTTGGATAATACACCGTCGCATTCTTATATGAAAATGGTGTATAAATATCCAATCAACGAATTCCCTTATCAGGAACTGATTGATGAAAATGGCAGGCGAACCAAGGACGATCCGGAATATGAAATTGCTGACACCGGAATCTTCGACAAAGATGAATATTTCGATATTTTTATAGAATACGCAAAAATTAATCATGATGATATTCTCATAAGAGTGACTGCCGTAAACCGGAGTGATAAAAAAGCGCCTTTGGTTATTTTGCCAACTCTTTGGTACCGCAACAACTGGAGTTGGGGATACGGCACTTACAAACCTCAACTTAAATCTACCCAAAACGGTAAGATTGAAATTGATCACGAAGCGCTTGACATTGCAAAGTTATACTCGAGAAACATAGATGTAGAAGCCGTTTTCTGTGACAACGAAACCAACAGTAAGAAAATCTTCGGAGTTGTTTCTGAAAACAAATTCTTTAAAGACGGCATAAATGATTTCATAACCAAAGGTTTAGATAAAATAAATCCCAAAAAGGAAGGCACAAAAGCATCATTTGTTATCGACACCGAAATAGAAGCAGGTGAAAGCAAAACCTTCGATTTCAGACTGAGCCCTCATGACATGGAAAATGCTTTTTTTGATTTTGATGAAATATTTGAACTCAGAAAAAAAGAAGCTAATGACTTCTACGAAGAGCTGCAGTGTGACATCTCTGATGAGGATGAAAAAAACGTTCAGAGACAGGCATTTGCCGGCTTATTATGGAACAAGCAATTCTATCATTACAATGTTTCCAAATGGCTGAAAGGAGATCCTAAATTTGAAGCACCGCGCGATTTTGATCATTACGTGAGAAATTCAGAATGGGAGCATATGCAGAATAAGGATATCATTTCGATGCCTGACAAATGGGAATACCCCTGGTTTGCAACTTGGGATTTAGCCTTTCACTGTGTGCCTTTTGCTTTAATCGACAGTGATTTTGCCAAACATCAGTTGCGGCTGCTTACGAAAGAATGGTATATTCACCCGAACGGACAGCTTCCGGCGTATGAATGGGATTTCAGCGATGTTAATCCGCCGGTTCATGCCTGGTCAACATTCAGGGTTTTTAAAATTGATGAAAAGATCAATGGCAAACCGGACATTCCGTTTCTTGAAAGTGTCTTTCAAAAATTATTATTGAATTTTACCTGGTGGGTAAACCGAAAGGATAAAAATGACAACAATATTTTCGGCGGAGGATTTCTTGGGCTTGATAACATCGGTGCTTTCGACCGGAATATGCAGTTCAAGAACGGCGAACATCTTGAGCAGGCAGACGGGACAAGTTGGATGGCAATGTTTGCACTGAATATGATGCGTATTTCAATGGAACTCGCGCTGCACAATCCCGTGTATGAAGATATGGCAATTAAATTTTTCGAGCATTATCTGTATATCGCTCAGGCCATGGATACTATTGGCGAAAAAGATGGCTTATGGAATGATGAAGATGGGTTTTTCTACGATGTTCTTCAGTTGAATGACGGCGATTCAAAAGCATTAAAACTACGAAGTATAATAGGATTAATCCCCATGTTTGCCGTAGAAATTGTAGAGCACGATATTCTTGAGAAATTGCCTGGTTTTCGGACAAGAATGGATTGGATACTGAAAAATAAACCTGAACTGGCAAAACTCGTTTCACATTGGGAGGTAGAAGGAAAAGGCAGAAAACATCTGATGAGTATTCTAAGAAAAACACGTTTAACAAGAATTCTTGAACGGATGGGCGACGAAAAAGAATTCCTTTCCGATTATGGAATCCGATCGATGTCGAAAGTTTATGAGGAGAATCCTTTCAGTTTTGAAATTGATGAAATTGAATATAAAGTAAAATATCTTCCTGCAGAAAGTGACAGCCGCATGTTTGGCGGCAATAGTAATTGGCGTGGTCCAATTTGGTTTCCAATCAATTTTCTGATTGTGGAAAGCCTGCAGCGTTTTCATTTTTACTATGGTGAAAGTCTTCAGGTTGAATATCCAACTGGTAGCGGAGAAATGAGAAACCTCGACTTCATTGCCGATGACTTAAGCGACCGTCTGAAATCATTGTTTTTACGAAATGAAAATGGCGACCGACCTTTCAACGGAGAAAATGAGTTATTTAATAAAAATGAGCATTTCAAAGATTATATCATGTTTTATGAATATTTTCATGGAGACAATGGGCGCGGAATCGGTGCTTCTCACCAATGCGGATGGACAGCCACTGTTGCCAAACTGATACAGCCAAGATGGAGATAAAAAAAGAGTGATAATTTCACTCTTTTTTATTTATTTACTTTTTCACCGTTTACATAAACTTCGTACTTCACGGTGACATTAGGTTCCATAGTTTTGGAAACTGAACAATATTTTTCAAAAGAAAGTTCGGCCGCTTTCATTGCTTTTTTAGGATCAATTTCTCCTTCAAGAAAGAATTTTACCAAAATAGATTTGAAAGGTTTTGCATCATCTACCGGAATTCTTTCTCCTTCAACTTCTGCAGAAAATTTAGTGATCTTCTGGCGCTGTTTTTTAAGGATAGAAACCACGTCTATTCCACTGCATCCTGCAACAGCCATTAAGACGCTTTCCATTGGCGAAACTCCTTTCGCTCCGGGTTGAGAGGTATTATCGAGTAAAATTGAATTTCCTGCATAATTGGTGCATTCAAAAAGATAATCGTCGTTAATTCGGTTTAATGTAATTATCATACAAAAGTGGTATTTTATTATTTATATTTTATTTGTTGTTTTGAAGAAACTAATTTATTATGAGTTTATTTTCAATAATATTAATTGCTATAGTGGTTATTAATTTCTTTATTTACTTGAGTAAAAAGACCAAACAATATTAAGAAAAATTTTACAACTGCATCTCTGTTAAAGGGAAACTTAGCATTGTAATAACACAACTATGTTTTATTATTTGTACTAAACCAATCTCCTGTTTAGGAAAAATTTATTACATTTATAAAAACAGAATATTTTTATGCGATTCCAAAATAACAAATCAGGCAACGGAGGTTTCATTGCACTAAATAATGAAACCGAAGAAATCGGCAGACTAACTTATACAATTTTCCCTGAACAAAATAAACTGATTATTTCTTTTGTATTGGTTCATCCAAAATTTGAAGGCCGTGGAATGGGAAGATATTTAGTGCAGGAAGCGATTAAATTTGCAAGGGAAAACGATTGGAAAGTTTACCCGCACTGTTCTTATGCCCGCTCTGTAATGATGAGAATGGATGATGCACGGGACATTCTTTTACAACAATAACAAAAAACTCTGATTTAAAATCAGAGTTTTTTTTAATTATAGTGAAGACATTAATTCGTCCGTAATTTCCATGTTGTGATACACGTTCTGAACATCGTCGTCATCTTCAAAACGCTCCAACATCTTCATATTAGCTTTGAACTGATCCTCATTTACTTCTTTGGTATTGTTAGGAATTCTTTGCAGTTCTGCACTTTTAGCTTCAATCCCAAGTTCCTCAAGCTTATGGGATAGCGAACCAAAATCTTCGAAAGCAGTCGTTACCATTACTTCTTCTTCATCACTGTCGATTTCTTCTGCCCCGCCATCAATCATCTCCATTTCGAATTCATCCCAATCGGATTTCACCTGCGCTTTATCAATGGTAAAAATACCTTTTCTGTCAAAGATAAATGCCAATTCACCATTCTTCCCAAGGTTACCGTCAAATTTGTTAAAAATGGCTCTTACGTTGGCAACAGTTCTTGTTGGGTTGTTCGTGGTACATTCTACGAAAAAAGCAACACCTCCCTGTCCATAGCCTTCGTAAGTAACTTCTTCAAAATGTTCCGCCTCAGCTCCACTCGCTTTCTTAATTGCGCGTTCCACATTGTCCTTCGGCATATTGGCACCTTTTGCATTCTGAATGCATCGTCTAAGCGCCGGATTCGAATCGGGGTCGGGACCACCTGCTTTTACAGCAAGTGCAATATCCTTTCCAATTTTTGAAAATGTTTTGGCCATCTTATCCCAACGTGCCATTTTTGATGCTTTCCTGTATTCGAATGCGCGTCCCATATGAATTAAATTTACGTTTGCAAAAATAATGAATTTTGAAGATAAAAAAAACATCCGCACGAGGCGGATGTTCTTTTATTTATGATTACTAATTGTTAATTAGAAATCTCTCTTTTGGATAGCTTCCCAAGCTGCTGCGTCGATAGCGCTAACAACTACTTTTCTATCTTTTAGTCTTTCTGCGTTAGAAGCATTTTCTGGAACTACAGCTTCAGCTTCACCTACACCTTTAGATTTAAGTTGTGCTGGGTTAACACCTCTAGCTTCTAATCCTTCTACAACTGCCCAAGCTCTTCTTTGAGATAGTTTCAAGTTGTAAGACTGAGAACCTTTTTTATCTGTATGACCTGTAATTAGGAAGTTACCAGATTTAGATTCTTTGATGATTTCAGCAGCTGCATCTAGTTTAGCGTGAGATTCAGATCTCAAAGTAGCTTTATCGAAATCGAAAAGGATATCTTGAAGTGCAAGAGTTGCTCCTTCTGCTACAACTGAATCTGGTTTAGGACAACCTCTGTATTCAGCAAGACCTGGAACTGTAGGACAGTCATCGTCTTTATCAAGGATTCCGTCACCGTCAGTATCTGGCCAAGGACAACCGTTGTTTTCCGCTGGACCTGCTACTTCTGGACAAGCATCATCTTTATCAGCGATACCATCACCGTCAGTATCTGGCCAAGGACAACCGTTGTTTTCAACTGGTCCTGCTACGTCTGGACACTGATCGTCTTTATCTGGAACTCCATCACCGTCAGTATCTGGACATCCTTGGAACTCAGGTAAACCTGGTTCATCCGGACAAAGATCGTCTTTATCTAGGATACCATCCTTATCTCTGTCTTTCTGTCCAAATCTGAATAGAAGTGAAGCAGAAGCTTGCCAGAAGTTAGG
>CAZPQV010000082.1:0-8358 GCA_964588705.1 uncultured Chryseobacterium sp.
TCGACAATACACCCGCAATGTTATACTCAAAATCCTTCTCAAAAAGAAATTCGGGTTCGCAACCGCTCTGTTTGAGCAACATCAGAATTTTTTGACATTTATCTCTTAGATCTTTGTAATTCTTCTCCGAGAAATCGTAAGGCTTATTTTTCTTTTTCAATTTGTCATCGACAATATCCGTGAAAAACAGCACGGTCTCAATGGTTTTGAACAATCTTCCGTCAAAGTGTTCGGAATATTTTTGCTGTAGGAACTGGTTAGATGGCTCTGCCGTGTATCTCTTTTTTGAAAAAATATCGAGTTTCTGAATGATCCTTCCTTCTCCGATAATCGATACGACCTGATTCAGTACGGTATGGAAGTGCAGATAATTGTCCGGGTCTGCGGAATACTGCTCTACAATATTTTTGATTTTGATTCCAATGATGGGGTTTCCATACTGCCCGAAAAGCACATCAAAATCCCAACCGTAGTCCTTGCCGTAGTCGTAGCCGATGAACGGAATGTCGAATGCCTGCTTTTTTGTCTTCATATAGAATTTTTTAATGTGCTACTTTGTTGATTTTTCAGTTTTTGAATGGCCTGAAAATTTCTTAAGGTTGAATCTTTGGGGGAAAAACAAGATTTGGTCGAAGTTTTTGGTTTTGTCATAGAGTCCGTTTTTGTCCTGCCTCCTGAAGATTAAATACACGCCTCCCGCAGTGACTGCAAGTCCGAGCAGTGAACCGAGTAATCCGAATTTGGATAAAATGAGTGCTGCAACGACTCCGCCTCCGACAACGCCTACCGCATAAAAGATGTATTTGCCTTTGAGTCCGAAAAAGACAAGGGGTTTTTTAAGCCCCTTGTAGAGGTAGTAACCCATCTTAGGCAAAGAATGCGGTTACGAATTCCGGAACGACAATCAGGAAGATCATGGCGCCACCGTAGCCCAGGATTTCTTTGTTGACATCCTGGTCGCCATTCGTCCATTTGTTGTAGACTCTGAGTCCGCCGATGAATCCCACCAGACCGCCGACGGCTTTTAGGATGAGTTTAATGGGATCCCAGTAATCTCTGATGTCACTGGCGGCATTCGAGATAGCAGATGCTCCCCCCTGCGCAAACATTGGGGACATCGCCAGCATCAGCAAGGCAACGGTTAGCACTTTCTTTTGGGTCACTCTGGTTTTGAAAAATTTTTTCATCATTTTTGATTAATTTAGGTTTGTTATATTGGTTTGTGTTAATCGGTTACATCGTGGAGTGATAGACTTTTTCTCCATCGTAATTCTTCATCAATTGGATGGCAGAATTTGCAAGGCTTACAAAATTATTCCACTGTTCATCGAGGACTTCATTAGGTGACATCGGAATTTGAGCCTGATTTTCTTCTTTTGATTCCTTTTTGGATTCTTCTTTTTCAGTCTCTTGCTCGGATTCTTTTTCTTCAACTTTTTCTACTTCAATGTGGTTTTCAATTCCGGCTTCATCTTGAAATTCAATTTGAGTTTCCTTTTGGATTTCCACTGCTGTTGTCATTTCAGTTTCCTTTTGGGATTCCGATTCTTCTCTTTGAGTTTCCAATTGAGAAATTTCCTGTTTTGATTCGGGTGAGGGAAAATTTCCGTCCAGTTCTTCCTCGGCTTCAAACTTTCTTCTTAATTCATCCAGATCGGGTTTATCGAACATTGTTTCCGGGTCGAACGATAAAGGAATTCGAACTTTTGTAAAGGAGTACGGCACTCGGATGTTTTCGACATCATCAATCTCGATGTGGCTTTCCGGCGGGTTTTCTGTTTTGGCAAAACTGACGAGGGAGAATTCCTCCGATTCATCGGTAACCACGGTTTTTTCTTTCTTCAAAAACAGGTCATAGACAATGTTTCCGGCATAATAGAGAACGTAGATTCCTATTAAGATGAGCGAATATTTTAGCATTTGTGTTTTTGGTTTTTGTGATTAAAGGGTTATTTTCAGTTCCTTGTTGATGTGTTCGATAATTTCGTTAAAGGGTCTTTTCACAGCATTTTTTTGGTCGTAATTCAGCGTTCTTGTGCTAATGCTTTGAAGGCTGTTTCTTTTGTGTACGGAGTTTTCAAGCAACAGCCCATATCTGGCTAGTTCCTCGTCCATTTCCTGTTGGTTCCAGTATTTGTAACCTTTGTCATACTTGGAGCGAATGAAGATTCTTTCTGCCTCACTTTCCAGTAAACCCAGTAAATTTCTAAAGACCAAAGTCGATTTTACCGATACGTCGGAGTACTCGAAGGGAATGATAATAAAATCGCTGTAGATCAGCACATCGCTGTATTTCCGGTCAAGCGTTCCCGCCAAATCGAAAATGTAGATGTCTCCACTTTCCTTCAGTTCGATGACTTCTTCCAAATCCCTGAAAGGCGGTTTTTTATCAACCTCACCGATGGCTTCCACATCGTAGAGTTTCGGCAATTCCGATTCCTCGTCATCCAGCCACTTGGAATAGAAGGATTTTTGAAAATCAAAATCATACACCTTGATGTTCCTTTCTGTGATGGTAGAAAGATAGTTGGCAAACGCAATAGCGAGGGTGGTTTTTCCGGCTCCGCCTTTCTGGGTGGCAAATGTGATAATCATTGTATTGTTGTTGGTTTACAGAATTTTATCTTCTCTTTCTTCTTTTCTTGAATTCGTCTTCTGCAGGGTCTTTTCCCGATCCTGCTGTTTTGGTGAACTGAAAAAGCAGATCGTTTATGCTTTGGCTCAGTTCCTTGGAAAGATTTTCATCTTCGTTTGGCTGTATGGTTGGTGTTTCTTGATTCGGATTCAAAAATTTTTGATATTCCTTTTCTCCAATCAGATGTTCCAATGCTCCCACATAGTGAAGTTTTGTGTGGACGAGATAATATTTTCCGTCTTCTGATTTTATGAGGTGCAGATCTTTTGAATTTTGGTTCTTCACATAATCCTTCGCCTCCTTTTTCACTGATGCAAAAATTTCCCTGATCTTTCTGCGCTTGGTTTCAAAAAGCATAAAGTCTTTCGGTGTCATTTCTGGGTTCGTTTGTTTTAAATATTCCATCAAAATCTTCTTTGATGCGGTGTCTGTAATATTGTAGTCTTTTAAACTTTCAAATATTTTTTTGTCAATCCTGTCATCGGTAAACTCGAAGAGTTCGTTCATTTTGATGATGTCGCTCCCTTTGTACACTGTTCCGGTTTTGTGGTCAATCAGGCTGTAGCCAAAGGGTTTTTGCCCGTCTTTGTGGTGAAAGATCACATCAATTCCGAAAATGTTCCTTAACTTTTTTTGCAGTTCGCTTTCAAACTCTATTTTGGGTTTCCAGTCTTTGTGCTTTTCCTTGGGAAGGATGGATTTCTGCCTTCTTCTGTCCTCTATCTGAAAGACCTTGTTGGAACTGAGATCCCGGTATTTGGTCAAAATCGCCTTCAACTGTAATCTCCTGCTGTCTTTTGAATGTGGAGTCAAACCTATTTGGCTTCCGTGTATGGTTATGAGCCTTACGCCGTTTTTCAGAATATCATATCTTTTTTCATCATTTGTGTTTTGTGATAATCTGAACCCGCTTCTCTCCAGCAAGAGTTCCAGTTGTTTTACCGAACCGATTCTGTAATTGAGTAATTTTTCGAGTTCCTGCTCCGGTGTGATGCCGTATAATTTTTCGAGGGTATTGGCGAGAGCTTTCTGCGCTTTTAACCGCTCATAACTGTCATTGATCTTTTTCCCCGTTTCCTTGTCCACCCTTGTCGAAACAATGTGGACGTGGTTGTTTTCTGTATCGTTGTGGAAAACCACGATGTAGGGTTGGTTACCATAGCCCATTTCCTGCATAAAGTCTTCCGCAACCTTTGTGAGTTCTTCCTTCGGATGTGCCTGAAATTTGGTAGAAATCACGGCATGGAATTGCGGCTTTTTTACCTTTTCGTTTTTCGAGATGGATTTGAAGTAATCCGGACTGCTCTCTCCATCGAAGAAGGAGGGAAAGTTTTTCATCAGCATCAGTTCTCCCGTTCCTTTCTCAACTTTTTTGTCGTTGTACTGCACACCGTGGAAGTTGGAACTCGCCGAACCTAAAATCTTAACGATCATTGGCAATGAGGGAATAGATTTTTAGGAAAATCTCATTCTGTTGCCGCTTCAGTGCGGCGATGGTTTGCACTTGGCTTTGGAAATGGTTAATTTCGGTTTGGGAAATAAACTTCTGCCCGTTAACGATTTTCGCGATCTGATTAATGTTGGTTTCAATCTTAATAAAGATGTTGTCCTGTTTTTCAATGAACGCTAATATGCTTCTCCGCTCGTCTTCCAAAATCCTGTTCTCTACCGAATCGATAATTAAACTGGTGAGGGAGATTTTTCTCCTGGAACAGATTTTTTTCCACTCTTCTTTTCGGAGTTTTTGAACCCTGATTAGGATCACCTCTTCCTTTCCTTCTTTTGTCATTTTTCATATCGTTTGGTTTTTTATTTTTAAGGGAGATATGGTTTGATCCAGTTAGAGTATCCCTGCACTTCTCCGTAGGTATAATATGAGGTGGACATCGCATTGAGTGAGGTTTGGGGAATTTGAATTGAATAGTTTTCAAGCAATGCCGGAAAAAACTGGGTGGAGTTTTCAGTATGGAGCAGCACGATTTGATTGGGAATATAACCAATGTCGCTGAAGATGCTCGCGATGCCGATGAAGGCGTTTCCGGTGATCGGTGCTGAATTGGAAGACCTGTAGATTTGGAATCTAACGTTTACAATTCCGTTTACTTTTCTAAAAAGGACAAATCCTTTTAATCCTCCGAAATTTTTGGTTCCAGTCGTGTAATATTTTGAAGAGGTTAGATAAGCATGACTGTTTCCGGAATAATTTATCGGTGCAGACCATGTCGAAGTCGCCGTTAAAGGATCAGTCCCATTTTCATCAAATGTCAAAACAATTCGGTATTCAATTGGTTGTTTTTCTTTTGCACAGTTTTGCCAAACACTACCGTCAAAATAATACATCCCGGACTCGCTGACATTGATGACCTGCCCGGAAAGATTGGACGCTGGAGATGTCGCAAAGACTACCGCGCCCTTTTTTGCATTTGAATAGGATTTTGATGCTAATTGGTCACCGGTAATTCTTGGTGGGATGATGCCGTCAAAATGTTTGGGATCGTTTGGTTTTCCAACAACTTCAAAAGTGGTTTCGGGGTTGGTGGTGTTTATGCCGACTTGTGCCTTGACCGATATGCCTGTAATCAGCAGAAATAAATAAAATAGCGTTTTCATCATTTTGATTAAAGTTTCTTTTGCAAAGTTGAAACATCAAAACCGTGAAAACAATAGTATTCATCGGGCGTGGGCTAAATAAGAACAATCTGGACTATTCTGGATTTTTGGAAGACTAAAAAAGAATAATCTGGATTATTCTGGACTCTTAATACGAATTTTTAGAAAATTGAATTGTCCTGAAGGTAAGAGTTTTATTTCTAGATTGGGTTTTATTGTTAAAAGTATTTTAGTTCTATTTTTCGTGAATTGGATTATCCTTACATGCAAATTTTATGACATTTGTTGCCTACAGTCGGTGAATTTGCATCTCTGATTTCCCGAAAATGTTCTTTCATCCTTTATTAATTCTGCGATGCTACCAACACATTTGAAACACTTATAGATTTTGAGTTTCATAATTTATCATTCTAGGCCTAAAAATAAAAATGCCGACCTCTACGTCAGCATATTATCGCCAATCTTACAATAAATTATCTATCCGACGCTTGATGAATAAATGACTCCAGCACTTTTGGAACATTACCAACCTTTTTATTATCTAACTTGTGCCGCATTTCCATCTTTATCAACATTAAACTTACAACCACATATTCCATAGCCATTCGAATAAGAATTTAAACTAAAATTAATCTCATAAATTGTTTCTTTTTTTAATTCCTTGGCAGGTAAGAAAGGTTGTTTTTTATCTTCGTTTTTTTGACCGTAAAGAATTATACCATTAATAGGTTTTATTGGTCCCACATCAACCCAAACTTTTTCCCAAGTCGTTGAATCTAATTTCTCTCTTACTTCAATTGAAACGACTTCAAAATTTTTTATTCTTTTATGATTTTCTTGCTTTACGGGGTAGATTATTATTTTGTCGTTTATATTACCCTCTACTTTACATCTCAACATCCTAGTGCCTATACAAGAAGTAAAAGTTATGTATATCAAAAATATTCCGATTAATTTTTTCATTATAATTATTTATTAAATGGATTATTATAAATTCCTTTGTTGACCCCCTCCATATAACTTCCTTGTTGTTCTACATTAAGAAATTGGAAATTTATATTATTTTGAGGAAGTGTATATGGATCGATTAACCCCAAAGTACCAAATTTTAATATTTGTAAAGGCAACGCTTTCATAAAAACATTAATACCGATTTGATACTGCCAAACATGAGTCATTTCATGAATGAATAAATCTCTAAAACTTAGTGAAAAAGTCCAATCTGCTTCACTCATTGGGAAATAAATGTTGCCATTCGGTGTTACAGCATAATTCTTGCCCTGTATGAAAACATATTTAGCTCTAATTATTTTTACACTTAGGTAGTCAATCTCATCACCAAATACAGATTTTGCTAATGCGATTTCATTTTCAGTCAAAAACCTAACTTTACCTTGTCGTTCAAGTCTTTCAAGCCTTCGGTTAGATTTACTTGGTCTATTAGTGGAGGACGAGTTTTGGTTTGCCACTTGGTTTAATCCACCTTCATTAATATCATGTGCTAAAAAGTTAAAAGCGGTAACTATTAGTCCTTGCCCTGCACCCATCCAAAAATTACCGCCACCTAAAACAGAACCAGTACCTCCCATTACAACTCCTGTAAGCAAAGCGAAACCTTTGCTTCTTAATACGCTAAACTCACCAGGGTTTGTAATTTTTACATCTTATTATTTTAAAACTTTTCGTAAAATAATTTTAGTTTAATTTTCCTATAGAATTACCATGAACTATCTTTAATTAATATGATTTAAAACCTAAAAAATTATTCATATACAGCACTTTCTTAATTGCAAAATTTACTTTTATTCTTTTAAAAAGATATATAACATCAATTAGTGTTCAATAGGAATTGCTTTTATATTTATTTCTTGACCATCTTTCAATCTATCTTTAGTGAATGGTTCAGCAAAACTTTCTGAACCATAGAATCCTCTTCTAACAAGAATAAACTTGTATCCTTTATTGTAATCAATAGTAACTTTCACAGAACCTAAAGAATCAGTTATATATTCTCCAACTTTATTATACGTTCTTATTAAATGACTAAATTCTTCTTTTCTAACTTCTATTGTATCCTGTAAATTTAACCTTGGTTTATTTGTTTCACTATCGATTACATTTACTTTTATAGTTATCTGATTCTCTGAATTATTTTTTCCAATACAATTTGAAGTATATAAAAACAATAGAAATATATAAAATGTAATTTTCATATTATGGATTTTTAATTGCATATTCTGTTATATTTATATGATTGATTAATACGCCGTTATAATACTTTCCTGTTAGATTGACATTATTAACTACAGGCCATTGGAATTTAGCACTTACTGGACTTCCTTTAAATGGATTGTTTGCTAATTCAAACCTTGTAGCACTTGATAAATGATCCGTCGGATTTCTTTGATAATAATTATTAACTTTTGTTACATAAGGATGTTCAAATACAAAATCGCCACCACCATACAAAGCTACAGGATCGTATAAATTTACTTCTGCCACATGAATGAACATTTCTCCCAATTTATTTGCAATCCTAACAGCAGCTGCACCACCACGACTGTGTCCGTATATTTTTATTTGTTTACCTTCATTATGACCTGCTATTAAATAATCAATTATTTCTTGATCATTAGTTCCCCATGAACTAGTAAACATTTTACCACCTTGTCCTTCAACAAAACTTTTTAAATCAGGATTACCACTAACCCCTTCTCCTCCTGCACCATTGATGCCTGCAATTACATAATTATCCGAAGCGGATTTAGATACTACCCTATGCTTCAAATAATTGAAAGCCGTAACAATCAAACCTTGCCCCGCACCTATCCAAAAATTACCGCCACCTAAAACAGAACCAGTACCTCCCATTACAGCTCCTGTAAGCAAAGCGAATCCTTTGCTTCTTACTATACTAAATTCACCAGAACTTCTAATGCCTGCACCTAATAAATCTCCAGCAAAACTTGCAAATACTCCAGACAAGAAACCACTTTTAAAATTACCCCCCTGTACTGCTGAAATTACTCCCTGAGTAAATCCATGTGCACCTGCCTTGGCGACGGCATTTAGTATTTTTGCTCCAATATTGGCCTCCTTTGCTATACTGAAAA
>CAZPQV010000083.1:0-7992 GCA_964588705.1 uncultured Chryseobacterium sp.
GGCTGTTTTCAACGGAACGCAATGGAGTTTTTGGAAACCTTAAAACACAAAACACGATATAGCCAAAAATCTCTTCAGTTGTATTACTGAGGAGATTTTTTATTTCAACCGATCCGGGTTTTGTTTCAGAAATGCGGTCCAACCGGTATAAGATTTTTCAGTTCCCACGCCTCCGGAATTGAAATGATGGCAGACTGCAACCGCCAAACCATCGGAAGCATCAAGATATTTTGTGGGGAACTCTTTCAGTTTTAATAAATTCTGAAGCATTCCTGCAACCTGTTCTTTGCTGGCATTTCCGTTTCCGGTGATGGCCATTTTTACTTTCTTTGGAGAATATTCTGTGATCGGAATGTTTCTGTAAAGCGACGCTGCCATCGCCACACCTTGCGCGCGGCCAAGTTTCAGCATACTCTGTACGTTCTTTCCGTAGAAAGGCGCCTCTAAAGCCACTTCATCCGGATGAAACTCATCAATCAGAGCGAGGGTTTTATCGAATATATATTTCAGTTTGGTTTCGTGGTTGGGATATTTTTTGAGGATGAGTTCGTGGATGGAAACGAGTTCCATTTTATTCTTTTTAACAGAAATAATTCCGTATCCCATAACTGTTGTTCCGGGGTCGATGCCTAATATGATTTTTTCTGCTTCCACTTCACAAATTTATTGTTTTTAATTGTAACAAAACAGCGATTGTGAGCGTCTAATATAGTTAAAGTCAAATATTATCAAAAACTATTTTTATGAAAAAACTACTGGTAAAGGCATTTTTGGGTCTTGCTTTGGTGGTTTCTGTTCCGGCGATTGCTCAGAAATCCTCCGCTTCAGCTCCTAAATTTGTTACAAATGTAGAAGGCATCAAAGAATATTCCCTTAATAATGGGATGAAGGTGCTTCTGCTTCCGGATGCTTCACAGAGTAATATGGTGGTAAACATTGTTTACAATGTTGGCTCAAAAGATGAGGGTTATGGTGAAAAAGGGATGGCTCACTTGTTGGAGCATATGCTTTTTAAATCAACAAAAAACTTGGGAGATATCAAAAAGCAGTTGACAGATAAAGGTGGTGTTGCCAACGGTACAACCTGGTACGACAGAACCAACTATTATGAGATATTCCCTTCCAGCGACGAAAACCTGAAATGGGCTTTGATGATGGAAGCCGACAGAATGATTAACGCAACCATTCTTCAGGAAGATTTGGATAAAGAATTCTCAGTAGTAAGAAACGAGTTCGAAATTGGGGAAAACAATCCGACAAGAGTAATGATGCAGAATATCTTCTCCAACGCTTATATGTGGCATAACTATGGAAACTCAACCATTGGTAGCCGCGAAGATATAGAAAGAGTAAAAGCTGAAACTCTAAGAGTTTTCTACGAAAAATATTATCAGCCGGATAATGCAACTTTAATTGTTGCCGGAAAATTTGATGAAAATAATGCTTTGAAATACATCAACGAATATTTCTCGGTAATTCCAAAACCAAAAAGAGTTTTGGGCGGAACTTACACTGTAGAACCGGCACAGCAGGGAGAAAAGTATTTCGAGATTAAAAGAAACGGTGAAAACCAAATCGTTGCGGCAGGATATCACACTGCGGCTTACGCCGATAAAGATTATGCTGCTTTGGATGCTTTGGGAGAAATTCTTACTTCAAATCCTTCAGGATATCTGTATAAATCTTTGGTTGAAACTCAGAAGGTTTCTTCCGTTTGGAATTTCAATCCATCGGTGAGGGATCCGGGATTAATGTATTTTAACTTCGATGTTCCGAAAGATAAAAATCTTGATGAAACCACGAAACTGGTAAGAGCAGAATTAGACAAAATTGCTGAGATAAAATATACTCAGGACGATCTGAACCGTGCTAAGGCAAAGCTTCTGAAAAATATTGAAAATCAGAAAAATAACACGATTAATTTTGCAATCGGACTTACCGAAATCGTAGGTGCAGGAAACTATAAACTGGCTTTCCTTTACAGAGATAATGTTGAAGCATTAACGCTTGCTGATATCAACAGAGTGGCACAGAAATATTTCAGAAGCAACAACAGAACAGTAGGAGTTTTCCGTCCGGCAGCCAACGAAGAAAGAGTGGCGCCACAGGAATTTAGAGATCATCATATTGCTGCATTAACTGACAATTATAAAGGAAGAGCCCTTGAAAAAGAAGCAGCTCCTTTTGAAGCTACAATTGCAAACCTGAAGAAAAATACCACTGAAGGTGTTCTTTCCAATGGATTGAAATATGGTTTAATTAATAAAGAAATTAAAGGAGATAAAGTTCTTGCCAACTTCAGACTGAGATTGGGTAACGAAAAAGATCTTTCCGGAAAATCTGAAATTGCAGGATTTATGGCTCAATTGCTGAAAGCCGGAACTAAAACAAAAACTAAAGAGCAGATTCAGGACAGATTAGACCAACTGAAATCTTCCATTGGAACAGGTATGTACGGACAGACTTTCGTGGTGAACGTAAGCACTTACAAAGACAGCTACAAAGAGGTGATGGATATTCTTAAAGACATTCTTACCAATCCGACATTCCCTCAGAATGAACTTACGAAAGCCGTTACTGAATACAACACTTACCTTGAAGGTCAGCTGAAAGATCCGCAGGCACTTGCGCAGCAGGAACTTCAGAAAATTGCAAGTCCATATCCGAAAAGCAGTATTTTCTACACTCCATCAATGGATGAGCAGATTGAAAATAACAAGAAGATAACCAGAGATCAGATTGTAGATTTCTACAACAAAATTTTCGGTGCTAATACAGGTTATGGTGTGGTAATCGGAAATGTAGATGCTAAGTCCGCTGTTGCTTCTATGGAAAATACATTCGGAAAACTGGTTGCAAAATCCAAATATGTAGAGGTGAAACCAACATTTTTCGAAACCAAGAAAGTAGATAAAAACATCATTACTCCGGATAAAGAAAATGCTGCAGCGTTTGGTACTGCAAGTTTTAAAATGGACCAAAACCATCCGGATTATCCTGCACTGGTGATGGCAAACGAAATCCTTGGAAGCGGTGGATTCCTTTCTGCAAGACTTCCGATGAGACTTCGTGAGAAGGAAGGTATTTCTTACGGTGTTGGATCGTTCTTAAGCATTCCGGTTTCCAACGAAGTTTCGTCTTGGGGTTACTACGCATTCCTGAATCCTACGAAACGCGACGCTGTTGAAAACGCCATTAAAGATGAGGTTTCTAAAGCGCTTGCTTCAGGATTTACACAGGAGGAACTCGATACCAATAAGAAAAGTTATTCTAACGTTAGAACAACGAGTTTAGGAAACGATTCTACGTTGATGAATCTTGTATTGAACAAACTACAATACGGAATTCCATTGGAGAAATTTGATGAGCAGAATGCAAAAATTCAGGCTCTGAAACTTTCGGATGTGAATACCATACTAAAAAAGTATCTTTCTTTGGATAAGCTGACTTCAGTTTATGCAGGAGACTTCAATAAGAAGTAGGATATTTTTGATTTTTAACGGGAATCCGGTGCAGCAATGTGCCGGATTTTTTATTCTTCTACCGTTTTAAACAGCTCGTTTCTCAATTCCACAACCGTATTTTCCACCAAATCCATATTGTCTTTTACTTCTTTATGAGGAACAAAAATCGATTCTTTTCCCAAGCTTTCATTAGCAAAATTCGAAAGAATAACCACAGAGGTTTTGGTTTCAGGATAGTAAATCAAAAGGGAAGGAGCGCCCTTCACATAACCCGAATGAAAATAAGCCTCCGGTTTCTGCTGATTCATCATGATGCCGTAACCGTAACCCACATTTCCGAGAATATAATGCTTTCTCGTGATATAATTTTTCTTGAATTGAGCCAATGATTCCGCATTAATAATCTTCCCCGAATAAAGGGATTCGTTCCATTTATGCAGATCGGAAACCGTAGATAATATTCCGCCGGCTGCGGTTCCGATTGATTTTTCGGCTAAACGTTTCGGCATATTTTCTACTTGCTGTGCATTTTGAACGGTTCCGATATTCGCAGAAGCAAAATCTTTTCCCTGAAATACTGACGCTGTGGAAGAGTTTTTCATCCCTGCTTTTTCGAAAAGTTCTTTGGTATTTTGATCGAAAGTTTTCCCCGAAACCTTTGCCACAATTTCCCCCAAATAATTATATCCTTTGTTGGAATAACTGTAATCGCTGCCGCTTTCAAACTGAAGATTCTCTCCAAAATCATTTAACCCGGAAGTGTGATTCAGAAGCTGATGAATGGTGACTTTATCAAATTTTGGTTTCTGAAAATCAGTAAGATATTTAGAAACAGGATCGTTTACAGTAAGTTTTTTCTGTTCCTGCTGCAGAAGAATAAGTGCCGCAGTAAACTGTTTACTCACCGATGCAATTGCAAAAACTGAAGACGAATCTAACTTCGACTGATTCTTAAAATCTTCAAAACCATGTTCTTTTTGATAAAGAATTTCGCCATTCTGCATTACCGAAATACTTCCGTTAAACCTCTTCTGAGCAAAAAGAGAATCCAGTTTTGATGCTAACAGCTTCTTCTGGAAAGCAACAACCGTACTGTCGATTATAGAGTTTCTGTATGCATTTTGTTCAGCAGTTTTTTCGGCCTCCGATTTACAGGAAATGAACATCAGGAAAACAACAAAAAGAAGAATATATCGGCTTAGGCTCATCATCATTTGTAATATTTTGCTTAAAAATAATATATTTCATTAAAACAAAAAATTTCTTTCGTCAAACCACATCCCAAATTTTCGGGACAAGAAAGTGATCAAAGAAAAGTTGTGGATTAATAAGAAATAAGGCAAACAAAAGTTTTCATCCAAGAATAAAAGAACACTATGTCCTCTGTGAAAACTCTATAAGAACTCCGTGTACTCAGTGTTATAATTTATTTTCAAAAAAATCATAAATTAGTAGAAATCTTTCCATTATGAACCGCAAAGAATTTCTTTTAAAAACTTCCACTGCCGCATTTGCACTTGCTTTAGCACCTTCATTAATTGGTTGTTCCGCGCAACATTTAGTCTATGAACCGCTGTCGGTTTCTGCCGGAAATCTCACCAGAGTCCGGGGAAATGTTTTCAGATATTTTAATCAGGGCGGAACGGTTGGTCTTTTTGAAACAAAAGACGGTTTTGTAGTCATCGACAGTCAGTTTCCGCAATTGATAAAGCCATTAATTGACGGAATTTCCACCAAAAACAAACCGGTGCTTTATCTCGCGAACACCCATCATCATGCCGATCATACCGGTGGAAATATTGCTTTTAAGGATTTAACTAATAGAATTGTTGCACATTCAAGCGTTCCCGATTTGCAGAGAAAAGCAGCGGTGGAACGCAAATCTTTGGATCAGCAACTCTATCCGAATATTTTGTTTGATGAGGTCTATAAATTCGATTTAGGAAATGAAAAAGTAAAGGGATATCATTTCGGTGCCGGACATACTTTTGGCGATGTGGTTTATCATTTCGAGAAAGATAATGTGGTGCATATGGGAGATTTGATGTTCATTAATATGATTCCGGTGTACAGAATTAATGACGGCTCCAATTCCAATCAATGGATTTCAGTCTTGGATAAAATCATCAACAGGTTCGATGATGATACGGTGTTTATCTTCGGGCATTCCGACAAACCGGAAACCAGCACCGGAACAAAAGAAGATTTAAAAGAAATGAAGCGTTTTCTGGAAGCAACCAACGAATTCGTTTACGAAAATATACTTGCGGGAAGTTCCACTGAAAAAATTCTTGAAAAGCATCAGTTTATTCCGGGATTTCCAAACAGAACAACGCCACAGCGATTTAAGGATTATTTGGAAGCGGTGAGGAAGACGTTAGGTGATTAATTGGAAATTTGATTTGTTTTTTCAATATTCTAATCTCAAAATATTATAGTTTTTTAGGATTGTAATCATAAAATATTATATATTTGTGGTATGATTAATCGTGAATTAAGTAAAAAAATTGAAGGAGACTGGGACAAAAAGAAAGCAATTGTACTTTTGGGTCCACGGCAGGTTGGTAAAACTACCCTGATTCAAAGTTTGATTCAGGATCAGAAAGCATTAAAATTGAATGGAGATGATCCGCAAACACGCTTGCAGCTTCCAGATGCTTCCACTAATTTCCTGATTAATCTTGTTTCAGATTATGATGTTTTGTTTATCGATGAAGCTCAGCGCATCGAAAATATCGGATTGGCGGTGAAAATTCTTGTGGATGCCAAACTCGATAAACAAATTATTATCACCGGCTCATCTTCATTAGAATTGGGAAATGAGATTAACGAGCCATTAACCGGCAGAAAATGGGAGCATCACCTTTTTCCATTATCTTGGAAAGAAGTGAGAGATGAATTCACATTTGCACAGGCGATCAATCGGTTAGAAGAATTTCTGATTTACGGAATGTATCCCGAAGTTGTCACTTCGAAACAGAAGAAAAAAGTTTTGCTTGAACTTTCCGGGAGTTACCTGTATAAAGATATTCTTGAACTGACAGATATCCGAAAACCCGATGTCTTGATGAAACTTCTGAACGCACTTGCTTTACAGGTTGGCAGCGAAGTTTCTTATAATGAAATTGCAAAAATTATTGGAATCGACCGGCTTACCGTAGTAAATTATATTGATTTGCTTGAAAAAGCATTTGTTGTTTTTCGGCTTTATCCTTTCTCTACCAATCAAAGGAATGAGATTACATCAAAACCCAAAATTTATTTTTACGACAATGGAATCCGCAATGCGATTATCGGTCAGTTTTCGCCTCTTATTTCAAGGAATGATGAAGGAGCGCTCTTTGAGAATTTCTTCATCAGCGAGAAATACAAACGTTTAAATTATGACGGATTTTACGGAAAAATGCGCTACTGGAGAAATACTCAACAGGCAGAAATCGACTATATAGAAATCAACGAAGGAAAAATTAATGCCTACGAAATAAAATACAGCCCGAAAAGAAAAGTGAAATTCACCAAATCATTTACTGAAAAATACCATCCGGAAAATACATTTGTCGCCAATAGGGATAATTTTTGGGAGTATTTGTAAAATTTCTATTTTGAATATAAAAGATAAACATTGTCAACAAAGGCATTGGAAATAGCAAAAGAAAAGGGATCGTCATAAAGTGTAATGCTTTCGAAATCTGGATTTTATCGTTTTAATTTTTCAAATTTATTTTTAGATACTCTTTTACCATCAAAATAATAAAAATCAGGAGGAGCAGGCGAAACAATTACAACTTCACCAATTTCAAATAAACCGTCATCCGCAATCAAATTTTTAGATGTAAGCAAATCAGATTTTGTTAAAAGATGAAAAGATTTATCCTTATAGGAATTCTGATATATTATTTTATTAAACTCAATTAAAATGATGTTTTTTTCTTTTATCGCAGATTCAGGAACATTTAATTCAAAATTACTTGCAGTATCGATTTTACCATCATAAAGTTTATCTTTTGTTACTAACTTTATGGAAAAAGGCTGAATAATCACATCTTTTGCTGCTGTAATCTGTCCAGCAATTTTTATTTGTTGATCAGATAATTGCTCAATAGAACTGTTTTGAATCGTTTTATTTGGTGAACAGGAAAGTGATGTTAATGAAATTGATAATAATAAGCCGGCAGCAATATTGTATTTTGTTTTTGAAAGTTTTCCGCAAATTCGTGTATTGGTATTTAGAATTTTTGAAACGTCCGAAGAGTCTAAATTATCTAAATCCCATACTTTTTTCTCACAAAACTGACAGAACTTTCCCTCATATTCAGGAAGCATTTCATTCCAATTCTTTTCACACGGCTGATTAATTTTAATTTTCATCAAGAAAGTTTTCATAAAGATAGCAAAAAAACTCCCGAAACATTTCAGGAGATTTTTATCTTCGGACTTCCGTCTTCCAACTCTTACATATTCCTTCTATATTTCCCACCCACCTCAAACAGCGCCGTCGTAATCTGTCCAAGCGAACAGTGTTTTCCGG
>CAZPQV010000084.1:0-1714 GCA_964588705.1 uncultured Chryseobacterium sp.
GGTGCATAAACGGATAATCAGTAAATTTAATAATAAATTGGAAAAGGAAAAAGACATATTAGACAATCTTGAACTACGTTCAGAAAACGTGCAGGATATTCTCACGCAGCCGCCACATTGGATGATTCGATGGGGAAACACGGTAATTTTCGTCATTCTCCTGATGGTTCTCTTGATGAGTTATGTAATTAAATATCCTGAGTTTATACCTGCCCCCATAGTCGTAACTTCCAAAAATCCACCTGAAAAACTTGAAGCAAGAACAAATTCTAAAATTGAAAAAATTTTAGTGAAAGATCATCAGTCTGTAAATAAAAATCAAGTCATGATGGTGCTTCAGTCAGCTGCTGATTACAAGGATATTCTAGCTCTAAAAGATATAGTTGATTCAATGTCATCATCACAAGTTCTCTACTTCCCTACTCAACAGGCATCAACCTTCAAACTTGGCGAAATACAGGGAGAATACAATAGTTTTGCAAAAGCATTGCAGGATGAAAAACTTTTTACTCGTCTTAAGCCCTATGCTCCTGAAAATATTGCAGCAAACCAAAGTCTTGGGGAATACAGGGCAAGGATTGCTACATTACAACAGCAGCGGAACTTAGAAGTTACAAAATTTGACCTTACCAAAAAAAATACTTGCGCTCCCAAGAATTGTTCAATCAAGGTGTAATTGCCGCGATGGAACTAGAAAATGAAAAAACAAAATTTCTACAGGCAGAACAAAATTTGAAAAATATCAATATAACATTGTCACAGATGCAGGAAGCGGTTTCAAATCTAAATAAAACCAAAAGCGGTGCATCAATAAATACTGAGAAAGATAAGATTACATACAGCTCCCAAACGCTCCAATTATTTGAACAGCTAAGAAAATCACTGAGACAATGGGAACAAAATTATCTCATTATTTCTTCTACTGAAGGAGTAGTTAGTTTCCAACAATTTTGGGGCGAGAACCAATTTGTAAAACCCGGTGATATTGTGATGTCTGTTCTACCCAATGATAAGGAATTAGTTGTTGGTCGGATGTTGATTCCATCAGTGAATTCCGGTAAAGTTAAACCAAATCAAAAGGTTTTAGTAAAGCTTGATAATTACCGATACCAAGAATATGGAATCGTTGAAGGCAAGGTCCAAAACATTTCTCTTACTCCAGATGATAAAGGGAACTATTATGTTGACGTTTTGCTTCCAAAAGGATTGCGGACTTCTTTTGGGAAAAAGTTGCCATTTGACAGAGAGCTCAAAGGAAGTGCCGAGATTGTCACCGAGGATTTAAGGCTAATTGAAAGGTTTTTCTATCAAATTAGGAAATTGTTGGGGTATCAAGCTTGATGTTTTTTTTAAAAAAATAATTGTTAATGCTAAGATTTCTTACAGAAACGAGGGATTTCCGTGCATTATTTGTGCAAACTCTCAACAAATAAAGTCATCTTTTTCAATAACCTGCCTGATTTAACCACAGGCAATTTTTCAACCTGCGTAAATTGGGCACATCCCAATCACAAAGCCGCGTAAAAAAGCCCATTTCCAAGAGAATCTTTTTCATTATTTTTAATTCCAAGATTATCTAAACTAAAATCTAAAAAATAACTCTGAAATAATCATCTACAGAATTTTCAGTCCTTCCGATTCTTTTGTTAAATATGCACTCCCAAAGTAACCACCTGCGAAAAATAGACACAAGTTCAAAATCAACCTGGGTAAA
>CAZPQV010000084.1:1724-7943 GCA_964588705.1 uncultured Chryseobacterium sp.
GTAAAATAGACCCACCCTACATTTTCCTAAATGATAAGCATTCTGACAAAAATTTCAATGATAAAAAGACACACCTTCCTTCAAAACCTGCACCAAATAAACTTATCTTTTTCAATAAGTTGGGTAATTTAGCTACAGGTTATCATGCAACCTGCGTAAATCAGCCACATCCTACTCGCAAACGTGGGTAGAAAAGTTACACCTCAATTCTCCCCGTTTTCCATGTTTTTTTCCTTCCAAAGCAACTTTATCATAAAAAACCGCAAAACAACCCTAATATAAGCATTCGAGGAACCTTTTCAGACCTCTAAAAAAATCAGTAAACTTTTGTTGCAAGATGTGTCTTTGTACCCACAAACTTTTCAAGTTTTGGGACAAAGACGGTCTTGCCTTTTTGCAAAAGGGGAAAAAACGGCGGAACTTGTTTTTTTTAATCACCAAATCTGGTTCAAGCATCTAAACTCGTCTAAATTATTCTTTTTTAATCTTCGGAGAATCTAAACTCGTCTAAATTGTTCTTATTTAGCCCACGCCCCATGAACACTATTGTTTTCACGGATTTGATGTCCCAATTTTGCAACAGAAATTTTAATCAAAAAAATGAAAGCAACCCTCTATGTTCTCCTGACACTTTTTGCCATCAACCTCAATGCGCAGGTCGGAATAAACACACAGACACCCGAAACTACTTTTGATGTAGTAGGAAAACCAAACGACACCTCACATCATGACGGGATTATTCCTCCAAGGATAACGGGCGACCAGTTGGCGAACAAGTTTTACACACAGGCAAAAAAAGGTGCGGTTGTATTTGCCACCGCTCCGGCTTCCAATCTTTCGGGGCAGGTCATCAATATTTCAGAATCAGGAATGTATTATTTTGACGGCAACGTATGGCAGAATTTCGCAAAGGAGAAACAGCCTGTCGAATACAGAATTGTACTCACCTTCGATCCCAACAGCACCGCCGCACTGACAGCAACTTCAACTTGGTCCGCCCCTGTAAACTATTCGGGAAATAGCCACGCCTATCTTACCTCCTCAAAATATTACACCATCGGAACCAAAAATTTCGGAGGACTAAAGGGAGCGGTTTTGTTCAGAAAAGTACAGGGAATTGTAAATGTATGGTTTCAGATGTACAGGTCTTCTGATTCCGCACCGATTACGGGAAACGCCTTCATCAGCATTGCGAGCATCTACAGCGACATCGGATACATTCCCAACCAGATTGTCTTACTGCATACGGAAAATTCCACGCAATATTTTCCAGCCCTGCTGGAGAATTACAGCATCCAGATTCCGCAAACCTCCCTAAACGCAATGTCCACATCCTACTACACCTACGGAGAAGTTCAAGGATATTCCAACTGGATCAAGCCTTATCTGCCCTAATTGATGATTCAACAAAGTCCTTAATGGAAAAAGAAGACTACATAAAATTCAGAATATCCAAAACCAAAAAACAGGACTGGAAAAAAATATGCAAAGACAGAAACCTCACATTGACCGACTTACTGACGGCATCAGTTGAGAACAGAATTTTAGACAACGAAAGAAGACAGATACTGGCGTTCATTGAAAAACAAGACAACGTCTTCATCAAGATAGAGACCAACATCAACCAGGTAGCGAAAATTGCAAACGGACAAAAGTTTATTTCGGAATCAGAACTGAAAAACTTCACCGCAAAGCTTTCAGAAATCGCCAAATTGAAGAAGCAGCAAAACCAAATCTTCGAAAAGATCTATGAAATGCTCGCAAAATGATTGTCAAGATTATTCCTGCTTCAGGCTCGGATTTTCACGGCGTTCAGTACAACGACAAAAAGATGGAGAAAGGAACAGGAGAACTGATGCTGATGAAAAACTTTCCCTCCTTCATCAATGGGGAAAGCAGTCCGGAGCAGGTTCGGGACTACTTCAAATCCATTTCAAAAAATGAGAAGGTAAAGAAACCACAGTTCCACGCCGTCATTTCTGCAAAATATCAGAATCATGGCAAGGAAGAAATCACCGAAATCGCCAAAGACTTCATGCAGGAAATGGGCTACGGAAAACAGCCGTTCATAGTTGTTTACCACAGCGACACCGAGAACAACCACGTCCATATCGTCTCCACAAGGGTTGACAAGCAGACCGGAAAGAAAATCAACGACAGTTACGAACGCTTGAAAGCCCAAAAAGCATTGGCAGATACACTAGAAAAACGATACGGAGTAAGTTCCGAGGAAAAATTAGAAAAACTGCTAAACTATCAAATTGCTTCACTCAGCCAACTGGAACTCCTGCTTGAAAGAAGCGGGTTCAAACTAACTAAAGACACAAATGATGAAAATGACTTTTCCATTCTGAAGAACGGGGTAAAACTTAAAACCATCCACGGTAACCAAATCAGTTTTACCCCCAATTCGGACAACGGACGAATGAGACAGCTGAAAGCCATTTTGAGCAAATACAAAGACCTCTGTTCCAATAAAGTCTTCAAGGTAGAGGACAGAAGGGCCCAGGAATCACTGCTACCGGAAGAAAGGCACAGCGACCATTGGAAACCCAAGATAGAGTTCGAGAGCGAGCTCCAGAAAAAATTGCGGGACATCTACGGACTGGATGTGGTCTTCCACCACAAGGACGGACAGAAACCCTTCGGATACAGCATCATCGACCACAAATCGGGAAAGGTGTTCAAGGGAAGTGAGATCATGAAGATGGACGACCTGTTTGAGATGACCGATGAGAAAATTGACAAGAAACTTTTTGAAAGTCTAAAGGACTATAATCTGGCGGACAGTTTTTCAAAACAAATATTAATGGAGCATCTGAAACGCCAGAATCCCGAAAACGCTATAATAGAATTTATGCTTTTCGAGTCTAAGAAAATAAAGAACAGGGAGGTTTTCAACGCCATAAAAAACGAGGTAAAGGATTATGTCGAAACACAGAATAACAAGGATGTCCACCTCATAAAATCGGAAGATGGAAAATATTATGCCGTCCACTCCAAACTGCATTATGTGGGTTCATTGGAAAACTTAATTGGAGAGAATGCCTATCAAAAATTCCTCAATCCAAGCAAAGAATTGACACCGGAAAGTAGAGATGAAAATCTTTCCAAGGAACTGGATAGAACCATAGACGACCTGATTTTCCAATTCACCAAACCGTCGGGAGGAACAGGGAGAGACCCTGCCGAAGAAGAGTTAAGAAAAAGACGCAAAAATAAAAAAAGAACATAAGAATGATCATCACATTTGCCACCCAAAAAGGCGGAACAGGGAAAACCACCCTCGCCATCGCATTCGCCAACTATCTCTCCAGAATTTCTACAAGGAAGATCAAGGTGTTTGATTTCGACTACCAAAAATCCTTCTTCAACAAATGGAGGGAGGATGCGGACTCGGAACTGCCCAAACTCTACGAGGTGGAAGTCATTGGCGAAGATGACGATGAGCCGCCTTTCGAGGACTTGGAACAGGTTGTCGACCTGAAAGAAAGCAAAGACCTGTTCCTGTTCGATCTGGCGGGAACACTGGACCAGAGATACAGCGATGTTTTGGTGTACAGCGACTTCATCATCATTCCCTTTGAGTATTCCGATGTGTCCGTAAAATCAACCTTGGTATTCAAAAATCTTCTGGGTTTGTTGGAAAGCGAGGCGGAAAGAATCTTCATCCGCTCCAAATACGACAAGGGCTACAAATATCTCAACCAAAAGGAAATGGATATCGAGTTGGCAAAATACGGAACTCTACTAGAAAATCCCGTGTTCAAGAGAAACTGCCTCCAAACCATCGACACGAGAAAACTCACCTACGAGCAAAAATACGCCGTAAAGAAGCCGTTCGACGAAATTATACAGCAGATCAGCGAGGTCAAAAAAGTTGCGCTTTAACGAGAGACAAAAGAGACAAGAAAAAAATAATCCATAAACCACAAACCTCAAATCAATACATTATGTTAAAATACTCACTCATCCTTTTAGGAGCCTACTTTCTGTACTATGCCGGAAATATCGTCTACGACCTTTTCCTAAAAAAAGAGAAAACCGTTCAGACCGATGTTGCAGAAGAATACTCACTCGGCGACTTTGCACAGGCGGAGAATGAGGAACCCACCTTGATCGGCATCGAGGATGTGGAAAATCTCAAAACCCCGAAATCATTCCTAAAAAGCGAACCCATTCCGATTCAAAGACAGAACAATTTTGAAGACAATCCCAGTTTGGAAGAATTGAGGAAACGATTTGAAGAGGAAGAGGATTTGGATGGGACCAGCTCAAAACAGCCCGAAACCAAACACCATGAAAATCCGCCACAGCAAACGGAAATCAGCAAAAAGCCAGAAATTATTGAGCCAATAGTTTCCAAGAAAAAAAATGATGCACAGAGCAAGAAAGACCAATGGAAAGAATTTGTCAACCGTCCTGCAACCAACGTACAACTGGGGGACAATATTGAGGGACAAAAGGTTTACCACTCGACGATTTAACCAATTTACCATACATAACTAACCTAAATTTTAAAAATGATGAAAAATTTTATCAGAAAAAACGTGACAAAAAAGAAAGTTCTAACCCTTGCCTTGGTGATGCTGGCAATGACCCCGATGCTTGCGCAGGGCGGAGCGACCGCCATCTCCAATGCCGCTTCCGACATTAAGGACTATTGGGACCCCATCAAGCTGATATTAAAGGCAGTCGGTGGACTCGTAGGATTTATCGGAGGATTGAGGGTGTACAACAAATGGACGAACGGCGACCAGGATGTCAACAAAGAAATCCTCGGCTACGGCGGTGCGATGATCTTCCTTATCGTGGTTCCGGAATTTGTAACCGCATTCTTTGCTTAAGATGGGATACTACCTGTACAAGGGGCTCAAAAAACCCCTTGTATTCTTCGGACTCAAAGGCAAATACATCATTTATGCGGTAGCCGTCATCGGCGCAGGTGTGGTTGCGGCACTCATCTTATCCAAATTCGGATTGCTGGGTTCATTATTAGGTTTATTGGTAACCGCAGGAGGTGTCTACCTCATTTTCAAGAAGCAGGACAAAAACGGACTCTACGACAAGACCAAAAATTTTGACCAGATATTCATTTTTCCAAAAAAACTCAACAACAAAAGATTTTTAAAAGATGGTAAAGACAAAGAAACAGGCATTTGACATTCCCTTCATCGGCTACGATTACGGAAAGGATTTTGGATGGGATTTTGATGTCCTCTTCGGACAGTACGGGAATCCGATTATCGGCATCAGAATTAAGAACATTGTGGAACAGTATTCCGCCGACCCAGACAACTACCTGAACTTCCATACCGTGCTGAATCAAGTCGTATCCATTATTGGCGAAGGAAGAATCGTTCAAAAACTCGACATCTTTTCCAAAAAGAGATATACCGCCGAATCCTCCAACCAGTTCCTCCAGCAGAAATACTCCGAGCATTTTGACGGAAGACTATTTAAAACCATCGAAACGGTACTCCTGTTTACGGACATTGTGGACGACAAACTCAAGAAGAAAAACAAGCACTACCAGTTTTCCGAAAAAAGTTACAAGGAACTTCGCGACAAATGCCAAAAGGTGTTGATGCTCTTGAAGCAGAGCGGTTGCGAACCCCAATTTTTATATGAGAAAGATTTTGAATACTACATTTCGGGTGTATTGTCGATGCAGTTTACGGAAACCCCGGTTTTTGACAATATCAAAAGTACCAACGAATATCTCCAAATCGGAAACCGCTTCGTCAAAAATATTTCCTATGTGGATGTCGAAAATATCGACCTGCCTTCAGAAATAGATCCTTTTTCCATATTGGGAGGAAACGGAGCAGCCTCGGAAACGGCGGTGGACAACTTCACCTTCATCAACGAATTGGAGGATTACGAAACCATCATCTACAATCAGGTCATCACCATTCCTCTGCAGGCGCAACAACAGCGGGAACTCGACAAAAAGAAAAAGAAGCACGAGGGGGCGGCAAACAACTCTCCATCCAACGCCATTATTGCGGAAGAAATCCAAACGCTTCTCCACAATATCGCCATCGACGGACAACTCGTGGTCAATGCCCATTTCTCCCTAATATTTTCAACACATACACTGGAAAAAATGGAAGGAATACAGTCGATGATCGAGAACAAGCTTTTTACGAAAGGAATTATCGTCTCCAAGAACGCCTACAACCAGCTCGAACTATTTCGCTCCGCCATTCCAGGCAA
>CAZPQV010000085.1:0-2569 GCA_964588705.1 uncultured Chryseobacterium sp.
GGTAAACTGTAAAGACGGATTTTACTGTATTGGTTGGGGAGCGCTTTCAAAAAATATTATTTCCGTTGCCGCTGTTAATCAACTTTCAACATCGGGAAATCTATATTCCGCACCAAATGATGTTCAGCGATGGGCAAACAGCAGCGCAGGACCGCGACGAGACGGTGCTGTAAAACCTGATATTTCTGCAGTTGGCGGCAATATGTATGTTCCAACCTATACATCTGAAACCGGTGTAACGAGTTACACAACATCCAACGGAACATCTCTTTCGGCAGCGATGATTTCCGGAATTGCAGGTGCTTTAACGCAGTTAAACAGACAGGTTACCGGAAATGCCGGTTTTATATATCAGGCGGATGAAATGAAAGCACTCCTTGCTCACACCGCAAATGAAGCCGGAAATATTGGTCCCGACGTTTGGTATGGTTGGGGACTAGCTGACGCACAAAAAGCTGCAGAAGTCATTATCAGTAAAAAAGACAACAGAGCCGTTTTTGAACAAAAAACATTAACATCAGGAACACCGCAAGAATTTGAAATTGTTGCCGGTTATGGGCAGCCTCTGAAAGCTACAATCTCTTGGGTAGATCCTGCAGCCGTTCCTTTTACTACATCAGCAGAACTTCAGAATAATCATTCTTCAAGACTGGTTAATGATCTGGACTTAAGGATTATTGATACCGCAAACGGAACCGTTTATTACCCGTGGAAATTAAATATTGACGATCCGATGGCACCGGCAACAAAAGGCGATAATACGGTAGATAATATCGAACAGGTCGTTGTGGAAGATCCGGTTGTTGGAAGAGTTTATAAAGTGGTGGTTTCAAATAAAGGAAATCTTGTGAATGATGCGGGCACGCCTTCACCTTCCAAATATTCTATTGTGGTTACGGGAACTCATCAAACTTTAGGGCTGCCTTCAGACTGCGAATCGATTTCTGTATTTCCAGGAAGAACAAAAGATTTTGTAACCGTTATCGTTCCGATGGAAGCTGAGCGAATCTCAATTTACGACATGAGCGGACGACTGATTCGTGAAACCGTTAAACCAACTTCACAAATGCTGGATTTAACATCACTTTCAAAAGGAGTTTATATGATAAATGTTAAATCCCAATACTGCAACAAAACCAAAAGAATTTTAAAGGAATAATTTCAAAATAAAAATCCCAAATGCTGCCAATAAAGGCAGCGTCTTTCATAATAATTCATCTCAAGTAAAATGTTTATATTTACTCCGTATGAATACGATGATTAATCACAGTGTCTCTCAGGACATTTTACTGAAAGCTTTTCACCATATGATGCTGGCAAAAGCGATGGCAGACATCTATGAAGAAAACAGACCAATCTGCAAATACGTTCACAGCACTTCGCGTGGACACGAAGCAATACAGCTCGCAACAGCATATCACCTAAAAAAAGAAGACTGGGTTTCGCCATATTACCGCGACGAAAGTATTTTGCTTGGTATTGGTTTTGAGCCTTATCAGCTAATGCTGCAGCTTCTCGCTAAAGCTGAAGATCCTTTTTCGGGCGGGCGTTCATATTACTCACATCCATCGAGTAATAATCCGGATTTACCACAGATTATTCACCAAAGTTCGGCAACGGGAATGCAGACTATTCCTACGACCGGCGTTGCACAGGGAATTAAATACATTCAGGAATTTAATCTTAAAAATTATAAAGAAAACCCTGTTGTTGTTTGTTCGCTTGGTGACAATTCGGTGACCGAGGGTGAAGTTTCAGAGGCATTTCAGTTTGCGGCTTTACATCAGTTGCCCATTATATTTTTAGTTCAGGATAATGAATGGGGTATTTCGGTAACTAAAGAAGAAGCAAGGACTGCAGATGCGTATGAGTTTGTTGCAGGATTTACCGGAATGAACAGAATGCGTTTGGATGGAACCAATTTCGTGGAAGCCTACGAAGGAATGGAAAAAGCATTTGATTTTGTAAGAAACGAAAGAAAACCAATTGTGGTTTGTGCAAAAACTGTTCTTATTGGTCATCATACTTCAGGTGTTAGACGCGAATTCTACCGTGATGAAGCCGATTTAGAAAAACACCGTGCAAAAGACCCGGGAGTACTTCTGAGAAATCAATTACTTTCGGAAGGTGTTGATGAAGAACTGCTGAAACAGATTACTAAAAAAACAAGGATTGAAGCGGAAGATGCTTTCCAAAAAGCCATTAATGCTGAAGATCCGAAACCAGAGAGCGTAACTGAAAATGTTTTTGCACCAACACTTATAACTGAAGAATCGGGAACAAGAGTTCCTGCTGATGCTAAAGAAAAAATTGTAATGGTGGATGCTGCCATCCACGCCATTCAGGAGCTGATGTATAAACATCCGGAGGCCGTGCTTTACGGACAGGATGTCGGCGGAAGAATAGGCGGCGTATTCAGAGAAACCGTGACTTTGGCTCAAAAATTTGGTGATAAAAGAGTTTTCAACACTGCGATTCAGGAAGCCTATATTATCGGTTCTACTGCCGGAATGAGTGCAGTTGGGCTCAAACCAATTGTTGAAGTTCAGTTTGCCGATTATATTTATCC
>CAZPQV010000085.1:2669-7230 GCA_964588705.1 uncultured Chryseobacterium sp.
TTGGATGAAGAATTGGTTTTCGAAAGGGTAAAACTTCACGGAAAATGTATCGTTCTTACGGAAGAACAGCTCAACAATTCTTTTGCGGAAGCTTTTGCACACCGTATTTCGAAAAACTGTTTCAGATATCTTGATCTACCGGTGGAAACGATGGGATCACTTAATTTACCTGCCGTTCCAATCAATTTGGTTCTGGAAAAAGAAATGCTTCCGAATGCTGAAAAACTGAAAAAGAAAATTGAAGAAATGTTCAGTTCTTAAAATTAAAACCTCAAGAAATTGAGGTTTTTTTGACCTTCCATTTTGTATTTTTGTAAAAACAACCAAAGAAAATGTCCGACAATATCAAGCAGAAAATAGAAGAACTCCGTACAGAACTTCATCAACACAACTATAATTATTACGTTCTTGATGAACCTACGATTTCGGATTTCGAATTCGACGTAAAACTGAAAGAACTTCAGGAACTCGAACTTCAGCATCCGGAATTTCACGACCCGAACTCTCCTACTTTGCGCGTTGGCGGTGAAATCACAAAGCATTTTCCTACGGTTCAGCATCAGTTCAGAATGTATTCGCTTGATAATTCTTACGATTATAATGATCTGGAAGACTGGGAAAAACGAATCATTAAAACCATTGACGAACCGGTAGAATTCGTTGCTGAACTGAAATACGACGGTGCTTCGATTTCTATTCTGTATGAAAATGGACAATTGAAAGAAGGCGTAACACGTGGCGACGGATTTCAAGGTGATGAAATTACGGCAAACGTACGAACGATTTCTGATGTTCCCCTCACGTTGAAAGGAGATTTTCCCGAGCGGTTCTTTATGCGCGGTGAAATATTTTTAACAAGAAAAAACTTTGACAAGCTGAATGCTGCGCGTGAAGATGAAGGCCTCGATCCGTTTATGAATCCCAGAAATACAGCGTCTGGCAGTTTGAAAATGCAGGACAGCGCAGAAGTAAGAAAACGTGGATTATCAGCGGTTTTATACCAATTTGTTTCAAATAATCTTCATGCTGAAACCCATTGGGAACTGTTGGAAAAAGCAAAAAACTGGGGCTTCAAAACTTCTGCTTACGCAAAACTCTGCCGAAATCTGGATGAAGTAAAAGCATTTATCGAATACTGGGACACCGAACGTCACAATCTGCCGTTTGAAATCGACGGAATTGTACTGAAAGTCAATTCCCTGAAGCAGCAGCAACAACTTGGTTATACTGCAAAATCTCCGCGTTGGGCGATGGCGCACAAATTCAAAGCAGAAAAAGTGGAAACCGAACTTCAAAGCGTTTCGTATCAAGTCGGAAGAACGGGTGCGATTACTCCGGTTGCCAATCTGAAACCGGTTTTGCTTGCCGGAACCATTGTTAAACGGGCTTCCTTACACAATGAAGACATCATCCGAAAACTCGATTTGCACGAAAACGATTTTGTGTACGTCGAAAAAGGTGGTGAAATCATCCCGAAAATTGTTGGTGTAAACACCGAGAAAAGAAATCCTGAAAATTCAGAAATTGAATATATCAAAAACTGTCCGGAGTGCGGAACAGAACTGGTAAAAATTGATGATCAGGCCATCCATTTCTGTCCAAATGAGATGCATTGTCCACCGCAGGTGGTTGGCAAAATGATTCATTACGTTTCCCGAAAAGCATTAAATATTGAAAGCTTGGGACAGGAAACCATTGCGCAACTTTACAGAGAAAAACTTATTGAAAACGCTGCGGATTTCTACGCTCTAACCAAAGAACAACTGCTTCCGCTGGAAAGAATGGCAGATAAATCGGCACAAAATATTATTGACGGAATCGAAAAATCGAAAGAAATTCCGTTTGAAAAAGTATTATTCGGAATCGGCATCAAACACGTGGGAGAAACGGTTGCCAAGAAACTGGTAAAGAATTTTGCTACAATCGATGCACTAAAAGAAGCCACCGTCGAAGAACTTACTCAAGTTGAAGATATTGGTGAAAAAATTGCTTTTTCGATTGTTGAGTTTTTCAAAAATCAGGAAAACACGCTGATGATTGAAAGACTAAGAAACTACGGTGTTAAACTGGAAAAGGGTGAAAACACCAATGAAGTTTTAAGCAATGTCGTTGCAGGAAAAACGTTCCTGTTTACCGGAAAACTCTCTCTTTTCACAAGAGATGCGGCCGAAGAAATGGTGGAGAAACATGGTGGAAAAAACATTTCAGCAGTTTCCAAAAACCTGAATTATCTTGTGGTTGGTGAAAAGGCCGGAAGCAAACTGAAGAAAGCTCAAGATATTGGTACGATAGAAATTTTGGATGAGCAGCAGTTTCTGGATTTGATTAATGATTAAAATACTTTTTGGGCGGCAGCTTCGCCGCCGCCCGAAAACATTATTCTTTCTTATCACCTTCAATCTCTTCCTTCACTTCCCGCCATTCGTTATCTTTCAGGTTGCCTTCAAGTTTCTCCACTTTCAGACTTTGCCTCAGATATCCGAATAGACTCATATAGATATTGGCTACCCAAACCAATGCGAAAAAAGAAACGAGATAGCCCCGCCAATCATCGAACAACAATTTAAATCCGGTAATCAGCAGCACGAAAAAAGTTACGTAATGACTGAAACAATATTCACAGGTGAAGAGATAGAAAAATTTTCTTTCATAGAGTTTTTTGCAAACTTTTGATTTTCTTCTGCAATATTCCCGGGGCTCACGAAAAACTTCTTCGTGGGTTACTGTCCAGGCAATACAGGCGATCGGAATCGCTAAAATCATAAGGAACAAAATTTGCTCAAGCAAAGCATTCATAATTTATTTTTTCTGGTGAAATCAAAAATTAATCCAAGTATAAAACTTAGTTAAAAGAATACAATTTTAATAAATTGCACTAATTAAAACCGTAATACCAAAATCATGTCGAAAGAATGTTGTTCAGTGGATGATAAACCTATAAACCAAAATACTGATAATCTTGAAGGACACCATGATCACGATGGTCACGATCATTCGCACGGAACGGAAGGGCAAACCACTATGCAAATGTTTTTGCCGGCAATCATTTCTTTCACTTTGCTGGTCATTGGTCTTGCTTTGGATTACCTCGTAAAACCGGATTGGTTCAGCGGTTGGGTTCGAATTGCACTATATGTTTTGGCCTATATTCCGGTTGGATTTCCGGTGTTGAAAGAGGCGTGGCACAGCATTCGTTACAGCGATTTTTTCTCTGAATTTTTCTTAATGGGAATTGCTACTGTCGGTGCATTTGCCATTGGCGAATATCCGGAAGGCGTTGCCGTAATGCTTTTTTATTCTGTGGGAGAAGCAGTTCAAGGACTGGCAGTAAAACGTGCAAAAAACAACATCAAAACACTTTTGGACCAGAGACCGGAGGAAGTCACGATTCTTGAGGATAATCAGCCAAAAACTATAAAAGCAAAAACAGCTGAAATCGGTCAGATCATCCAGTTGAAACCGGGTGAAAAACTGGCTCTGGACGGTGAATTAATATCCGACTCAGGTTCTTTTAATACCGCTGCTTTAACCGGAGAAAGTAAACCTGATACAAAGCATAAAGGAGAAAACGTTTTTGCAGGAATGATTAATTTGAATACTGTTTCTCAAGTAAAAATTACCACAAAATATCAGGATTCGAAACTTTCAAAAATTCTGGAACTGGTTCAGAATGCGACTGCTCAAAAAGCAAAAACTGAGCTGTTCATTAGAAAATTTGCTAAAGTTTATACCCCAATTGTGGTTTTCCTCGCGATTGGAATTACACTTCTGCCCTACTTTTTTGTGGAAAATTATGAGTTCCGCGACTGGCTTTATCGGGCACTTATTTTCCTTGTGATTTCTTGTCCGTGTGCTTTGGTGATTTCAATTCCGCTGGGATATTTTGGTGGAATTGGAGCGGGAAGCCGAAACGGTATTTTATTTAAAGGAGGAAATTTTCTGGATACATTAGCCAATATTCAGAATGTAGTGATGGATAAAACCGGAACAATGACGGAAGGTGTTTTCAAAGTTCAGGAAGTTCATTTCGAACCGGGAATTAATATGGAAGCAATGATGAAATATCTGAATCTTCTGGAAAGCAAATCCACACATCCAATCGCAACCGCCATTCATGAATACGCCGGTGAGATAGACCATTCTTTAAGTTTGGAAAACGTGGAAGAAATTGCCGGAAAAGGATTAAAAGGAAACGTTCAGGGCAAAGAGATGCTGGCAGGGAATTTCAAACTGATGGAGCAGTTCGGAATTGAATATCAGACGCATCACCAAAATGTTTCAGACACCGTTATTGCCGTTGCTTATGGTGGAAGATTTGTGGGGTATATCACGATTTCAGACCAAATAAAAGAAGATGCAGAACGCACTGTTTCCCAATTGAAAAAGTTGGGAGTAAAGACCACCATGCTCAGTGGTGACAAAACTTCGGTTGTGGAAGAACTCGCCAAAAAAATTGGAATTTCAAACTACTTCGGAGATTTATTACCGGAAGACAAAGTGAATAAGGTAAAAGAGATTAAAGCAAAAAATGAAACGGTTGCCTTCGTTGGCGATGGCGTGA
>CAZPQV010000085.1:7240-7793 GCA_964588705.1 uncultured Chryseobacterium sp.
CGATTGAAACAGCCGACGTGGTGATTCAGGACGACAGACCTTCGAAAATTCCTTTAGCCATCAAAATCGGTAAGGAAACCAAGAAAATTGTCTGGCAGAATATTGCATTGGCATTTGGTGTAAAAGCGATTGTTCTCGCACTTGGAGCCGGTGGTTTGGCAACGATGTGGGAGGCGGTTTTTGCGGATGTGGGTGTGGCTTTGCTGGCGATTTTAAATGCGGTAAGAATACAGAGAATGAAGTTTGAGTGAGGGCGGAGAACGAAGTTGGAAGCTCGGAGAATGGAGAAAGCTACGAATACACGAATTTATTAACTTTAAATTTTAATAAAAAAAAACAATATCCTCAGTTTTATTGAGATTTTTTAGAGCCTTTATATTCAAATAATAAAACTACCTGTTGTGCATTTAGGATTTTTTTTAAACGCAAAGATTTTTAATGATTTATTTAATCTTTTAGCTAGCAAAGATGACGAATAAATTCGTAATGAAGCATTCTCTTTGTCAAATTCGCTAGCGAATTATTCTTTTGCTCTCTAAAAATTTTAGATTCA
>CAZPQV010000086.1:0-2832 GCA_964588705.1 uncultured Chryseobacterium sp.
GTGCTCTTCTGCTACTAAACCGTTAGTAAATTATTTTTTGTTAATCTTGTAAAAATCCGCCTACGACAGCATGAGCTATTAAATAAACGGGTTCTCCAGTAAGTCCGGAAATTTCGTAAGTATCGTCTTTCTTAATGTAAGGATATTGACCTGGAGCAACAGTATTTTTATTATTTTTATCAATAGGGAACATTTGTGCACCAATATACAGATGAGTTTCATCAAGCGTATACGGAGCATTCACGGAATATATTACCGTTGCAGTTCCATCAGTTCTATAAGTAAAAGAAAGATCTCCAACGTAAGTTCCTTTATCTAAATCACATTGCCCCGCACCAGCATAAAGTTTCAGTGTATATTCGCCCGGAGAATATGTTCCGTTTGACCAGCCCCATCTGTTAAACCCATTGTTTAAGAAGCAGTGTGCATCATTGCCTCCGTACGCAAAAGCTGTTTCATCGTGCGTTTCACCTTCCGGCTCTTCACAGTTTGAAGTGAATTCTTAATCGAATGGGAAGCAGTTTCTGGCAGACTTTATAAGAATATTAGCATCTGCAACTTTCTCTTCAAATGTAATTGAAATGGTAAAAGACCCTGAGCCTTCATAAATATCCAAGTTATCAAACTTGATAAATGCATAATCATTATTGAAAGCGCAGCCGGTTCCATTCCCTGAAGTATAAGTAACCGGAACACTGGAAGAAACAACAGTGTTGTTGTCTAACCAGCTGCCATCACAATGCAATCCCTGAAGTAAAATATGGCTTACATCCTGTGTTTTGCTTTGGTCAATCGTAAAGTTCAAGGTGTAACCGTTGTCACTAATCCAGGAAATAATATTATAATTTCCGGCGACAGGTTTTTTTGCAGTTAAACTGCTCAACTCGTTAGTTTCGAAGCTTGTACGGTCGTTGCATGAGTATGCGAACAACAGTAAGAACATCCCTAATAAAAGGAATAATAGATTTTTTTTTAATGGTAATTGTTTTTGTGTTTTAGTAGCAGTTCAAAATTAGAAACATTTCTGAATTTAAAATATACCACTTTTGTGTAATATTTCACTTAGTAAAAATGGAAGCTAAAGAAATTAAATAAAAAAACACACCTGTGTTAAGCGTGTTTTTTGGACATTAGTTTTTAATCATCATTCTTTAGAATCGTAAAGAGAGATTGATAAACACTCTGTAAAGAGCACTTTCATTCATTTGTACTGCAAAGATATTCTAAAGTATAGTATTTTGAAATACGTAATTCTACGTATTTTACAAAAAAACCACTAAGAAATCTTAGTGGTTCATCTTATTTTAAGGGTTAAATTACCCGTTCTTAAGAGCTTCCGCTCCGGAAACAATCTCAAGAATTTCGTTGGTAATAGCCGCCTGTCTTGCTTTGTTGTAATTGATAACCAATTCGTTTTTAAGAGCTTCAGCATTGTCGGTTGCTTTGTGCATTGCCGTCATCCTTGCTCCGTGCTCTGATGCCACTGAATCTAAAACTGCCTTGTAAAGCTGAGTTTTAATCGATTTTGGAATCAGGTGATCGAGAATTTCATTCTTTCCAGGTTCGAAAAGGTAATCGGTCTGAACTGAAGATGCTTCCTTGTTCTCCGGCATTGAAATCGGAAGAAGTTTTTCTGTCTGAACTTCCTGAGTTGCAGCATTGATGAATTTATTATAGACTAAATAAACTTCATCAAACTTCCCTTCTCTGAAATCTCTCATCACTGTGAAACCGATATTTGAAACCACTTCAAAGTTCAGATGATCAAAAATAGAACTCTTGTTTTCGTATACCGTTCTGTTTTTCTTTACCGCATCAAAACCTTTTTTACCAATGGTAAGAACTTCGATTTCTTTTCCTGCTTTATTTTCAAGCTGGTGATTCAGTTCCTTTACAACCGAAGAGTTGAATGCACCTGCCAAACCTCTGTTTGAAGTAATAACCACGAAAAGAACTTTCTTCACCTCTCTTTCTTCCGCATATACCGAAATATCATCAGTCAACGAAGCTGATCTAACGTTTTCGATAATTTCCTGCAGTTTTTCAGAATAAGGTCTAAGCATCACAATAGCATCCTGCGCCTTTTTTAATTTGGCTGCAGATACCATCTTCATAGCGCTGGTAATCTGCATTGTAGATGCAATTGAGGTAATTCTTCCCCGGATTTCTTTTAAGTTTGCCATTCTAAATTTTTTAATTCAAAATTTAAGATTCCGTATTCAATATTCTGAATTTTGAATACGGAATTTTGAATAATTTTTAGTTGTATTTTGAAGATAAATCTGCTGCTGCCTGTTTTAGAACATCTGTAACAGAGTTATCGATTTTTCCTGCTTTAATCGCCGCCATTGTATCTGGATGCTTCGCTCTCAGGAACTCAACGTATTCTTTCTGGAATTCTTTTACTTTCTTCACAGGAACACTTCTAAGAAGGTTTTCAGTTCCAGCATAAATCATTGCAACCTGGCTGTCCACCGGAAGTGGAGAGTTTACCGGCTGCTTAAGGATTTCCACGTTTTTCTCACCTTTAGAAATTACTGCAAGTGTAGAAGCATCAAGGTCTGAACCGAATTTTGCGAACGCTTCAAGTTCTTTATACTGAGCCTGGTCAAGCTTCAAAGTACCTGATACTTTCTTCATCGATTTGATCTGAGCGTTACCACCAACTCTCGATACAGAGATACCTACGTTAATCGCAGGACGAACTCCTGAGTTGAAAAGGTCAGATTCAAGGAAGATCTGTCCATCTGTAATAGAAATTACGTTGGTTGGGATATATGCTGATACGTCACCTGCCTGAGTTTCTATAATTGGAAGTGCTGTTAATGATCC
>CAZPQV010000086.1:2842-7725 GCA_964588705.1 uncultured Chryseobacterium sp.
TTTTACCATTGGCTTCAACGATTCCGGAAGGTCGTTCATATCTTTAGCAACCGTATCATCTTTAATTACTTTCGCAGCTCTCTCAAGAAGTCTTGAGTGAAGGTAGAAAACGTCACCAGGATAAGCTTCACGTCCAGGAGGTCTTCTTAGAAGAAGTGAAAGCTCACGGTAAGCAACGGCCTGCTTAGAAAGATCATCATAGATGATTAGTGCAGGTCTACCCGTATCTCTGAAGTATTCCCCGATTGCAGCACCCGCCATTGGCGCGTAAACCTGCATTGGAGAAGGGTCTGAAGCGTTTGCAGCAACTACAACTGTGTAAGCCATTGCTCCTCTGTCTTCAAGAGTCTTAACGATTTGTGCTACGGTAGAACCTTTCTGTCCTACTGCAACATATATACAGAATACAGGCTCCCCTGCATCGTAGAATTCTCTTTGGTTGATGATGGTGTCGATTGCAACGGTAGTTTTACCGGTCTGTCTGTCACCAATGATAAGCTCTCTCTGCCCTCTTCCGATTGGAATCATCGAGTCGATTGCAACGATACCGGTTTGAAGCGGTTCGTTTACAGGTTGTCTGTAAATTACACCGGGAGCTTTTCTTTCCAATGGCATTTCGTAAAGTTCACCACCAATTGGTCCTTTACCGTCAATTGGGTTACCAAGAGTATCAACAACTCTTCCCAGCATTCCTTCACCTACTCTGATTGAAGAAATTCTGTTGGTTCTTTTTACAGTATCACCTTCTTTTACAAGTTTAGATTCACCAAGTAAAGCAACACCTACGTTATCTTCCTCAAGGTTTAGTACGATACCTTCTACGCCACCTTCGAATTTTACCAATTCTCCGTATTGTACGTTTTCTAGTCCGTAAACACGTGCGATACCATCTCCAATCTGAAGTACGGTTCCCACTTCCTCCACATTAGACTGTGTGTCGAAATTTGCTAACTGCTGTTTTAAAATTGCTGAAACTTCAGCCGGATTTATTTCTGCCATTTTATGGTTGTTTTAATCTTAGTTTAATTGAAATTCTTTTTTCACTTGGTTCAGTTTGGTTTTCACAGAAGCATCAATCTGCTGGTCACCAACTCTAAGGATGTAACCACCAATGATATCTGGATTGATGTTTGTGGTAACATCTATTCCTTCTGTAGAATTTACCAGTTTAGACGAACTTAGGATTTCGTTGATATTTGCCTGCGAAAGTTGCGATGCAGCGGTAAGTGTAATACGCTGAACCCCTTTTAGATCCTCCACTTTATTGATGAATTCCTGAGCGATACCTCTCAAATGAGATTCTCTTCCGTGTTTGATAACCAAACGAATAAGGTTAAGACTTGATGGAGAGAAGCTCTTGAAGATTTCGTTCGCTACTTCAGTTTTCTTTTTATAATCGATGAAAGGCGTTTGGAAGAAACGGTTCAGTTCCTTACTTTCCGTCATAATCACAACATCCTTCATTTCAGAAAATGCTGCATCGGTAAACCCGGACTCCTGTGTGAAATCCAGAAAACCTTGCGCATATCTTTTTGCTACTTTAGATGTAAGCATTATTCTTAGTTAAGGTTTTTGTTATTCAGATAGTTTTCAACCAAAGCGTTCTGAGCTTCACTGTTATCCAGTTTAGTTTTAAGGATAGATTCTGCGATGTTTACAGAAAGTGTTCCGATTTGGCTCTTAATGTCAGCCATTGCAGCAGCTTTCTCCGCCTGGATGCTTTGTCTCGCCTGCTCAATCATTTTGTCACCTTCAGTTTTTGCAGCGTCTTTAGCTTCACCAACGATTTTGTCTTTCAGTTCTCTTGCTTCTTTAAGAATAGAGTCTCTTTCGATTTTAGCATCACGGATGATTTGCTCGTTTTCCGCTTTAAGAGTTTCCATTTCTTTTCTAGCCAAAGTTGCCTGATTAAGAGCATCCTGAATGGATACTTCTCTTTCGTTAACAGCATTTAAAATTGGCTTCCAAGCAAATTTTGTTAAAAAGAACATTAGGATTGCGAAGGTAAGCACCATCCAAAACAATAAGCCTATTCCCGGTTCTATCATAATTGTAATTTTTTATAATTTTAAATCTTTATTAAAATATTGAGTCCTTAATGTTTAAAAATTCAAACAAACTTGGAATTAAATCAAATTCTCAGCAGAGCCAACCGCGCTGCTAAGAATTTGATTGTTGAGGATTACTTGATGAACGCACCAAAGATAATCGCGATAAGACCAGCACCTTCGATAAGACCAGCTGCAATAAGCATTGCTCCTTGAATCTTACCAGCTTGTTCCGGCTGTCTAGCGATAGCATCCATTGCGTGACCACCGATTTTACCAATACCTAGACCTACGCCTAATACTGCTAAACCGATACCTACGTAAATTAATCCTGCTCCAGTTGTTAAATCCATAATAAAAATATTTAGGTTAAAATTTGTTTTAGTTTAAATGTTAGTGTGCTCCTTCGTGCTCGTGGTCTGCAACTGCTAAACCAATAAATAAAGCGGAAAGAACGGTAAAAATATACGCCTGCAGAATTCCTACAAGTAACTCAAGCACTGAAATAAATAATGCTAAAGGCACGGAAGCAAATCCTAAAAGCGGAGATTTAAAGATAAAGATCAGCGACATAATTGCTAGGATCATAATGTGACCTGCAGTTACGTTCGCAAAAAGTCGCATCATCAGTGCAAATGGCTTCGTGAAAACACCAATGATTTCAATCGGAACCATAATTGGGTAAAGCAAAACAGGAACCGGTGGTGTGAAGATGTGCTTCCAGTAATCTTTATTCGCACTAAACAATGTGATTAATAATGTGATGATTGATAAAACTGCAGTTGTTGCAATGTTACCGGTAAGGTTTGTTCCGAACGGTGCGAAAGGAATTAACCCAAAATAGTTGTTGAACCAGATGAAGAAGAATACCGTTAATAAATAAGGCATGAACTTCTTATATTTTGCAGGTCCAATATTTGGAATTGCCACTTCATCTCTGATGAAAAGAACAATCGGCTCCATAAACTTCCCGATTCCCTTAGGAACCAAAGTTTTCTTATAGTTTTTCGCCATGCTTCCAAAAATCAGGAACAGGAAAAACATTGCAATAAAAATTGCTGCTACATTTTTTGTAATAGAAAAATCGTAGAATGAATTCTCGATGGTATGATCACCGCTAATCATTGAGAACAGTGCAGCACGGTTCAGTCCTTTTGTAGAAACAATTTGTCCGTGATCCATTGTATAACCTTCGTGCTCGTGTCCGTGTGCGGTTTTGCTCGACATGAAGAATTTCCATCCTTCTTTGTCTTTCAAGATTACCGGAAGTGGAATTGAAATGTGTTTTTCGTTTTCTTTTCCTTCGTTAAGCGTTGCAATATGCCATTCGTTAGAATCTCCGATATGGCTCATAATCATTGACTTAGCATCGAATTCTTTCTCATTACCCTCAGTTGTCTGTTCTGTTGCCGGTGCTGTTTGTGCTTCGGTTTCGTGCTGTGCGTAAGTGAAAACGCTAGAAAGCATCAGAAAAACTGCAAAAAATAATGAAGAAATTCTCTTGTTCATATCTCAAATTTATCGGTGTGCAAATATATTGAATTTCTTAAAACTTACCAATACCAAAAATTGATTTTTATCACTAATTTTCTACGAATTATTTATAACACGAATTACCTTATAATAAATCGCAAATGTCGCTGCAAGAAAAACAGCAATGAGAATAAGAAAATTGGTGGTATTCTTCTCAATAATAAAGAGCCAGAAAATTATCCAAACTAAATCTTTTCCCACATTTACGCCCAAAAACTTCATTGCAGGATTTTCTTTTTTAAGCAAATATTTTTTAAAAATAAAAAATACCAACACATTCAGAAGAGAAATGGAAAGTATAAGCAGAACAATTTGCAGAAAATTCATCCTACAAAGATAGGCATCTTTCATATAATTGATTGAAATTCCTTAATTTTGCAAACCACAAATAAAAATTATGTTTCAGAGTTTACAGGACAAATTAGATAAGGCGTTACATAATATTGCCGGACGCGGAAAAATTACCGAAATCAACGTTGCGGAAACCGTAAAAGAAATCAGAAGAGCGTTGGTGGATGCCGACGTTAACTATAAAGTTGCTAAAGACCTCACCAAAAGAGTTCAGGATAAAGCGTTAGGACAAAACGTTCTTACGAGTTTGACTCCGGGACAGTTGATGACGAAAATCGTTCACGACGAATTGGTGGATTTAATGGGAGGAACACAGGAAGGCATAAATCTTTCAGGAAAACCTTCTGTGGTTCTTATCGCTGGACTTCAGGGTTCGGGTAAAACCACTTTCTCCGGAAAATTAGCACATTACCTGAAGCAAAAAAGAAGCAAAAAACCTTTATTGGTAGCCTGCGACGTTTACAGACCCGCAGCAATCGAGCAGTTAAAAGTTCTTGGTGAGCAGATTAATGTTCCGGTTTATACGGAGGAAGGTGCAACCAATCCTTCTGCTATTGCTGAAAATGCGGTGAAGTTTGCAAAAGAAAACCATCACGATGTGGTAATCGTCGATACTGCAGGACGTTTGGCAATCGATGAGCAAATGATGAATGAGATTAAATCTGTTCACTACTTCATTAAGCCGGATGAAACGCTTTTCGTGGTAGACTCCATGACAGGTCAGGATGCCGTGAATACTGCAAAAGCGTTCAACGATGCATTAAATTTTGATGGTGTTGTTCTTACCAAATTAGACGGTGATACACGAGGTGGTGCTGCGCTTACGATTCGCTCCGTGGTTGAAAAACCAATCAAATTCATCTCCACCGGTGAGAAAATGGAAGCCCTGGATCTGTTCTACCCCGAAAGAATGGCAGACAGGATTCTTGGGATGGGTGACGTAGTTTCCCT
>CAZPQV010000087.1:0-1735 GCA_964588705.1 uncultured Chryseobacterium sp.
CGTGCGTTCCATTTGGTGTCGTCTTTGAGTAATCGGTGACTCCTAATTTTACATTATCGAGATTGGTGTAATGCCAGGTTCCTCTTTTCGGAACGAACATCTGCCACCAAACTCCGATGTATTTTGTAGGTTTTATCCAGGAAGTGTCTTCATATTTTGTAGGCTCATTTAGATTGAATATCATTTTTGAATCCAATACTTTTTCAGCTTTTTCTGAAACGATTACAGTTCTCCAAGGCGTTACGGCAGGTGTTTGCATATATCCTTTTGCGCCCTGTCCATCAGGCGTGAGATGTGTTTTGAATTTAAAATTTACCGCATCCACTTCAAGATGTGAAGCAGGATAATCGATTACTGCAGCTTCAGCAAGGTTGAAGTAAAGTTGATTCTGTCCTTCTTTTTTCAGCATTAATGGCGTTTGAACTGCATCTTTCACTAAAGTTTGTGAGGCATTGCCATCATAACTTTGAGGCCAAAGTGATGGAATCTGTGAAACCGTAGACGTCGTCGGTTTATATTCCTGAGAATCGTAATCTCCCGGAATCCACCAGGCTTTCATATCATTTGGAAAATCGAATTCTGTATCTTCTTCTTTAATGACGAAATAATTGAGGTTTTTCTGCTGAGGAAATTCGTATCGGAACCCTAATCCATCATTAAACAGTCTGAATTTGATGATGATTTCTCTATCCTCTGCTTCCTGTTTCAGGGTAACAGCAAGTTCGTTGTAATGATTGTTATAAGTCTTTTTCTCTCCTAAAACCGGCGCCCAGTTTTCGTTTTTGGAATCTCTTTTTTCATCGACTTTTACGAAATCCGAATTTAGATTTTTTCCTTCGGGAAGTGCAACGTTATTCTCAAACGAAATGGTATTGTCTTTCAGCAAACGCAGACCAAGTTTGGAATCTTCAAGAACTGTTTTATTATTGAATTTAAGATTGTAATACGGCACTCCGGATTTCAGCTGGAAATTCATTTCAAATTTTCCGTCGGGAGATTTCAGGGATTGCGCATTGAGTAAAAAAGTTCCCATGAAAAGGGATAATGCACCAAGTTTTATTTTTTGCATAATCAAAAATTTTCAACCTTTAAAATTATGAAAAACGCTTCGGAAATCAAAGTATTTTGAGTAGGTTTTAAAATAAAAAAACTGCCGCAAAATTGCGACAGTTTCTTATAAATAAGTTGTTGATCTTATTGTTTAATTAAGCGGTAATTCAGGTTGAAGATATCAAAAACAATTTTGTATGTTCCTGCTGCACTTACTTTGATATTGTCTGCACCCGGCTCTAAAGAACCATCGCCTCCATTATCTCCGTAGTTTACATCCCAACCACCGTTCTGTCTGAATTTGATTTCGCCAACAGTAAGGTCTAATGTAAGTTCCCAAACTTTAGCCTGATCATTCCAAGTCATTTTGGTATCAGAATCCCAACCTGTTGGTGTAGCAGAACCAATTACACCCCAAACTTCTGGAGTTATAGTAATTGTTTTAGCATTCAAATCAACAGTTACTCTGTGATAACCTGCACCTGGAGATTTGATATTATCACCGTTTTGATCAAGAGTTCCGTCTGCTCCATTATCTCCGTAGTTAACATCCCAGTTTAGTCCTTCAGTAATTTTGAACTCAGTTCCTGCTTCAGGGAAATTGATATAACCAATGTAAATTCCGTCACTTGTTGCAGAAGTTAAGATTACTGCAGCATCGTGGCTCCATCCGTTGAATCCACCA
>CAZPQV010000087.1:1745-7670 GCA_964588705.1 uncultured Chryseobacterium sp.
TGCATAAATATAAGACTCTAACTGATAAGGAGTAACTTTGAACGTAACTACCTGTGAAGTTGCATTAATAGTTCCACCAGTAGATGTAGTCGTTGCCGTAACTTCTACATCATATTCAGCTTCAACATCTGCAGTTCCTCCAAGTCTAAGAACCGCTTTATTTAAATCAATATGAGAGATTTCTAAAACTCTGATATTATTTACCGTACCTAATGGAATGAATTCGGTAGAACCTTTCTTAGCAAGCTCAACTAGATAAACTACGTCTGTTCCGTAAGTATAGTCATTCCATGTAAAGGTTGTTGCAACTTCATCTGCTTTAGCACCATCCAATACAATAGAGGATCCTGCAGTAGGAGCGGTAATTACCGGCGCTGCAGATGGATAAGGCGTTACATTGAAAGTAATTACATTGGAATTGTTAGTTCCGGAAACTACTTTAATATAAACCGGCGTTGATGAATATGGTGAAAATCCTGCCTGAAGCAATGCAGCGTTTAATTCCGCAATTGTTCCTGTATAGTAATTACCTGTCGTTTTACCTAAAGTAACCGGTGCAGCAAAATCTTCGGTTGCAGAAACCAAAATGGTGTACTCAGCAGATGAACCTAAAGTATTGTCCCAGCTTAAAGTAAACGGATTATCCTTCATTGTTTCGTAAAGCACCGGACTTCCCAAAGTGGTTTGGTGAAGCTTGAATGAAGCTTCCGGCGTCGTCCAGTCTCTGTCCGCATCATTATTACATGACGTAAAAAGCATTGGCAGTGCCAGTAATACGAATAAAAACTTTAATATATTTTTCATGTTTTTCTAAATGTATTAAAAATTATAATTACTTATTTCACAGGGATAATGGTATACTGACCAGTAACGTCGTTGAAATAAATATTGTAAGTCCAAGTTGCAGACAAAGGAATATTAGATCCGCCCTTAGTTGCAGTTCCGAACCATTCAGCATTTGTTCCCCAATCCATATCCCAAGCATTATTTGCTCTGAATTTGAACTCACCGTCGTTTAAGCTAACTCCCATAAGTGTCCATAAATGAGGATCGTGAGCAGATTTCACCAACTGAGTATCGTTATTCCAGTCTCCATTTACAGTTCCAATAATAGAAACGCTGTCGTAAACAGGAGTTGTAGGCATTGCAATTTTCACTAACGTATAAGTAAGTGCGGAAGTATCAATAGTTAAAGTGTAATAACCTTCTTCAGCTACAGAAATATCGCCTGAACCACCGTCTGTACTCAACTGTCCGTCTGCAGCACCTTTACCAAACTGTGCATCCCAAGAACCTTTATCTCTAATCATCTTGAAACTACCAACTTTAAACAGTCCTGTGTATGTATAAATATTAGACTGATCTGTTTTATGCATTGGTATTAAATCTGGTGAATTGTTATCCCAATCTGCAGCAGTCGCACTACCTATCATATAATAATCTGTGTAAGTATAAGTTGGGCTTGCAAGATATGGCGTAATCGCAATGCTGGAAACATTTGAAGTTTGTACCAAATCGCTTCCACCAAGGAAAGAAATTACTCTGAAGTAAAGTTTTTGTTCAACATAAGGCTGAAGGCCAATTTCCTTTACTTTTTCGTTAAGTTCTTTATTAGTAAGCGTTACGAATTTTTCGTTTGTAACGGGAAGTGTCGTTTTATTCTCGAAGCTTTCCGTATCACTCAATTCAACCTGATATTTCACTTCCACAGGAACTGAATATCCGGCACGATCCCAAGTAATGGTAATTGCCTGGTTATTCGGGAAATTGGAATCCAGGAAAAGAGTTTCAGCTGAAAGGTCCATCACAATTGGAGCACTTTGTGGCTCAACAGTGATAACTTCTCTGTCTGCGCAGGACGCCAATCCAATGAATACGGCTACTGCAAGAAAAATGTGTTTGAAAATATTATTTTTCATTATGATCTAAATTATAATATTAATAACCAGGGTTTTGTGTAAGATTAGAGTTCACCACCATATCATTGTTTGGAATTGGGAACAGGTTTCTGTGAGATCCTACAGCTACTCCTTCTTTTACATTTCCTTTCCAAGGCCACAGATATTCTGCAGTTGTAAATCTTCCGTAACGGATAAGGTCAGTTCTTCTCGTCATTTCCCAAGAAAGTTCTCTTGATCTTTCATTGAGGATGAAGTTTGCATCCAGTACAGAAATTTCAGAAGCTTTAGCTCTTTTTCTGATGGCATTTACATATTCCAATGCTTTTGCCATGCTACCTCCGCCACCGCGTACAACAGCTTCTGCATACATCAGGTAAACATCAGCAAGTCTGTAAACAGGCATATCAGCTTCAACCCAGTTGTCGTGAATACCAGGAGTACCGTCGCTTTTCAGGTTTTTATACTTGATGAAAGCATAACCATCGTTAAAGTTACCTAAGTCGTTGATCTCAAGAGTTTGTCCATCTGTAAAGAATCTTCCTCTTTGATCGCCCGCTTCAAATTTCTGAACGAAAGCTTTAGTCGTCCTGATACCACCCCAACCAGTGTTGATACCGAAATCAGCAGGGTTCATTTTTCCACCAACAGCAGCGTGTACCATATAAGTTGTTCCACCGTTAGTTTGAGTTCTTGCACCATCGTAAACAATTGAGAAAATGTTTTCTGGGTTGTTCAGGTGGTTATCTGCAAGGAATAAACCAGCATAATCAGATTTTAAAGAATAACCTGCATTGATTACTTTTTCAGTGTAAGTAATTACGTCAGCATATCTTTTTGTACCGGTATAAACTTCTGCATTAAGATATAATCTTGAAAGAAGTGCCCAAGCTGCAGCTTTATCTGCTCTACCGTATTCGTTTGCTCTTGGAGCTTTCAGTTCAGTTTCAGCAGCTATTAACTGTTCTTCAACATATTTGAAAAGTTCCGGTCTCATGATTTGTTGAGGCACTGTACCGAAAGTAGTTTCATCTACAAACGGAACGTTTCCGTAAAGGTCAAGCAAGTGGTAATAAGCCTGTGCTCTAAGGAATTTTGCTTCAGCACGCATCGCTTTAGCTTCTTCAAGGTCAGCACCTGTAATTCCGTTAGAACCTAGCATTTCATCGGTTGTATTCTTAATGAATTCGTTTGTGAATGCAATCTCAGTGTAAAGTCTGTAATACATTGCATTGTTGAATTCGTTAGCCGGAGTCCAGATCATTTTGTGGAATTCGTGTAGTGTACCGTCATTCCAACCAATTACAGCTTCATCAGTCGTAATAACCTGAAGTATGTAAAGTAAACGCATGTAGTTGGAGAAACCACCGTCGATATCAGCAATATCACCGCCGCCGTCACCACCGCTCTGTCCGCCTACAGCTAAACCTCCGTAAAGTTTTGCAAGAAGGTTTCTGTAGTTATCAAAATCTTTGTAAAGGCTGGCAGATGTAACTTCTGTAATGGGCTCCTGTCTTAAATCGTCAACACAAGAGCTTACAGTAAGCATCAGCCCTAAAAATGCCATTACTATTGAAAGTCTTTTTATACTAAATTTTTTCATCTTTTAATTAAAATTGAAAGTTAAGTCCTAATGAATATACTTTTGGTCTTTGATAGAAACCGTTGTCGATATTTCCGAAAATCTCTGGGTCTACTCCTGAGTAATCTGTAATTACAAATACGTTCTGAGCCATACCAAATACTTTCAGTTTTGTATTGTTGAAGATTTCGCCAAAATCATATCCGATTGAAAGGTTATCCATTCTTAGGAAAGAAGCATCTTCCACAAAAGCATCACTCCAGTACTGCGGTGTAAGGAATCCGTAGTTTGCAGTAGTTTTACTGATATTCTGTAGGTATTCGTTAGTTGCAATACTTTGTACGTTAGATTGTGATGCGAAGTTGTTGTACACGTAGTTTCCTAATACCGCTCTTAATGAAGTAGAGAATTCCCAGTTCTTATGAGTCAGTTTTGTAGAGAAACCAAATGTTGCATCAGGCGTAGTTGATTTGTAGAAATACTTATCTGCCGCAGTAATTACACCGTCGCCATTTCTGTCTACATAAACACCATCAAGCGGTTTTCCTGCAGTGTCATATACCTGCTGATAAACAAGGAAGCTGTTTGGCGTGTAACCAACAGAGTGTCCCTGTACCATGTTACCAGTACCGCCGGAAATACCTCCCGTCTGAATGATATATCCTTCTTCTACCTGATCAGAGAAAGAAATAATTTTCGGATCGTAGTGAGCTGTGTTGAATGTGAAATCCCATCTTGTATCCTCGTTCTTAATAGGAGTTACGTTGATTAAGAATTCAATACCTTTAGTTTCCATCTCACCGATGTTCTTAAAGTTTCTGTTACTGAATTCCCCTGCAGGAACGCCTACATAAGCTAAAAGATCTACAGTGTTTTTCTTAAATACGTCGATAGCACCGGTAATTCTGTTATTCCAGAAACCGAAATCCAAACCTGCGTTTACAGTTCTTGTAGTTTCCCAAGTTAAGTTAGGGTTATACTGAGTTGGACGGTACATGTAGTAGAACTGCTCACCAAATCCGTATTGTGCACCCGGTTCAGAAATATTATATGAAGGGAATGACAGATACCATCCACCAACTTCCTGCTGTCCGGTTTCACCCCAACCTGCTCTCAGTTTAAGGTCACTGATAACGTTGGATCCTTTAAGGAAGTTTTCATTTTTAATTTTCCATGCTGCAGAAACCGCAGGGAAAGTACCCCAAAGGTTACTTACATCTTCTGTACCGTTATAGAATCTTGAAGTACCGTCTCTTCTTACAGATCCGGTTAAGATATACTTATTTGCAATGGTGAAAATACCACGACCGTAGAAAGACAATAGAACAAGATTTCCTTCTCCGTCTCTTGGCATTTCAGTAGCGTCGTAGCTTGGGTCACCATGATAAGTCATTGCACCAGGTACAAAACTGTTGAATTTCTGGTAAGAGTGTCCTGCCATTAAATCAAGTTTTGTATCAATTGCATCAACATTTTTCACATAGTTGAAGAACGTTTCAAAAAGTTGGTTAGATTTTTCCTGCTCGTAATCTCTTCTTGAACCAAGAGTGAACAATGTTCCTCTGTAACCAGGATATTCAGTAGTTGCACCTGTACCTTTCTGATAATCGTAACCAACGTTCACGTTCCAGTGTAAATCCGGAAGGAAGTGGAATTTATAATCAGTCTGTAAATTAGCAATACCTCTGAAAACTGTAGAAACGTCTCTTCTTGAAGCTAAAGATGCCAATGGGTTGCTGGTTGCATTCCCGTTGATATTACCTGAATCTAACCACCATTCCCAGTAATTGCCTACTCTGTTACCATTAACTCCGTAGTCGTAAACAGGCTGTGTTGGGTCGAAATACTGTGCCGCTCCAATTACACCTGCAGGGAATCTGTTTTCGGTCATCGATCCTTTAAGGTTAGCAGTTACGCTTAGGTGATTATCGAAAAATTTCGGAGTCATGTTTAAACCAACAGATGTTCTTCTGAATTCGTTGGTTCTTACAATACCGTTCTGCTCATTATAACCTAAAGACAAACGGTAAGGAAGTCCTTTAATACCTCCACTGATGGCAAGGTTGTTATCCGTTCCCCAAGCCTGCTGATAAATAAGATCCTGCCAGTTGGTATTTGCAGTGCCAGTTTATCGATGTAGTTTTGGCTTGCATTCTGAGCAACAAATTCTCTGAACTCATCTGCAGTAAGTACATCCAGATTTCCCATTTTTGTAGAAACCGATGCAGTGGTTGATAAGTTAACTCTCAGTCTTCCTGCTGAACCTTTCTTAGTGGTAATTAAAATAACACCATTCGAAGCTCTGTTACCATAAATTGCAGCAGCAGAAGCATCTTTAAGGATATCGAAAGATTCAATATCATTCGGGTTGATTAATGCTAAAGCATTTGATGCTCCGGATACACCTCCAAAATCCATCGGAATACCGTCTACAACAATTAGTGG
>CAZPQV010000088.1:0-7527 GCA_964588705.1 uncultured Chryseobacterium sp.
ACCCCTAAACCCGAACCTCGTATCTCGTATCTCGAAACTCAAAACATTTCCCTATTTTTGCATTCTAAAATTTTCACCCTTTGAAAATCTTCAGAAATTTCAGCGATTATACAGACCGTAAACCTCTTGCACTTTCCCTTGGAATGTTCGATGGTGTGCATCTTGGGCATCAAAGTATTATTAATGCGCTTCACGAAGTTTCTTCGGAGAAAGGTCTTGAATCGGCAATCCTTACCTTTTGGCCGCATCCGCGACTGGTTTTTAATCCAAATAAAGATTTAAAACTATTAAATACCCTTGAAGAAAAATCCCAGCTGCTCTCCTCTTTTGATATTGAAAATCTTTTTCTGAAAGAATTTGATGAAGAGTTCCGAAATCTTTCGGGTGAAGAATTTGTAAGACAAATTCTTGTTGATAAACTGAATGTAAAACATTTAATCGTTGGCTACGATCACGTTTTCGGGAAAAACAGAAGTGGTAATTTTGAACTGCTCAAAAAACTTGCTCCGGAATTAGGTTTTGAAGTAGTACAAATGGAAGCGGTCAATATTCATAATAAAAATATTTCTTCCACCAAAGTTCGGAATGCACTTCTGGAAGGTCAAATAAAAGAAGCGAACGAACTGCTGGGTTATCATTATCCGGTTTCAGGAACGGTGACTGACGGTAAAAAACTCGGAAGAACCATCGGCTATCCAACCGCTAATATTGAAGTAAACCGCTTGAAACTTCTTCCAAAAAAAGGAGCTTATATTACCGATGTTTTTATCGATGGCGAGCAATATCAAGGAATGCTGAGCATCGGCACCAATCCTACCGTTGAAGGAACTGATTTAACAACAGAAGTTTATATTCTCGATTTCGACCGGGATATTTACGGAAAAGAAATTACCGTGGCTTTCAGAGAATTTCTGCATGAAGAAATAAAGTTTGAAAGCATTGAAAAACTGATCGAAAGATTGGATGAGGATAAACGGCTGACGGAAGAATTTTATTCTTAATCAAAATACTCACTCATTCATAATTTCCTCCCTCGCCTTTCTCGTCAGCGATGAAAAAATCAGGTCATACGAATGATCAATCAATTTTAATATCAATTCTTTTTTCAGTCCATCGCAAACCACCGAATTCCAATGGGTTTTATTCATATGCCACGCGCCGGAAATCTGCGGATATTCTTCCCGAAGTTCTTCGCTCCATTCGGGATCGGCTTTTGCAGAAAATTGTGTGGGCTGCTTTTCCAAAGGAACTAAAAGAAACATCTTATTCCCCACTTTAAAAACGAGAGTTTCATCATCAAAAGGCAAACTTTCGGTAACTCCGTTTTTAGCAAGACAATAATCTCGGATGGCTTCGATGTTCATAAGATATAGCTGATGAATGATGATTTTTTCAATCAAATTTAGTAAATTAGTTACGATAAAACATTTATCATTAATCAATTATCTTTTTTTAAAAAATGAAAGCTCTCATCATCGGCGCAACAGGCGCTACGGGAAAAGACTTGGTAAATAAACTCCTTGCTGATGCAGATTTTGAGGAAGTACACGCTTTTGTGAGGCGGCCATTGGATATAGAAAATGAAAAACTGAAATCCCATATTGTAAATTTCGAAAGTCCCGAAGAATGGAAGGATTTGGTGAAAGGTGACGTTGCTTTTTCCTGTCTTGGCACAACTCTGAAAGATGCCGGAAGCAAAGATGCACAACGAAAAGTAGATTTCGATTACCAGTATAATTTTGCGAAAGCAGCCAAGGAAAATGATGTTGAAGATTATATTCTTGTTTCCTCTTACGGTGCAAATCCCAATTCAAAAATCTTTTATTCGCGTATGAAAGGTGAATTGGAGGAAGAAGTGAAAAATCTCCATTTCAATAAGATCACCATTTTCCAGCCGGGAATGCTCGACCGTAAAAACTCGGAAAGAAAAGCCGAAGTATTGGGCGGAAAAATCATCAAATTTGCTAATAAACTCGGCGTGATGGAAAGTCAGAAACCATTACCTACAGATGTTTTGGCACAGGCTATGGTAAATTCATCAAAAATCAAATCCAATGGTTATTCTAAGATAAAACTGGGAAGTATTTTCAGCTTCGCTGAGAAATCAAATGATTAGTTATTTGTACACAGAGTTTCATGGAGTTTTACACGGAAGTTGCTCTACGTTTTATTGAAAAGAAACAACAGTAATTAAATATAAATAAAATCTCATTATTTGTTAGAAAATATTTTTTTTAAACTCTGTGAATTCCTCCAAAAACTCTATGAAATAAAATCAAAAAAAATGCCTCAATATGGAGGCATTTATCAGTTTAAATATTTTGTAATCGCATCGTCCGTTGGTTTGGTCGTGCTGATGAACGTATCAATCAGTTTACCGTTTTCGTCCAACAGAAATTTGGTGAAATTCCAAAGAATTGCTGTGTTTTTCACACCGTTCAATTCCTTATCGGTCAGGTATTGAAAAATAGGCGCGATATCATCACCTTTCACCGAAACTTTTGCAGCCATCGGAAACGAAACGCCATAATTTCTTTCGCAGAATGTAGCAATTTCTTCATTGGATCCCGGCTCCTGACCTCCAAAGTTATTTGCCGGAAAACCTACAATAACCAACTTGTCATTATATTTTTTGTGAAGCTCCTCCAAATCAGCATATTGTGGCGTAAACCCACATTCTGAGGCAGTATTTACAATCAGAATTTTCTTTCCTTTATAATCGGCAAAGTTAATCTCGTTGCCTTCCAAACCTTCAACTTTATAGTCGTAAATTGTTTTTCCCATAAGTTCCTGTGTTTTGGCTTTTACCGCTTCACTTTTCTGGTTGGTGCAGTTTTGTAAAAAAGCTACAACCGAAAGCAGCAGAATGAATATTTTTTTCATTTCAGAGTTTTATACAAAGTTATGAAATCAGAATTTAAAGGTATTTTCAGGAAACACTTTGTTGGTTTCAATTTTATTCAAAATCATTACGTAATCACTGTCACGCTGCGGACTCGAACTTTCAATTCTAAAAGGAAACATCAGGCTTCCAACCTTTTTATAGTCTGAATAAGTAAGCGTTTCGTCCTTCTTCTCTTCTTTCAGTAGCATATAAGTTTTAGCATCAAAATAGTAGTAAGTTTTATTTACATTTTTGGTAAGTTCAACTTTTAAAACATCCAGATTTCCTAATTTTTCTTTACCTAAAAATTCAGCAGTAAATCCCTTATTCTCAAAATCGATAAAATCGTTATCAAAACTTTCAGCGACATAATTCGGATAAACCTGAAGCTTGTTGGTAGCATAGTTCATCGCATAACCTTTCTTACCGTCGTAACCTTCAATGGCAGTTTCCTTCTTCCCTATGGTTATCACCGTTTTGGTGAGATTCGGGCGGTGTTGGAAAATTTTAATTGGATATTCGTCTTTAATTCCTAAGGTTACTTTTCCGTCCAGAATTACTGAATTCAGTACTTTCCAGTTGATCAGTCCGCCGGAAAGTTCAATATTTTTTTCAATGATTTCCTTTCCTGTCTGTGCAAAAATTATTTGTGAAAATATAATGCTGAAAACTATTAACAATCGTTTCATTAATTTCATTTCTTTATTAATCGGTCAAATATAAAGTTTTTTTAAATAAAATATTAACGGTTATTAATTTTCGTTGGTTTCGCCAAGAATTTGCCTTGCCTTTTCCAAATCTTCCGGAACATCGATGCCTACACCCACAAAATCGGTTTCAACCATTTTTATTTTCATTCCGTTTTCGAGATATCGGATGCATTCAATTTTTTCAAGTTTTTCTAAGGGTGTCATTTCAAGATTTGAAAATCTTATAAGCGCTTCCCTTCTGAAAGCATAAACACCAATATGCTTAAAATACTCTGCATCAATAGATTTTTCGCGATGGTAAGGAATTACAGAGCGGCTGAAATAAAGCGCAAAACCATTAAGATCGGTAATCACTTTTACATTATTTGGATTCTCGATTTCTTCAGTTTCAGACAATTTTATTTTTAATGATGCTAAAGAAATTTCCTTTTTTTGATCATTATTAAAAACGTTGATTAATTGTTTTAAAGGCTCGGTTTTCAAAAACGGTTCATCTCCCTGAACATTGATCACGATATCGCAGTCAATACTTTGAATGGCTTCGGCAATTCTGTCACTGCCGGTTTCGTGCTGCCCTGTCATTACCGCTTTTCCGCTGTTATTTACGATTTCATTAAAAATAATTTCACTGTCGGTGGCCACAAAAACTTCATCGAACAGATTGGTTGCTACAACATTCTGATATGTTGTTGAAATAACGGTTTTATCATCCAAAATTTGCATCAGTTTTCCGGGAAACCTTGATGCTTCGTATCTTGCAGGGATTACAGCGATAATTTTCATTGTTGGTATTTTTTCAATAATTTTTCAAGCCGTTCATCAGGAACGTAAGGCAAAATATCAATTAGTTTCACCTTTCCAAAATCTTTATGAGTTGTATTGATGATGTAATTGAAATTCTCAGGCATTACGGATGACGGCACTTTCAGGCATAAACTTTTTTGCGCGTTATACCACAAATCTCCTATTTTCTGAAGCTCGGGGTAGCTTTCCATTTCACGCCATTTTTTAGGCAGTTTATTATTGTCTATGACTTCGAATTTACCTTCGGGAACCTCGATTACCATTATCCTATAATCTTCATTAAAGCCTGTCCCTACACGATAAATCATATTTTCAAGCAAAGCCAGTGAAACATTTTCTGAGGTATAGAGCACCAGTTTTCCGTTACTGTTCCATCTTCCGGAAAGTCCGCTTACGGAAAGATTCTCCGAATATTTTTTATGAGCAATCCTAAAAACCAGCATGGATAGTTTCTATAAAGGATACCCCTGCGCCATTCTTTCGAGACGGTCCATCAACAAATCGACTCCACCGGAAGTATTCAGGTAATCTGAGGGCTTTTCTTCCGAATTCCAAAAAGGTTTTTCGAGCCAGATTTTAAATTCTTCTGTTGTTCCCAGATATTCTTTTCCTTTTTCGAAAAGGGCAATCAGCTTTAAGAGATGTTCACTGTAATTGGCTTCCATCATTTTATCCTGATTTCGGTAATTACTGATGGTTCTAGGCGAAAGATTAATAATTGCAGCTAAAGTTTTCTCCGGAATTTTTGCATTTTCCGAGAACAAATAAAACACATTCGTATTGATGCCTTCTCTTGATTTCTTTACCAAACTGTAATCATCAAAATAAACAAACTTTCCTAAACCAGCCTTGCTATAAGCATATGCCGCTTCTGAAACCTTACTTTCCTGTGGTGTGTTTTTGTTATATTTCTTTCCCATAATTCCTTCCTTTCCCCAAAGGTAGTAATTTTTCCAATGCAAAGTGGAATTTTTTCAACAAAAAAAACAATTCTTCTATGAAAGTTTCTCCAAAGCCGCTTCCAAACGTGGGAAAAGTTCTCTCACTTCATCAATACTTAAGCCCCCAACTGAAGAGCGGAACCAAGCCATATTTCTCGAATTTCCAAATGCCGAGAAAGGAACTAATGCAACACCAGCTTCTTTAATAAGATAAAAAACAAGGTCTGAAGAATCCACGATTTGAGTTCCGTCCGGTTTAGTTTTTCCGATATAATCCAGTTGAATCGTCAGATAAAGCGCACCCATCGGTTTGATACTATCCACCTCAAAACCACGCGATTTCATATCTTGAATTTCTTCATGATGAACTTTTAGTCTGTCTGACATTTTTCCTTTAAAGTCACCAACGAAACCATCAACATCTTCTGTATTTTCTAAGAATTCTGCTACGGCCTGCTGTTCAGGTTTTGGCGCCCACGCTCCTACGTGCGTTAATAACGCTTTCATTTTATTAATCACCTCCGAAGGACCGAATCCCCAACCAACACGTACACCGGTAGCGGCAAAACATTTGGAAGTTCCATCAATAAAAATGGTGTAATCCTTCATTTCCGGATAAAGGGAAACCGGATTGAAATGCTCTTCACCAAATGTAAGCATCGCGTAAATTTGGTCGTACATCAGGTAAAGCGGTTTCTGATCGGATGCACGGTGCGCATTTTCTTCAATAACCAGTTCACAGATTTCTGAAAGCTGTTCTTTTGTAAACATCGTTCCTGTCGGATTCAACGGTGAACATAACGCCAGAAGAACGGCATCTTTCAGGTGCGGTTTTAAGTCGTCCGCAGTTGGAAGGAAGTTGTTGCTTTGGGACGTTTCCACCTCCACTTTATCAGCGGCAGTGAGGTATGCGTAATGATTATTATTCCAGGAAGGAATTGGATAAACCACTTTATCGCCTTCATCCACAATCGTTTTAAACGTTGCATAAATCAATGGTCTAGAACCTCCCGCCACTAAAATATCATCAGTAGAATAATCTAAATCCCAACGGTTTTTAAGATCTGTAGAAATGGATTTTCTTAAGCTTAAAAGTCCGTTTGCAGGCGGATAATTGGTAAGATTCTCCTGATATGCCTTCTGAATTCCTTCCTTCATCTGCGAAGGAATCGGATAAATATTGGAGTTTAGATCGCCGATGGTAAGATTGGCAATATTGGCACCTTTTGCTTTCAGGTCGTTGACTTCATTACCAATTTTAATAATTTCTGAGCCGATGAGATTGGCTGCAAGTTTTGATACTTTCATTTTTTTAGATATAAGATTTCCCCGCTGCTGCAGGGAAACCGTTATTTTTATTATAGATTTAAATCTGTTTTTACACGGTCTATTTTCTCCGAAAGCGTTACCAGTTTGTCTTTAAAATCCTGTTCGGAAGCAATCTTGTCTTTTACGGAAACATAGAATTTAATTTTAGGTTCAGTTCCTGAAGGACGCACACAAACCTTCGTTCCATCCTGAGTGTAGTAAATCAGAACGTTGGATTTTGGAATTTCGTCCATTACTTTTCTCTCGTTTGATGAAACTGTCAGACAGGTTTGTTCTTTGAAATCTTTCACAAGTTCAACAGCAGAACCGGCAATTTCTTTCGGTGGATCTTCTCGGAAATCTTTCATCATCTGCTGAATCTCTTCGGCACCTTCCCTACCTTTTTTCACCACATTTATTAAACCTTCATAGTACATTCCGGTTTCTTTATAAATGTCAATCATATACTGGAAGATCGAACTTCCATTGGCTTTGCACCAGGCCGCAATTTCACACGCTAAAAGAATTGATCCGCAGGAATCCTTATCGCGAACAAAATCTCCGGTCATAAATCCGAAACTTTCTTCACCTCCACAAATAAATTTTTCTACGCCTTCCACATCACGGATCATCTTGCCAATCCATTTGAAACCGGTAAGTCCAACTTTGCATTCAACGCCAAATTTATCTGCAATATCGTAGAAGATATCTGAAGTTACAATCGTAGAACCAATGAATTCTTTTCCGGTGATTTTTCCGGCTTTTTTCCATTGATCGAGGATATAATAAGTTAAAATCGTGTTACACTGATTTCCGTTCAGAAGCTGCATTTCTCCATCAAGATTTCTCACTGCAATTCCAAGACGGTCGCCGTCAGGAT
>CAZPQV010000089.1:0-270 GCA_964588705.1 uncultured Chryseobacterium sp.
TCCGGCTCTGGCTTTCCTTCTGATAAAGTCAATGAATAAATTTTATCCACGCCCTGACCGCTTCTTTCTACCAACCCTGTCTTTTCTAAAATATCGGTAAGCAACCTGCTTCTCGGTGTACTGCTGACGGTAAGAATATTTTCAATATTCACACCTTTAGGAAAGCCACCAGGATTGTTAATCACAATTTTATTAGGAAACTGCTTTATTACCACTTCACTTGAAATCGTGTAATCGCGGTGCGCCATAGCATTCAGGATAGCTTCACGA
>CAZPQV010000089.1:280-1671 GCA_964588705.1 uncultured Chryseobacterium sp.
TTAAGAACAGGCTGGTTAATTAGTTTCCAAACTTCGTCCACCGCTTTGAACAAAGGTTGGTCTATCACGACTCTTGAATCAAAATGTATTTGTGCTTCGGAACTTCTGTATTCCCAAATAATCTTACACTGTGGCAAATGCACATTTAACACCTCTCTTTTTGCCAAAAGGATTAAAGCAGCATAATTCAGACCTTCTTCTGTAAGCAACTTTAAATCAGAAAGCACCTGCTTTTTACTTAGATTTTTAAAGGAAGTATTCTTCTGTTTGATCGCATATTTTTCTCTCAAAGTGGCGAAAGCCTCATCGTCTATCTCATTCAGTGAAAATCCCTCCACTTTTTTAGCTGAAAAATCAGGTTCTTTTTCTGAAAGTATTGCAAACATTTCTTCATCGCTCATATTTCGCAAACTGTCACCAACCCTCATAAGCGGAACGCCTTCAAACTTCAACATTTTCCCAACTGGTCTGGAAGGAATTTCTGTTACTAAAACCCGCAATCCGTTTTCATCAAATAATTCCTGAATACGCACACGAATATTTAATCTCACATATACTTCATCTTCCAAAGCCCCAATCTTACTATCTCCAAAATTTGTTCCCACCACTTTATGCGGATAAGAATCATCCATTCCCAAAACTAACCTTCCTCCACATTCATTTGCCAATGCAACAATATAGCCAAGAAAACATTTTCGCCTATCCTCCTGTTCAGTATGTTTTCCACCACTAAAAGGGAAATTATTCTTCGCTTCTTTGAACTCAATTTTATCTTCGGTTTCCTTCAGAAGTTTCAGCTTAGATATTGTCATTCAATAAATTATTTAATATACAAAAGTATTAAAAACATATGGAGCAGCATTAATTAAAATCTATGCTGGAATTCTGACTCCATTCCATTTTGCAAAAACAAAAGAAAATGCTTCCTTACTTTGTTCACTAATTTTTTGCGTTTATGAAAGTGAATTTCCCTTTCTAACTCCGTTTATCCCCCGAACTCTCGTCATACCCAAACAAATTAAACATCTCCCGCATTCTTGATCGTAAACGGTTGCCGTAAATGGATTCAATTTCGCCGGCTGTGAGGTTTGTTGTGAGATGAGTGATGATACCTTTTTCTTTGAAAATATCGTATCGCGTAAGCAGAATTTCTGCCATTACGTTGCAGTCGTTGCCATAATATTTGGAAGCAGCTTCACTTCCAAGGTCGTCAAAGCAGTAATTCTTCGGAGTGCGGCTGTAGTTGTAGAGTTTTCCTCGGGAATAGCTTTCGAGGACTTCGTAGCCGGACTGCATAAATTCAGAAACAATTTGGCGAGTGGAAACCATCAGAAAATTTTTTCTTCCTATCGGTAATTTTCGCATCAGCTGGAAAAGTGTGGTTTTGCCAC